>JAITRF010000146.1 GCA_031288535.1 Desulfovibrio sp. | reverse complement strand
AATGACCCCGTCGCTCTTGCCGTAGCCTGCGAGACGGCCCTGGGCAGGGGACTGGCCAAAAGCACGCAGTGGGTGGCGCGGATGCTGGGGCGGCGCTAGGGCGGTTCAACTTTGAGAAGTTGGACCGCTCGGCAAGTATTTGCAAACAAATCCTTGCCGCGAAACGCTTGCAGGCGGGCTTCACTCGCCGTCAGGCAAGCGTTTCAGGCGTAAAATGATCTACATCCAGAGCATGTTACGCTTGAGATTGTCGTTTAACGGCGCGGGCAAAGCCCGCCTGCGGACCGGCGCGCCCCGCAATCCGAACAAGAGGGTATGAAAACAGATGCGCAACATCCATCCGGCGGCCTGGGTCGGGCTTGTCCTGAATTTCCTGATGGGCTGGCTTCTCTTTGCGGCCATAAGCCTCATCGATCTGAACGCCTTCCCGAGCCCGGAGCGGGAGGCGCTGGAGATCTTCATCTCCGGCGTCATGGCCGCCCGCCCCATTTTCATGGGTCTGCTGGCCGGGCAGGCCGTCGCTCTGGGGCTTATAGCCGCAGGCAGCAGGTTTGGCCTGCCCCTGTCCGTGCTTGTCGGCCTGCTCACCCTGCCGGGGGGCGTAGTCTATATGCTCGGTTGCGCCTTGAGCACCGGACGGGTGCGTTATGCGGACTTTACCCCCGCCCCATCCGGAGTTCAGGGGGCGTTTTATATTTTTCCCGCATCGGCCGTGAAAAAGACGCGCGTCTGGACGGCGGCCTTTCTGATCGGGATGCTGGCGGCTTTTTTGTTCGACGCCTATGACGCGGGCATTGTCTTTTGCAGTCTGGCGTCGGGGGCGGCCTGGTGCATGTGGAGGGCCGCGAAAATCCCCGTCCTGGCCCTGTATGAACGCCATTTTACCCTGGCTCCGGATTTTTTCGCCCGGCCCCTGCTTATATCTTATGACAGCGTGGATGAGGCCCGGCTTTTGGAGGAGACGGCAAGTCCGGTTCCCTTCAGGTTCCTGCGTCCGGAGGGGCGCGTCCAGGCGAAAATACGTTTCCGGGTGGAGACGGGCAAGGGAGCGCGCGATCTGGACTGGTCCCTTGAGCGGCTCGTCCAGAGCGATCAGGGCCCGGCCCTGCGCGAGCTGGGAGACGCGCTGGCCTTGCACGGCGCGCGCCTGATCTGATGGCCAATATTGTGGAAACACCGATTTTACCATGGAAGCTTTGCCCCTCAAATTCCCCCCTGGCAAGGGGATGAACCTCTATATTTCAGCATGCCGGTATGTCTGATTTGAAATTCCAAGGACGTACTGATTTATTTTTGAGATGCTTTGCCCTCTGTACTCCCAATAGATATTTCAACGAGTTATTATCGAGAGGAATCCAAGGCAATCATTATCGCTGGATTGAAACATGCCCCTTGTTAAAGCGGGCCGGGCGGTGCTATAAAAGGCAAAAAAGAGGAGTGGCGCATAGTTTTTTCTCTTTTTCCGCCCGGTTGCAGCCATTGTGGCCATGACCGTTCCCAAGGGCGGTTTTTTTATGCCGGGGGGAATATGGAAAAGGACGCGCGTGAAGCCTTGCAGGTGACCAAGGAGATAGTCGTCAAATTCATCGAAACCGGGCGGATTTCTCCCGCCAATTTCTCCGGCAGCTTTCCGGAAATTTATCGCATCGTCCTGGCCACCATAAGCGGCCGGCAGACGGACCGGAACGAGCGGGCGGACGAGCCCTGATGGCATCGGAAGCCGGGTTTGTGCGGGACGCCTTTTCGCGCATCTGCGGGGTTTACGATTTCCTGAACAGCGTTTTGAGCCTGGGTCTGGACGCCGGTTGGCGCAAGAAAACGGCCGAGGCCCTTTGTCCTCTGCCCGAGGACGGGAAACGGCCGATTCTGGATCTCGCCGCCGGGACACTGGCTCTGACTCTTGTTTTGGCCCGGACTTTTCCCGGATACAGGATAGCCGCCCTGGACTTTTGTCCTCCCATGCTGCGTCTCGGGCTGTCCAGGCTAAAGCCGGGGATGCGCGCGCGCATCCTTCCCCTGGCGGGAGACGCGCGTGTTCTGCCTTTGCCGGACTCCAGCATGTCGGCGGCGACAGCGGCCTTTGGGCTGCGCAACATAAACCCGCGCGGGCGGGCTTACGCCGAGGTGTTGCGCGTCCTGGTCCCGGGAGGGCGCTTTTGCGTTCTGGAATTTTCCGGGGGCGGGGAACGCCTGCTTTTCGGGCTGTACAATTTTTATTTGCACAGGGTGCTTCCCATTGTCGGGGGACTTGTTTCAGGCAGCCGCGACGCTTACCGCTATCTTGCCGAAAGCATACGCGACCACCCTTCCGCAGATGATCTGGCCGATGAAATGCGCGCGGCGGGTTTTGTAAACGTGGTCTATAAAAAATTCACGGGCGGCGTCGTCTGCCTGCATTGCGCGGAGAAGCCGCCGGGTTCGCCTGAATGCGGGCGGGTGTTGGAAACGGGGCAAAGGAGAACCGATGGGTGTTGAGCGGGATAACCCGGAAGCGGGTGCGGGCCGGGCTTTTCGGGGCGATTTTCCTCTTTTTCAGGACTTTGAGCGGCGGCTTGAGAAAATCGCCGTGGTTGGCCTGGGTTATGTGGGTCTTCCCCTGGCCGTGGCCTTGTCCGGAAAGTTTTCCGTCCTGGGTTTTGATATTTCCGAGCGCCGCATAGAAGACCTGCGCCGGGGAAAGGACGGCACGGGAGAAGTGGAGCCAGAAGCGCTTGCCGCTTCGGGGCTGGAGTTTTCCCGGGATCCGGAGGAGCTTGCGAAGGCGCGTTTCATTATCGTCGCCGTGCCCACGCCCATTGACGCGCACCGTACCCCGGACCTCGAGCCTTTGCGCCGGGCTGCGGCCCTGGTCGGTCGGCACATGCGCCGGGGCACGCTGGTGGCCTTTGAATCCACGGTTTATCCGGGGGTGAGCGAGGAAATCTGCGCCCCCATCCTGGCAGCCGCGTCCGGCCTGGAATACGGGTCGGACTTCGCCCTCGTCTATTCGCCGGAGCGCATCAATCCGGGCGACAAGGTCCATACCCTGGAGAAGGTCGTCAAGGTGGTGTCGGCAAGCACTCCCCAGGCTTTGGAAGTGGCCGCGGGCATCTACGGAAGCGTTGTCGGGGCGGGCGTCCACCTCGCCCCGTCAATCCGGGTGGCGGAAAGCGCCAAGGTGATCGAGAACACCCAGAGGGATCTGAACATCGCCCTGATGAACGAACTTTCCCTGATCTTCGATCGCCTGGGCATAGACACCATGGATGTGCTGGAAGCCGCCGGCAGCAAATGGAATTTTCTCCCTTTCCGCCCCGGGCTCGTGGGCGGGCACTGCATCGGTGTGGACCCCTATTACCTGACCTTCAAGGCCGAAGAGGCGGGGTATCACCCGCAGGTCATCCTCGCGGGCCGGCGCATTAATGACAACATGGGCAAATATGTGGCGGAAAAGACAGTCAAACTGCTCATCTCCGGCGGGCGCAGGGTGGACGGGGCGCGGGTGGGGATCTTCGGTCTTGCGTTCAAGGAAAACGTGCCGGATCTGCGCAACAGCCGCATCCCGGACATCATGACCGAGCTTGAGGAATACGCGGTAAGCGTTCTGGTCCACGACCCCCTGGCGGATGCCGGGGAAGCCGCCCTGGAGTACGGCATCAAACTTACGCCCTTTTCGGAAATGCGCGATCTTGACGCCGCCGTCTTTGCAGTGGCCCACGCGGATTATCTCGGCCTTGCGCCGGGGGATTTGTCCCTGCTTTTCGCCCCGCGCGGCAAGGCCGTGCTCCTGGACGTGAAGGGCATCTGGAAACGGAAGGAAGCGGAAGAGGC
>JAITRF010000141.1 GCA_031288535.1 Desulfovibrio sp. | reverse complement strand
AGGCTGAGTCAGCTCCAACGAAGCGATATTCACTTCTTCATAGCTGGCGACTTCTTCTTTCTCTGGAACGATAACAGAGCGTTCTGAAATAATCCTTGCCGCAAAACTTTGAGCATATTCTTCAATTTGTTGCTCTGGAGCAAGCAAAGAAAGAGCGCCTTCAAGAATATCATCAATTCGTTTGCATAATTTCGGCCATGCGCTTTCATGCAGTTCAAATTCACTGCCAATATTGAGCAAAGTGCGTTGCTTGACTTTTCCCCGCACCCTTTCCGAAGCAACGATCCGGAATGTGGTATAGTAAGTGCCGTCCGCAGCTTTTTTGGTAGTTGTTTTTCTAATATACATGGTGGCATTATGCCATGGAAAATAAAAAATGCAAGATTTATTTTTATATGTAAGGCACTACATTGGCATTTTTAAAACTATGTCCATTGAAATCATTGAACTTTATCGTAACATGCACTGAAAAAAATATGTTTTTGGGCAGTTTTCAGGAGAGGGCTGTTAAACATGGGCTATGATTACAGATAATAAAAAAACGGCACCTTCTAATTTCGTACTACATTGAGATCATTTGGCAGTCTTGCCTCCCAAGTTCAGATACGCCAAAGCTCTTCAGGATCGCTTTGTGTTCCTCAGTTATCCGAGCGCAATGCTTTTGGTGCTCTCCGTTTGCTGATGAGCCGGGCTAAAACCTCAATAACTCGGTCACTGCGAGTGGAACCGCCCACATCTATTGCCAAGGACTCTCGACTGTATTCGTCAATGACGGTCAGGCATTTGAGCACTTGATCATTGGCGCGGGCGTCATGCACAAAGTCATAGGCCCGGATGTCATTGACCGCCAGAAGCACCCCTGCTGAAAAGTCATGTCGGGACGGACGGTTGCGGGGCCGTTTGCGAGCAAGCCGCAAACCGGCTTGACGACAGTGCCTAAACGAAACCACTCTAAACCACGCTTTGCCGCAGGAGGTAACGCTCTATTTTGCCTAAGGCGTTCCTTGGTAATTCTTCCACAAACCTCAACTGCCGGGGCACATGGGACGCCGGGAGCGCTTCGGCGAGCGCCGTCCGTAAGTCCTGTTCCACAGCAGGGGAAAAGCCTTCCCGCAGCACGACGAATGCAGCTGGTTCTTCCCCCAGATCCGCGGAAGGGAGACCGACCACGCAGCAGTCCCGCACCGCCTCCTGCCCAAGCAGGATACCCTCGATAAGAGCTGGGGAGAGGTTTTCTCCGCCCCTGAGGATCACGTCCTTTATTCTGCCTGTCACGCTTAGGAAGCCATCTGCATCAAATATCCCGAGATCTCCGGTACGTAGCCAGCCGCCCTGCCGTTCCGCATCTTGAGCCTCTCCTGCATAGCCGAGCATCACGGAACCTCCCCTGATGCAGATTTCGCCCTCTTCGCCGCGCCCAGCCGCTTCCCACGTTCCAGGCCTGAACAGCGCCGCCTCCTGGCCCTCCAGCACCCTTCCCACAGTACCTATGCGCCGCCCGCCAGGCGGATTCATGGCCGTCGTACAGGTGGCTTCCGAAAGGCCATAGGAGACAAGCAGATCCACTCCGAAGGCGGCTTCCAGCGCAAGATGCAGTTCCCGCGAGATCGGGGCGGAACCGCAACGTAAAAAGCGCAGAGAGCGCAAGGCAGTCCGCGCGCCCGGCCTTTGCACGAAAGGCAGGATTCGGGAGTAATGCGTCGGCGTCCCCGTCATATAGGTAGCTAAATAGCGGTCTATCAGGCGAGGCGCCTCCTCCGGCCGGAAGCGGTCAGCCAGGATAACGGCGGCTCCAGCGAGCAGAGGGGCGATGATCTGGTTGTTGATGCCGTTGGTGTGGTGCAGGGGCATGACGTGCAGGAGCACATCCCGGCTCGTCAGGCCGGTCATGGCCGTAACGCCGTGCGCGTTGCAGATCAGATTGGCGCGTGACAGCACCACTCCCTTGGATTCCCCGGTACTGCCCGAAGTAAAGAGCAACATGGCCGGGGCGGACGCATACGGGGCAGCATGCTTCAGCCGGAGGGCACGCTTTCCGGCTGACGATTCCGCGCATGTTCGTTTCTTAGGGTTGCTGTGGCCCGCTTCCCGGCACTCCTCCAAGGATGCAAGGCGCGTACCGGGAGGAAAACAGTCTGGGGAATACTGGCGCATGTCCGTGAGTAGCATCTTCATGCCCACGCTCGCCATGCGACCGGCAAGAACCGGAAGCGGCGCGCGCATCTCCATGAGAGAAGGACAGAAACCCGCTTCCATCAATCCCAGAAAAGCGGCCACAGGCTCCACGCCCCGCTCGGCCAGAATGCCCACAAAACGATCCGCAGGGTTATCCGAGGCAAGGGCGGCGCGAAAACGCAGAGCGCTGCCTCGGGCATAGGCGCGGACGCTGGCTACCAACTCCCCGTAGCTGACGCTCCGGCCGGCGCAACCCTCCCTTTCCGGAAGCAGAAAGGCTGTGCCTTGCCCGTGGCTTTGCAGAATTTTTTCCAAGGAGAAAACGTCCCTTGTCGTATCTTCCCGCGCCATCTCCTCCCCTCTTCCCGGTACGGACGCCTTTCCGGCATCCTGCCGGCAAAGGAGATACTCCCCTTTGCACTTCACCGGTATCAGCCTGAAACCCCAGGAAGCCTTGAGGAAAGCATTTCTCCCGGCAGATCCTCGAAGTACGTAGGTATCTCCCTAAGTTTTCTCCTCGCTCCACAGCCGGATACCGGACCCGGCAGCAAAAACACCCTCAGGGTCCAGCCTGCGCAAGGCGGATAATTCCCGCTGATCCGGTTTCGGGCTGGGCGTGGCCTGGGGCGCGTCAAAGGCGAAGCCGGTTCTTCGTCTGATTTCCTCGGGAGATACGGCCGGATTCCAGTGTTTCAGTGCCAAGCAGCCATCTGTTTTCTCAAAAACGGCATACGGCGTTACTAAGCCGTGCAGCCCCCCCGCCGCCGTTGTGAAATCCAGACGTTCCACAAGGGTACGCGGCGAATGTTCCGTGCGCCAGCCCACCGCCCTGCGAGCGGTGGGCAACATGACCGGCGCCCCGCCGCCGCCCGGCAGGCGCACCTTGGGGGCATGCCAGTCACCGATGCAGGAGAGGTTGGTATTGCCTTTGCCGTCCACTTGGGCCGCGCCGAGAAAGCATATATCCATGCCTCCCCGGCAGCACAGGTCATAAAAATCCTCGTTGGCGAAAATGGAGCAGGATCCTTGCGTCAGGATGGGATCGGAACTGGAAAGGGGCGCGTGCGCCGGCTCGGGATCAACGCCTCCGGCAACATTGAGGTAGGTGAAGGAAAAGTTGTAGCATTGTCTGGCCAGCAGGCATGCCAGCATGGGCAGAGTGGAATTGACTCCGCTAAAGGCAATCTCATCCGGCCGGATGAAACGCGCCAAGCCGATCACCAGATGGGCGAAAAGAGAGAAAAAAGGCTCTTCCGTCATGTCTGCCCTTCCCGTGTCGCAACGGTGCCCTGCGTGGCAGCTTCCGGGGCGTGGGCGAGATGCGCCCGGACAAAGGTTTCTTCCGGTCTGCGCAGATATTCCTCTAGGGCGGGGTAGTCTACGCCGTAAAAAGGCGTGCAGGAGCCCGGCCAAGCTCCATGGGGGACGACAGCCGCCCCTCTGGTTAGAAAACGCGGCACCAAGGTCAGTTCAGGACGCTCGGAGAAAAAGGAATCCTGCACAAGCCGTTCCGCTGTGATGAGTACGCTCTCCGCTGCCCGAGTCATGAGGCGATCCCAGTTGGGAGTACCCCATACCCGGGCATCGCCGGCGGCGGTAACCTCCGCCGCATGGATGACGGCGAAATCCGGCCTGACGGGCGGTATCACCCAGGTATCCCTGCCTGAACCATAGGGATCGGGTAAACAGGCCCAGTGATTCACACGGGCCAGATCCGAACCGTGCAGGCCGGCCACGGGCTGGAAAGGCACGCCGAAAACAACGGCCCGCAAACCGGCCGCCAAGGTGGCGCAGGAATGTTCTTCCAAGGTTAGATTCCCCTCTTCCACGGCCTTGCGATACCACGGGGCGATTCCGAAAGGCCCCTCCAGAGCTACGATGCCGCAGGAAGCCTTTGCCGCCACGCCGCAGCGGCAAAGAAGATCCAGGTCATAGCCCGGAGACTGCTTGATGATTTCCAAGCCGCGCCTGCCTTGGCGGATCAGTTCCCGCACCAGAGCAAAGGGGCCGCGATGAAGAAAACTGCCGCCCAAGGCAAGGCGCGCCCCATCGGGAATCATGGCTGCCAGTTCCTGCAGGGAGACAAGCTTCTCCCGGTTCACGCGCCGTCCTCCTTTCGGCCCTTCGTAGCTCCGGCCGCTGGACCGCTCCGCCCCGGCAGGCCGTCGGAACAGGGCAGATTGCATTGGCAATGCCCGCAACCGTGATACCCCCAGTCCTTGAAGGCCGGTCGTATGAATTCCGCGCCATTGGTGATGCAGAGGGAGTGGCTCTTGCCTTCCTTGCTGATCGCCCCCACAGGGCACCTGGTGATACACACGCCGCAACGTCTTTCCCGCTTCCAGAGACAGTAGGCATACACTTCGGCATAGGCACGTTCCGTGGGGGGAAAGACAATATCCGTCACCACGCTGCCTATCCGTCCGGCAGTGCCTTTTTCCGTCAGCAGACCCCCGTGCAGACCAAAACTCCCCAACCCGGCGATAAAACCCACATGGCGCTCCGACCACATAGGTAGCCAGTTTTCCGCTTTGTAGCGCGGATCCAAACCAGGAGCGACAGCCCTGCCCCCCTGCCTGCGCAACAGGATCACCAGCGCCCTGCGGAGCACATGATTGAATATCTCGCCGTTCAGCCTGCCGGAAACCCATTCCAAGGGCGGGAGGCGGGATTTGAGGCTGTATGTTTTCTTGATTTCCCGGGAAAAGGGCAGAAAATAGCTGATTACGGAACGGGCGCCTTCCAGCCAGTACTCCGGAGCCACATGGATGGGTCCCACAACTCTCTCTTTTTGCAATTGCGCGAAAAGGGGATCAGAGACAGCGGCCACAGCCGTCAGGGGCGGATCGAAAATAGGAATGCCCCGCCCTTCCGGGAGGCGGTTGCGGAGATCGGAACGCACAAAGGCGTTCAGATAGTTCTGAAAACCTCGCGCGTCCCGGACTTCCTCCCGCCAAGCGAGCGCGGCATAAAAAGATTCGTCGTGTTCACACCGGAGCATAGGCAATCCCGACAATCCCATCGTCCTCTTCTCGGCCGTTACGTAGATAATTGTTCCTGTCCAAACCGAAACTGGTGGTGGTGAAATCATAGCCGTTCCATACGGACAAGGATTCCCATATGGCCTCCACCAGTTTTTTCGCGTGTTCGGAGGGCGATACACCTTCCGGCAACTGGGTATCCCCTGCCTGCGGAAAAAGTTCGCCCTCTACAAAATAATACACTTCCCAGCGCGTCCGCCTTTCCGCATTGCGCAACCATGCCGTCCTATCCGTGGCGCGCACCGCCAGCACCTTGTGCGCATCCGGGGCATACCCGCCGTAGTTCACCTGCAGCAGGTATTCCGCTATGGCCGCCTCCACGGAGGCCCTGTCCAAGGCTTTTCCTTCTTCCTCCACGCCATACTCCTTTGTCTCCGCCCTTTTCCGGCGGCCCGAGGGGTCGGGGCCGCGCCATTGCCCGCGGGGAAACGCCCCGGCAAAACAGTATGCGCGCAAAGCTCACAACTGCGCCACATGCTCGCTTACGGTAATCGGTCCAGGCAGCACACCGTGAGCGGAAAGCCAGTTGGCGGCCTTCTGAAAATCGGCCAGGAACTTCACGTCATTGGGAGGATAAAACTGATAGGCTCTTTTGAGCGAGATGAAGAAATCGCGCACTTCATCGCTGTATTTGCCCGTTTTCTGGCAGATATCTTCCACCTCCGCCGTATGCGCACTGGCCCATTGCCCTTCCAAGACGAAAGCCTCATTGACTGCTCGGACCAGATCCGGATTCCGAGCGGCGAAGGAGCGCGCAATGAGGAAGGTGCTGAAGTCCAATAGAAAATCAAGTTCCTTTTCTTCATAAATGTTGTGGGCCTTATAGTTCTGCCGGGCGATATCCACAGCCGGGCTCCACATGGCCCAGGCGTCGACTTTGCCCGCTGCCAGGGCCGGGCCGGCATCGGGGGGATTCAGATAGACAACGTTCACCTTGGAAACATCCACGTGGTATTTTTCCAGACCCGCGATGAGCAGCATCTCCCCCAAGCCGGAACGATTGACGGCCACGCTTTTCCCCACCAAGTCCTTCGGGCTTCTGATGGCCGGATCCTTGGCGATGATGGCGGTGGTGCGCGGCAGATAAATGTAGAACTGGGAAAAGACCAGGGGAGAACCGGCCAAAATGGCGGCTAGGCCCGGCGTTGTGGAACCGCCGAAGCTGAAGTCCGCCGAACCGCCCACAACGGCCTGCATGGAGGGGGCATGGCTGGGGAAGGGGCCTACCCATTCTACCTTTATGCCCTGCGCGGCCAGATGTTTCTCCAACTCACCGCGTTCTTTGGCTAGCAGGGTGATGTTCCCCCCGCCGCGGGCGTAGGTCAGGCGCACTGTATCCGTTGTTCTGCCAACGGCCTTCAGCGGTCCCAGGGAAGAGACCAAGGTGGCGCCTCCAGCGCCGAGCGCCAGCATGCGCAGCATCTTTCGCCTGCCCATTTTCCGTCCCAGCACGTCCTTCTTCATGGTCATCTCCTGTTGTTGAATTTACAGATTTCTACAGGGAAAATACACTTTCGACGCAGTTATCAGGAAAACTGTATGTTTTTCTCTGCATACACCAGTATGCACACCGCGTGACCGTCCGCTTTCAATACGGCGAGTCGCCTCCGGCGAAACCAAGGGCCTCGAAGAGATCCGCCTGTACCGTCCTCTTGTCCGCATAGTCTTTCACCACATACTCTTTGACGATGCCTCCGTCGCGCATAATCAGAATGCGGTCCGCCAGAACGATGGCTTCCAGCACATCGTGGGTCACCAGCAAAACTCCAGGTTTGTGCGCAGCTATCAAGGAAAGCAATAGCTTATGCATCTTGATGCGCGTCAGGGCGTCCAGAGAGGCGAAAGGCTCGTCCAGCAAGAGCAACTTGGGCTCCTGCACCAGAGCCCTGGCAATAGCCACCCTCTGCGCTTGGCCGCCGGAGAGATTCCGGGGCCAGTCGTCCAGGCGGTCCCCGAGGCCTACCTCTTCCAAGGCTTTGGCCGCTTTTTCCTTAGCCCGGCCGCAATGCAGGCCAAGAGATACATTGCGCCACAGATTCTCCCAGGGTAGGAGCCGGTGTTCCTGAAAGACCACCGCCGGCGCGCCCGGCGTATGGATGGTGCCGCCCTGTATAGAGTCAAGTCCGGCCAGAACCCTCAGCAGGGTCGTTTTGCCGCAGCCGCTTTCCCCCAGCAAGGCGACAAATTCGCCTTTGCGGATGCGCAGATGCAGATTGTTGAGAATCACTTTCGGGCCATAGGAGCGCACCAGTCCCTGCACCACGACGACTTCCAAGGTTTCCTGCTCTCCGCCCGGCGTTTCCATCTTTATCGCTTGGGGGAATAGTTGGGATGCCAAGCGAGCAGGCGGCGCTCCAGAAAACGGGCGGCGGCGTCGGCGCATACGCCGATCACGGCGTAAATAACGATGGTCAGCACGATGACGTCTGTTTGCAGGAATTCCCTGGCGTCAAGGGCCAGAAAGCCTATACCCGCGCTCGCGCCGATGGTTTCAGCGATGACCAGGGCCAGCCAGGCTGTGGCCAAGGAGTAGCGGACACCCATCAGAATAGAAGGAAGGGCACCCGGAAAGATGATCCGGCGTATGGTTTCATAGGTGGTCAACCGTTGCGTACTTCCCATTTCCAGCAGTTTCGGATCCAACTGCCGGATGCCCAAGGTTGTATTGATATACACCGGGAAGGAGACACCGAGGGCCACCAAAAAAATTTTCTGTCCCTCGCCCACTCCGAACCAGACGATGACCAGAGGCAGCAGAGCAAGAAACGGCACAGCGCGCAACATTTGTATGCTGCGGTCAAGTACGGCCCTGGCAATGGAGGAAAAACCAACGGCCAGACCCAGCAAAAAACCTGTGCCCGCGCCTATACACCAGCCCGTGGCCGCTCGCTTCAGGCTAATCCCCAGATCAGGAAGCAGCGCGCCACTTTCCGCCAAGGTAATCGCGGCAAGAAGAACCTTGCTCGGAGGCGGCAGAATCTCCGGACCGATCAGGCCGAATCGGCAATACACCTCCCAGAGGAGCACGATCATCACAGGACTTGCCCAAGATAGAAGAAAAAGCTTCTTTTCCCCCATGGGCGTGGAGAAAACGAATTTTTTCATGCTCTGAAGCTACAAGGATAGACAAACAGTGGTCAAATATTGTTTTTATATATCTATATGCTCGTTCTGCATATTTCGGAACACGATGCGCGCTTCCTGGAGCCTGTTCCGCATGAGAATTGTCGCTTGGGCAAGGATTCGGGCGAGTTGTCCGCAATACTGGCACCGGAACATTGGACTCCCTTCCTTTAGCAAATATCGCAATCGCCTCCTCTCTCCATAGATCAGATCGGTGTAGGGTTTTTTTGGACACGAAAATGGGAGAAAGGGCGGCGAGTCCGAACCGGCGCATTATGAGATTCGGGAAAGTGCCTCTAGCCACCAGGCCCTGCGTCATACACAAATAGCGGAATATGTCCGCTGCCGACCAGTTTGCGGATTACAGAATCCAATACTGCGAAATAATTGGGTGTTGCCTCGTAATGTCGAATGTCTTCGCTCTCTGCCGTACAGGCGATGGAAATACTTTCCTTGTGGACGTCCATACCAACATAGAGTATCATCTTCAACGGTCTGTCCTCTTTGGTTGTGGCTCTGTACCGGTGTTTTATCCTTGCAGCATAACCTACGGGATGCAAGGTTGGACAGACTTTAGTTTAGCCTCGGTCAATCATCGTATCTCCAGGGCAATTTCACTTTGAAATTGCTCTGGCGGTCGCGCGAGCGGACGCCCGCCGCGAAGGTGCAAGCGCAATTTATTTGCGTGGTTAAGCGCCGGAGCGGGCGCGGCCTGAAGATAAACCGTGTATAATCTCAAGGTTAAGGAAGCACTGATTTATTTTTGAGATGGCTTTGCCCTCTGTATTTTCAATATATATTTCAATAAATTATTATCGAGGGTGGGTCCGGGGGAAATCATTATCGCTGCTGTCGTCATCTGTACGGCTCGAAACCTCGCCTACGACTGACGCTCCCCCGGCGGGGTTTGGGGCGGAGCTCCAATTAACCAACCCTTCCTTAAATGCCCTAGGAGCCTGTCGGATTTTGAACATAGAATATTGAATTTATTAATGCGCATAAATTTATCGCATTCGTAATACTCAAAAATATCAATATGTTAGCCAGACACGGGCATCTCTCTCCGACAGACTCCTAGCATGCCCTAGTATGAAGCGCGTCCGCACGAAACGCGCCGCAAGGCTGCGTGCCGGCGGTCGGGCAAAGGCGCCGGGATGCCGTGAACGTATTGCTTTTGAACCTGGCCCGCTTCGGGGATATCCTGCAAAGCCGGGCGGCGGTCTCCGACCTTGTCCGGCGCGGACACCGGGTGGGCATGGTCTGCCTGGAAAATTTCGCCCCCGCCGCCCGGCTGCTGCCGGGTCTCGACCATATCGCGCCCCTGCCGGGGGCGCTTCTCCTGGCCCGGCTGAAGGAACGGCGAGAGGGGGAGATTTTTGACGCGGCCCGCGCGCAGGCCGAGGAATTCCACTCCGGGGAGGACAGAGCCGACTGGCCGGCCGCCCTGGCCGGAATCGCGGATTTTCGCCGCAGGCTCCGCGCCGAATTTCCTCCGGATCTGGTCTGTAATCTGACTCCCGACGCCTCAGCCAAGGTTTTGACGCGCTTTCTGGCTGAAGGCGGGGCCTGTTCCGGCTTTTTCGTGGACGAGAACGGCTTTGGCGTAAACGGCGACAACTGGGCGGCTTTTTTCGTGGGCTCAAGCCTGGAGCGCGGGATCAGCCCCTTCAACGTGGTGGACATGTTCCGCAGAATCGCCTCGGATCCGTCCGGCATGCCGGGCGGGTCCGAGGCGTCTTCCGCCCCGGGAGACGTTTCCCTGTTCCGGCCGGGCAAGAAGGCGCGCCTTGAAGCGCGGCGACTGCTTGATGAGGCGGGACGCGCGGACGTAAAAGGCCACGTGGCCTTCCAACTCGGAGCGAGCGAGGACAGGCGGCGCTGGCCGGCCGCATATTTCGCGGCTCTCGGCGATATATTGTGGCGGGAGGAGAACCTTCTCCCGATCCTTCTCGGAAGCGCGAACGAACGGAGACTCGCGGAGGAGTACGCGAATCTCGCGGCGCACCCGTACCTTGACCTTTGCGGGCGCACCGGTCTTGCGGAACTTTCCGCAGTCCTGTGCCGGGCCGGGCTTCTGGTCAGCAACGACACCGGCACCATGCATCTGGCCGCCGGCCTCAAAGTGCCCATCCTGGCCGTCTTCCTGGCCACCGCCCAACCCTTCGACACCGGCCCCTATCTGGCCGGCAGCTGCTGCCTGGAGCCGGACCTGCCCTGCCACCCCTGCGCCTTCGGTTCGAAATGCGCCTTTGACCTGCGTTGCGCGCGGGCAATCAGGCCGGAATTTTTTGCCGCGCTGATCCTTTCCCGCCTGCGCGGCGGTTCCTGGATTTTGCCGGAGACCGGCTGCGGGAAAGCCAGGGTCTGGCTGTCTTTGCCGGACGCGCACGGATTCATGGACCTGCGATCCATTTCCGGCCACGAAAAGGAAAGGCGCACGCTCTGGCTCGCCCTGCAGCGACGGCTGCTGCGCGGTTTTCTGGATGGAAAGCCGCTCGTGTTCCCGGCCTCCCCCGCACCCGGAGACGCGCCGGACGATCCGCCCCTTTGCGCCGGACGGGAAACGACCGCCGCCTTGAACCAGGCCTTGGCCCTCACCGAACTTTTACGGCAGCAAGCCCACCTTGCGGCCCTGCCGAAAGGCGCGGGCGCGCGGCAAAAACTTGCCGGTACCTGGCGCATGGTCTACGACGCCTTGAGCGCGGACCCGGCCCTGCGCGCCCTGGCCCTGCTTTTCGCGCAGACCTGCCAGGGGGGAAGCGGGGAGACCCCGGATCTGCCGCGCCTTGCCGAAACATCGGAAAACTTTCACCGGCTCCTGGCTGATTTTTCCACGGCCCTTGCGCGCTGAAAAACCTCTTTCGCACAAGCTGGAACGCAACTTGCATATCATGGGGCAACAGTAAATTTTGCCCCATGCGGGAGGGGAAAGGAGTCAGCCATGATTGTCATAGACGGACGGGAAAGCGCGCTTTCGCTTTCCAATTATACCAACCTTGAGGAATTGCTGGTCAAGGTCATCGAGGAAGAGGGCCTCGGCAATCGTATCGTCACCGATGTGCTGGTGGACGACGAGGCTTTTTCCGAGCTTTATCCCCATCAGGCGGAAGACATTGAGGCCGACAGGTTCAAACGCGTGGAGATACGCACGGTATCCGCCGATCAGATGGCCGGCGACATCGTGCAGGAACTGCCGAAGGTTATAGACATCATGGCCGGGGGCAGCCGCCGCGCGGCCGAATTGCTGCGCGAGGCGGATCTGGCGGAAGGCCTGGAGGTGCTTCAGGATATCATTTCCGTGAGCCGGGAACTTTTGAACACCATATATGTCCTGCGCAACCAGTACTCTAGCGGCCCCTGCGCCGAGCTTGAGGCCATGTCCGACAGTCTCGGGGATTTGCTGGGCGAGATCGCCGACGTCATGGGCAACGAGGACTGGGTGCTGGTGGCGGATCTGCTGGAATATGAATATCTGCCTGTCTGCGAGGGCTGGCGCGGCGTTATCGCGGCCATAGAGCGGGATGTGTGCGCCGCAAGGGCGGCGGCATAAAATGAGCGCCATCCGTTCTCTGGTGGAGGAAGCCCTGGATATCGCGCGCGCTGAAGGCGAGGCCCTGGCGGAACAGGACGTGGATCGGGCCGAGGGGCTTGCGCGTAAAAGGGAAGAGATCATCAGGCGCATTCTGGGGGAAGCCTCGGGCGAAACGGAACTGCGCGGGGATCTGATCCGGATGCGGGCGGCGCAGAAAGAGCTTCTGGAAAAGGCGGGGGATTTGCGCGACGCGCTCTTGCGCCAACGTCGAAACGGCCGCAGGCTGACGGCCTATTTTGACGGCGACCGCCGCCTCAAACGGGAACTCAGGCGTTCGGTCTACTGTGACGCCCTGTCCTGACGACTACTCCTGAACATGGAGCGTTTTACGCTTGAAATGCTTGCAGGCGAGCTTTGCCCGCCTGCGGGTATTTCGCGGCGGGGATTTGCGGACAAACCCCCGCACAGCGGTTGATATGTTTTCAATGTCAAAGCGCTTTACGCGCCCGGCCCGCGCAAGGCGCGGGGCGAGCGGAAAGTCAGAAGGAATAGCCGTAGGAAACGCCGTAAGTGGAGTTTCCGTCGTTATGCCTGGTGACGCCCCAAGTGGAGTGGTTGACGTATTCGCCCTGGACGCGGTGGCGGAAATCATCGCCGAAGCTTACGCCGACCGCGCCGCGTGTGCGGAAAAGCACGTTGCTGCCCAGGTCCCTGTCGTCCAGCTTGTCCTTGCTGTTCACTTCCCCTCCTACAGTGCCTTCGACATAAGGCCGGATGAAGGAATCCGTGTTCAGGGTCAGACGCACGCCGGGCGCCAGAAAACCTCCCCATACCGTAGGGGTGTCGTGTTTCGGAACCCAGGCGTGCCCGCCGATTTCCGCAACCGGGGAAAGCTCGATAACCGAGTTGGACAACAGCGGATCGTATTTTTGCGCTATATTCACGCTATATGACATACTGTCGCTTTCGCCCCGGCTCACGTTTCCTCCGACCGAGGTGTTGGCGGCAAACGCCGCTGACGAGCTTGCCAATACCGCTGCCAGCCCCGCGCAAAAAATGGCTATGCTCCTCATTGCGTCCTCCCGTTCATTTTCCTGTGCGTAATTTTTGTCCCGCATTTTCTAGAAAAAGTCAAGTTTTTTTCTAGAAAATTTTTCCTGTTCTTGTACATGCTTATCGGCGCCGCTTTGGCAAACTTTACCCTCGGAGGCGGGGCTTCAGGGCTGACGCGTCTTGTTGCGTCTGCCATGAAAAAAACGCAGTCATTGATTGCCCTTGATAAAATATCCGTTTATGGTCAAGGTAAGAGACTGCGGTAGCGTATTAAAAAACAGGCGGGTACGAGTATGACAATGAATCTGCGCTTTAAAATCCAGGCTCCGATTATCGCGCTCATCATGCTGATAATGGGCGTCAGCGGTTATCTGTCCTATCAGCAGTCCTCGGCCGCGCTCAGGGAAGCCCTTGTGGACAACATGAGCGGTGAGGCCAATGCTCTGGCCAGGACCTTCGGCGTCCTGACGACTACCGTTCTTGAAGCGACCTACCGCATTTCCATTGAAGAGGAGGTGGAGGTTTTTTTCAGAACCGTCAACGGCGATCTGGAGAAAAAGAAACTCTTCAGTGAGAAGTTGAAGAGCATTGTGAAGACCTATGTGGATTTTAACCGCATCGCCATGCTTGACGACAAGGGCATTATCCTGGCCTCGACAGCCACGGAGAGCATCGGGCAGAATTTCGGCGACCGGAACTATTTCAAGGCCGCCATGCAGGGAAAGACGTTTATTTCCCCTCCGATGTTGAGCAGGGTTACCGGCAGCGGCGTCATTATAACAGCCGCGCCCGTAAAACTGGACGGCAGGATCGCCGGCGTCGCGTATTGCGCCATTCCCCTTGAGCGGGTTTTCGACATCTCGGTCAGGGACATTTCCGTGGGTAAAAGCGGATATGCCTTTGTGCTGGCGCAAAACGGACATATCGTGATGCACAAGAACCCCGAATTTCTGTTCAAGGATTTGCCGACCACGCCGTATTACAGGGAAATGATCGCCTCCGCGGAGGACTCCGGCGTCAGGGAATACACGGGGCTTAACGGGGTTCTTGTGTACAACTATTACTGGAAGAACAAGGCGTCGGGCCTGACCATGGTCGTCCAGGCCGAAAGCAGCGACGTCTTTTCGTCTCTCGACCACATCCGCGATACGGCGCTCATAATAAGCGCGGTGTCGGTGCTTGTCGGCGCGGTTCTGCTCTTTTTCCTGCTCCGCCCGGTGTTGAACGCCCTGAACGCGAGCATTGCGTTTGCCGGCCGTATCGCCGCGGGCGATCTTTCCGGAACGCTTTCCGTCAAGCGCAAAGACGAGCTTGGCCGGCTGGCCGACGCCCTCCGGTCCATTCCGTCCCTGCTCAGGCGGATCATTGAGGAATACCAGACTCTGGAAAGGAAAATTACCCACGGCGCGCTGCATTCCGGGGCTGACGCGGGAAAATTCCCGGGAGAATTCGCCGTGTTGGTCGAGGAAACAAACGCCATCCTGCTCAGCTTCCGCCGGATTGTGGATTCAATCCCTTCCCCGGTCGTAATGCTGGATCAGGATCTCAAGGCCGCGTTCGTCAATGCGGCGGCACGCGAACTGACAGGAGACGACTACAAGGGCAGGACCTGCAAGGAACTTATGCACCGGGACGACTCGGATTCCGCCGCCTGCGGCCTCAGAACGGCTGTGGAAAGCAAGCGCCCCGCCGGCTCCGTAACCCGCATCCACCCTCGGGGCAAGGATATGGACGTAAGCTACACGGTCATTCCCATGCTGGATATTGAGGGCAAGTCAGCTTCTTTCCTGGAAGTATTCACCGATCTTACCGAAATAAAAAACGCGAACAGGACCATACAGAATCTGGCCGGCCAGGCCTCGTCCGTTTCCAGCCGCGTGGCCGCTGCTTCTGAAGATTTGTCCTCCCAGGTCGAGAAGGTTGCGCACGGCGCCGGGGTACAGCGTTCCCGCGTGGAAAGCACTGCTTCGGCCATGACGGAAATGACTTCCGCCGTGCTGCAAGTGGCCCGGAACGCCGAAACGGCTTCCGAACAAAGCGAATTGACAAAAAACAAGGCAAAAGACGGGGCGGATCTGGTCAATCAGGTGGTAAAAGCCATCAACAGCGTGAACAAAGTGACGGAAGCCCTGCAGGCGGATATGCAGGAGCTTGGCGCCAAG
>JAITRF010000126.1 GCA_031288535.1 Desulfovibrio sp. | reverse complement strand
TGCTGATTTTTATCATCAAGGTCACATACGACAATGACAACCGCTTTGTACGAATCACCATATCCCGCGAAGGTTCTGCCAAACCCGTTGAGTAGGCGCGGCAGTTGATCCAGCAATATCCGCCTGTCCGCTCCGGTATGCGATGTAAAGTCTGAATTACTACAGCGGCGGTTGCGCTGACCTTCACGGACACCAGCATCAGCCAGTCCACCTTGACCGGGTTGATCCATGCGGCCAGGGTGGAACTCTAGCATCGACCCCCCTGATCGCGGTGAGGGTACGCGGTCGGGGGGTGACTTAAATTTGCTTATATTGTCTTATTTTTAATTTAAATCGCGGGAAAATATCATCATACAGAAAATGTTTTATGTCTTCATTTTCGTAGTTTCCACTTTCTATCGCCTGAAACGCTTTAAGGTGGCGTTTTTTGGTTAGAGGATTGTCAAGCCAAATTTTAAAATCGTTTTTCTCATCAATTATTCTCATAAATTCACTGCATAATTTTGCATAAAGTTCTCCAAAGCATTTTTCAAAATCAACGATAGAAAAATTGTTAAAAACTGCGGCGATCATCTTTTCCAAAGTTGGCATATCTTTTTCCCAAAGTAATGCCGATAAAATTAGCTCACACTGTGCCCATTCGTGAAACAATTTATAAAAATCATTGAACTTTGATATGGGATATTTGTTGCGTTTATTATTATTAGTAGTGGCATATTTGGGTATTACTGAATTTTTGGAAAGCTTAGAATATAGTTTCTCATAATGCATTACTGCATGATTATTTTCTACGCATTTACCTTCTGATGCGGAATTAAATTTAACGACCTCATCATATTCGCGCAGACGACAAGTTATTAGCTCACTTAGTAAGTCGGCATCTTTAAGACATTTAGAGTGTAATAGATTATCTTTTATAAGAAGTTTCCAGGCGTCTAAGAGTCCACGTTCTAAATGCTCAATAGCCTTCTTATATTGTGCCCACTTATCTGCTTGAGGTAATAACGTTGAAGCATGAGCGAGGTGTGCTAGCGCATGTTGCAATTCATAGGCAACAGGATTAGGGATTTTTTCTGATGGAGAGTTAAGAAATAAATCAATTATCCATCTATACTTGGATAAAATATTTTCAATTCTGCTCTTCAGGGCAATAGCAATTTTATTTTGGCTAATTTGTGTTGTTGTCACAGAATTTAGCCTATATTACGAGTCGGAACCAAACCAAATTTTATGTAGTTCATTTCCAGTAGGCATTTTATAGCGAGTAGCCCTTAAAACAGAGCCAGAAGCCATAGTAATTCCACTACCGTAGTCGGTGTCATCAATAGCGATAGGAAGTGGACCACCGGCTACAGCAGAACTTAGAGCGGCTGCAACGGCTTGATCTAATTCTTCCGGAGTTACACTTTCAAGATCATCAGTCGTGATGTCTTCAAATTTAATTTTCACGGCGCATCTCCTTTGTATTGCATCGTTACGAGAACGCCTTGATATTTTAGCCAAAAAAGTTTAAAATTTTTCTTGACTTTAGTTTTTTTGCTTTCTCTTTCCCCGTTTTCTTATCGGCTAAGATTCTGGTGTCAAGCCCCTTGCAAAAAATAAATTTTTTGCTTATTTATAGTCGTTCATCCCTCGGATTGTCGGCCCTCATCGGTAGCGGGTCCGAGCCGCCCCGGTGTCCGCGCCGGGTTCCACCAAGGTCAGGTTTTTCAACCCGGCCCTGTTTCCATTCTTCCTCTACCCTCTACTCGCCGCCAGAACGGCCTTCATACCGGCGACCGTTGCCTTGAACTGGGCGTCCATCGTTTCGCGCGCGTAAACAAGCGCTTCGTTCCGCAGGTGGCCGATGTTTTTTCTTGTGAGGAAATACGCTTCCTCTTCGGCGTTCTGCACGGCAGAAGTGCTCCCTTAAATTCGGACAGGTGTGATAGCTACTCACGCCAGAGTGAGCGAGAACGGTTCAGGGCAATCTCCGGATCGGCCATTTCCTGAATGCGTTCATATCCGACCTTGCCCAACCACAGTTTGATTGGTTCGGCTTTCGGGCTTGGAACGGACTGGACGAGGGGTAGAAGAGTTCCGGCATCGGCAACATCTGTGAGGTATTTCTTGCCGTCCTTGGCAGTTAGCTTCAGTCCGTGACAGTTTGTCACGACCTCACTCCCTTCTTTTTTCAGGCGCTGCTTCAGCTTACGCCAATAGGCTCCTGTTCTCGCTACTATGGAATGTCTTTGACTGGCGGCGCGTGCTTGTCGTTGTGAAGCAGGGTAAATCGGGTAGCCTGAAAACGGTATTCCCTCCGCAGACATATATGATGCAGGCGTTTGACCGGTACACTGCGGATCGCGAGGCGGGAATTGAATATGTCTGCCACAGAAACGGCAGGCGCATCCTCAACTATAGAAAAGGTTGGGAAACAGCGTTACGCGCCGCTGGGTTGCCTCATTTTCCCATGTACAACATTCGGCATGTTGCGGCATCGGAAATGCTTGCAGCCGGAGCGGACCTTGCTGCCGTTTCAGCGCAGCTTGGCCACAGTAATGCGCACACGACAGGAACGTTTTACGCTCATGTCACTGCCGGAAGCCAGCAAAGGGCGGCTACTCTCCTTCCTCCGATTGAATGTCATGTACAGACGCCGGTACAGGTACAGTATAGGTACAGTAAAAAGGGTCAGACGATGAGTCTAACCCTTTGAATTTTCTGGTGCCGGGGGACAGAATTGAACTGCCGACACGCGGATTTTCAGTCCGCTGCTCTACCAACTGAGCTACCCCGGCATGGTCGGGAAGGTGTATGCCAATCTGCATTCAAACAGACTTGAATGCCTTATGCCTGCTTTTTTGCGAAACAGCCAAAGCCGGGTTTCGCAAAAAACAACGGACGGCGTGGAATCCGCCGCCATACCAAGCCGCATCGGAACACTGTTGAAGGCAACTCGGTATTAACCCCGCTTCAACTATTATTCAAGCATTTTTTCCTTCCCCCCTTTCCGCCCGGTCAATTCGCCGTAAAATCTGACCGCGCAGGGCACGGCGCGCAAATCCGGACCGGCGCGTAAAAGCCAAAATAGCCTTGTCAGCCGACCCCGATGCGGGTTATGCTTGAACGGCCGTTGCGAACCGGCGCGCGGTGAGGCCGCCGGGGACACCGGCACTTGCCCCAAGGCCCATGCTCCGCGCAGGAGCGGGAGAGATTCGCCGTGTACACCGGCATGATGTTGATCCTGGCCCTTTTTCTGGTCGCCCTGAACGGTTTTTTCGTGGCGGCGGAATTTTCCTTCGTGAAGGCCAGGAAAACCCGCCTCCATCTGCTCGCCGAATCCGGAGACAAAAGGGCCAAAAGCGCCCTTTTCGGCGAAAATCGCCTTGACGCCTATCTCTCCGTATGCCAGCTCGGCATCACGCTCGCAAGCCTGGGCCTCGGATGGCTGGGCGAGCCGGCCATGGCGGTGCTGCTTAAGCCCCTGTTGGACCTGATTTATGTGGACAATCCGACCCTGATTGAATCTATCTCTTTTATCGTGGGCTTCAGCATCATCACCCTGTTGCACGTCATCTTCGGAGAACTGGTCCCGAAATCCATCTCCATCCAAAAGGCGGAAGCCGCCGTGCTTTTCACGGCGCGGCCCATGCGCTTCTTCTATTTACTCTGCCTGCCCATGGTCATGGTCATGAACGGCCTCTCCAACGCCGTCACCAGGCTCATCGGCATCCACCCGGCCTCCGAAGCCGAACACGCCCATTCGGCGGACGAATTGCGCATGCTGATCATGGATTCCAGCAAAGGGGGACAACTGGACAAAGACGAAGGGCGCATGCTGGACAATATCTTCAGCTTCTACCAGAAAACGGCCAAAGACGTGATGGTGCACCGCATGGACACCGTGGCTCTCTACATAAACGAAAAAAGGGACAAGCTCCTGGAAACCGCCGAAAAGAGCGGACATACGCGTTTTCCGGTTTACGAGGACAACCGGGACGACATAATAGGCTTCGTGCACATAAAAGACGTGCTGAGCGCAAAGGGACCCGCCACTTTGCGCCCCATCCTGCGCACCCCGGTCTACGTCCACGAAACCCTCCGCCTGGATACGCTCCTGCACAGGATGCAGAGCAAACGCCAGCAATTTTGCATAGTTATAGATGAATACGGTGTCTGGCAGGGCATCGTGAGCATGGAGGACATAGTCGAGGCCATAGTGGGCGACATCCAGGACGAATTCGACATGGAAGAGCCGGACATAATCGCCTGCGACGACGGCAGCTACAACATATCCGGGGACATGTCCCTGGGAGACATGGGGGAACGCATCAACTTCCACTGCCCGGACAAGGAAACGGACGAAAACAAGATCATCGCCGCCTGCTTCATGGAAGAACTGGACCGCATCCCGCATGCCGGAGACTCCATAGAGATCGGCGGCAAACGCTTCACCGTCGCGGCTATGGACAGAAACAGGGTCCGCCGGGTGCGCGTGCAGGACATTTAGAGCAATTTCATTTTGAAATTGCTCCGGCGGCCGCGCGAGCGGACGCCCGCCGCGAAGGCGCAAGCGCAATTTATTTGCGCGGTTAAGCGCCGGAGCGGGCGCGGCCTCAAGATAAACCGTGTATAATCTCAAAGTGAAAGTGCTCTAGACCATTTTGTCATTGAAAGTGTCTTTCCGATAGAATGCCCTGACGGTGTCAAGCGAAGCGTAACACCGTCCGCGAGATTGGCGTAGGCGGACCTGCTTCGCCGCCGGACGGCAATCTCAAGCGTAATACTCTACAGCGAGCGTCCCAAGCGTAAACGCTCCAAACGGACGCGCAAACAAACCATGCCCGAACTGCCGGAAGTCGAAACCATAGTCAGAACCCTGAAAGAGCAAATTCTGGGGCGGAGGATCGATTCCCTGGAAGTGCCGAAGCCGGAGGCCGTGCAGGCCGGAGCGGATTTGCTTCCCGCGCTGCCCGGCAGCAAAGTGGCCGACGTCCGTCGCCGCGCCAAACTGTTGCTCATGCGCCTGTCCGGGAAGGAAGACCTGATCCTGGCCTTCCATCTCAAAATGACCGGACGTTTTTTCGTCCATCCGGAAAATACCCCGGCCATGAAACACACCAGACTGATCTTGAACATCGACGGCGGAGACCGCCTGTTTTTCGACGACATGCGCACCTTCGGCTACTGCCGGATCATGCGCCCGGCCGATCTCGCCGACTGGCCCTTTTACGCCACTCTCGGCCCGGAACCCCTTGAACTGGCCCCGGAGGAGCTGGCGGCCAGCCTTCAGGGCGCGTTCCAGGGGCGTAAAATTTCGATCAAGGCAGCCCTGCTCGATCAAAGGAACGTGGCCGGCATAGGCAACATCTACGCAGACGAAGCCCTTTTCCGGGCGAGGATCGCCCCGCAGCGGCCAGCATCCTCTCTGAACCCGGCAGACCTGCGCGCCCTCGTCTGCGCCTTGCGCGAAATTCTGCTGCGGTCCATAGCCGAATGCGGCAGTTCCATACGCGACTATCGCGACGCCTTCGGGCGGGCCGGGGCATTCCAGAACTCCTTCTCGGTATACGGCCGCGGCGGCCAAAACTGCCTGTCCTGCGGCAACGCCCTCAAATCGGTCAGAATCGCCGGACGCGGCACCGTATATTGCCGGCATTGCCAGAAATAATTCTGTTTCCAGGTACATTTTCCGCAGACATCCGCGGAATGAGCGTCGACAAAGGATGCCGCCCCTCCCACACACACGGCGTCTGGGGCAGTTTAGGCTTGGGATTGCCGTCTGACGGCGAAGCAGGTGCGCCTCGCGGCAATCCGCAGCGGGGATTTGCCGGCAAGTCTCCGTAGAGCGGTTTATGCATTTTCAATGCTATCCGCTCTATTCCAAAAGAATGTCCAGAAAGCGATCCGCATCCAGACCATAAAAATATTCGCCCAGAGCGGCTTTGGCGAGCACGGGGGCAAGCGCCTCCCTTTCCGGGGGCTGACCCCTGAGCAGGGCGGCAAGCCCGGAAGAATCCTCATTGCCGAAATAGTCCCCAAAAAAGGCTATGTCCCGGATGACGCCCCTGTCCACGTTCATATGTATTTCCAGTTTCCCGCAGCCCTCGACCCGCCTCTCCTTTACAATGGCGTAAGCGGGGGAAGCGCCGTAGTTCCAGTCCCAGGTCGCATAAACCCCGTCTCGCAGGGCCTTGACTCCGTCCAGATCAGCGGGTGAAAGCTCATACGGAACCAGTTGATATTCCTGAAACATGGACTCCCGCAAAGCCGCGATAAAATCCTCAACGGAAGCATTGCCGGGCATCTGGCTTTTCACGTTGGCGATCCGGCTCCGAACGGATTTCAATCCCTTGGATTCAAGTTTGTCTTCGGGCGGCTTCAGGGCTTTTGCCGCAGCGCCGAGGTCCAGGTCATAGAGGATCGTGCCGTGATGCATGATCCTGCCTTGTTTGCGGTACTGGGCGTTGCCGGAAAATTTCCGGCCCTGTATGGTCATGTCGTTACGGCCGTTGATTTCCGCCTCCACTCCCAACCGGGCCAGAGCCGCGACCACCGGCCTGCAGAAAGAGGCGAAGTCGAAAGCCCCCAGACCGCCGGCGTTGACGATAAAGGTAAAATTGACGTTGCCCGGATCGTGATACACCGCGCCTCCCCCGGAAAGCCGCCTGACCACGCTTATGGCGTGCTCTCTGACGTAGACGCCGTTGATCTCCGCCGCCGTGTTCTGGTGCCTGCCCACAATGACGGACTCGCGGTTGCGCCAGAGCATAAAATACTCATGCCGCCGATCCAGGCGATCAAAAACATACTGTTCCAGAGCCAAATTAAAGTAAGGGTCCATGGACGCGCTTTCGATATAGTACATCATCGCCTGTCGCCTCTTGTCTTATATGGCGGTTGACGCCTCAAACAGCCGTAACATCAGGGAAGCGCCGATCAATTCAAAAATAAATCAATACTCCCTCAGAATTGCTGGAAGAGAATGGCCCAATCTTGCCTTTCGTTTCTCAATCGGGTAATTATGCCTCTTACGTGCTTGTTGCAAGGCTGTTCGGCCTTACCGTAACTGATCGTTTGTTTCAGGCGGGCGGCATGAAAATACGGGTGCAGAGGGATTTCCGCCTCCGGCGGGATGCGGGCGAGCGGACTGAAACCTTTGGTTGTTGGCCTGCTCTTTGCATACACACAACGGTTCATCCCGCGCTTTCCATTGAGAAAAACGCGGTAGCGCCGTTTTTTTTCGGCCCTGTTTCCTGCGAGAGGCGGGGTCATTTTTGCGTTTGCCGCGCACACGACGCATCTCCCTCCACTATGGATGTCATAAACAATGGTTACGGGTTCAGGTTATTGATGAAGGCGGCCGGATGCGCTTGAGTCCGCCGGAATTCTCGAATTGGAAGGCATGGATGGCTTGCGGAAAATGAAAAAACGCATTGCCGTATACACGCCTGTGCATCATAACTGGGGCGGCGCGTTTCAGTATGTTGAAGCCGTCATTATCGCGCTGGCCGGTCTGCCGCGAGACAGTTACGATGTGCGGGTTTGGCATCGGGATGATAATTGGTCGCGACTTCTCAAAAAATTCGATGTACCGTGTATGAATATCACTGAATATATGATACCCGAACAGTTTCGTGAAAATATCACCGGTCTCCTGCAGCTACACGAAGAACAAAAAAATTCGGCACAGCAAACGCAGGAATTAAAAATACTGCTCAACAGATTTTCCAACTCCTCAAGGCTTTCTGAGTATGCCCCGCATGTTATGGTTCTTCCTCAGATGGCTTTTCCGAATGCGGTTCCCGGGGCCAGGCATGTATGTGTAATTCACGACCTGATGCACAAATATGAAAAAAGCTTTCCGGAAGTAGGGACGCCGGAGGAACAACGCGCGCGGGACATTCAGTTCAACGCGATCTTGAAAACAGGCGATATAGTTCTTGTGGATTCCGAAGTCGGTGCAAAACATGTACTTGAATGCTATCCGCACGCGGACAAATCAAAAATCAGGGTTCTGCCGTATACCGCTTTTGAAGACATAGTAAAGTGCATACCGCAAAAACCCGCCGGCAACTTTCCGGAAAAATTCTTTTTTTACCCGGCGCAATTCTGGAAGCATAAAAACCATGCGGGATTAGCCAGAGCCATAGCCAGACTGCGCAAAGACATCCCGGACATCCACGTTGTCGCCGCAGGCAATACCAAGCAAAACGGTTTTGACGATTTTATGAAAATAGTCAATGCCTGCGGACTTGAAGACGCATTTTCCCTTCCCGGCTATGTGGCGACGGAAGAGTTGGCATGGTTCTACAAGCATGCGCGTGCTCTCGTTATGCCGACATTTTTCGGCCCCACAAATATTCCGCCGCTGGAAGCCATGGCCCTCGGTTGTCCGGTTGCCGTGTCCGGCATATACGGCATGCCTGAACGATACGGTGACGCGGCGCTCTATTTCAATCCTGCGGATATCGGAGAACTGGCTGGGATTATACGCCGGATATGGACGGATGACGCGCTGTGCGCCGTCTTGCGGGAAAAAGGAAAACGCTGCGCGGAACAATGGGGTTTCACGGATTTTTACGGAGCGATGAGGGCCATTGTTGAGGAATTGGCCTGTGGATTGTCACAACGCGCAGGATCAGGAGCATAAATGGACGACAGCAAAAAAGCGCAGGTGCACGCCTACTGGAATAACGAGCAGCACGACCCGGCCACCATCGGCACCAGCAGCATAGGTACGGGGTTGCCAGTTGAATTTCTTTACAGAACCATAGGCGAGTTGGAAACCTTGAGGCGCTATTTGCCCAGGGCGCCTTTTTCCATGCTCGAGCTTGGCTGCGGCGCAGGGCGGTGGGCCATGGCGCTTGGGCGCTCCCTTTCCTACTACGAAGGCGTGGACATGAGCGGCCAGCAGATTGCCTTTGCCCAGGAAACCGCCGCAAAACAAAAGCTGAGTAACATTCACTTTACGCTGGGTGACATACGCAACTATACACCGCAGCGGCAGCAGTTTGACGTCATCTATTTTGCCGGCGTTACCCAATATCTTGACGATGCCGATTTTGAGGCCATCATCCGCCGCAACCTGCCCTATTTGGTTCCGGGCGGCATCATTGTAGAACGTGCCACCACCTTGGTAGGCGAAAGACGCTATGTGCGCGACGAGTCCGGCTACTGGTGCGTCTACCGGCTGAATAGCGAGATCATTGCCGCGTTTGAGGCCCAGGGGTTGCGTCACGTGGCCGATGAGCAGAGCTACACTTTTCTTCGCCGACCCGAGTTGTGGCGCAGCCCGGAGCTGAGTTTTTTCGCCTCCTGGGGCCTGAAAAACATGCCTACAGCCATGCACGCGGTCATGAAGGCTTTCTCAGCCGGCGTCAACATGCACAACGACGCCTTCTGCCACGAAGGCGACAAGGTCTATGACCACAGGTTCTTTATTTTTTCCATCGGAGATAATGTAACCTGATGCTGGCAAAGGAATTCGTATGTCCGGTCCTCGCATTGCATTTCATCTCATCAACATCGAGATTGATTTCATCATAGACATCGTCCGCGCGTGGTGCGATGCGCACCCCGAGGAACGCTGCATCTTTACGGTCCGAAGCGCCCCCGAAGCGCAGACGATCGTGAACCGTTTCCCCTTTCTGGCGAACAAGGGCGACTTTGTTCTGCGCGCGAGCATGAACCACCGCGATTACCCTACGGTCAAATTCTGGCTCACCACTGAGCAGGGTGGCCCGCCGGTAAACGGCGTTCCCTCGTACAGCTGCTTTCACGGCCAACCCGCCAAGGGGCAGACGCTTACCACCAATACCGACAAGGGCTACGCCGGTTACTTCCTCCTCGGCCCCACGCAGCGCGAGGCCATAGAGCATCACTACACCTGCCACTACGGCAAACTGCCCAAGACGCCCGTTCTCATCAACGCTGGCTATGCGCGCACTGATGCCCTGCTCCGGAACGCCTGGAACAGGGAAGAAGTGCTGCGCGGACTCGGACTTGATCCGTCCCTGAAAACGATTCTGTACGCCCCGGCCTTCAACGAGGGAGCTTCGCTGCGCGAATGCGGCAAGGACCTTGTAGCCACGCTGATGGCCATGCACGACTGCAACGTCATTATCAAGCTGGCGGTAGACAATTTCGAGCGATTCACCGATTTCAGGATGAACGGCGGCATCAACTGGTTTGAGTATCTGGTGGGTTTCGAACGCTGCAACCGGGTGCGCATTTCGCGCGATACCAATATATTTCCCATGATTGCGGCTTCGGACGCGATGGTGACGGATGTTTCCTCCGTGGGGCTGGACTTCATGATCACGGGCAAGCCCGTGGTTTTCATGGACAGCCCGCGTTTTTACTCCCACTATCTCCAGATGGAATTTCCCCACGAAGATACCCGGCAGTGGGTCAATATAACATGGATCAACGGCGGACGTGATTTCGGCACTGTGGCGGCCAACCTTGAGGAATTGCCTGGCAAAGTGCGCGCCGCACTGGCAAAAGGGCCAAGCCAGGCCTTTGCCGCTGAAATGCAGCAGCGCCTGCTGTACAATGCGGGCAAGGCCACACCCTTCATCGTCAAAACCATCGACCGCCTGTTGGAAAAGCATTCCGCTGAAAGCGCCGCGCCCTATACCCGGCTGCAGTTCGCCAGGGGCTGCAACGTAGACAACGACTTTATCTCAGCCAAACAGGTTGAGCACGATGCCGCAGCAGCAGGCATGGGGATTAACGACTACCTGGAATTTTCGGAAGACACACCCAAAAAACGGGGACATCGCGACCGCATTGTGGATGCTATGCGAGGCTACGGCCTGCTTGACCCTGATAAGCGCTGCATGCTGGAAATCAATGCCGGAACGGGCCGGTTTACTGAAAAGATTCTGGAAGCCGCCCCCCAGCGGTATGAGATATATGAAACCGCTTCAGACTGGCTGGGGTCGCTGCACAGGCGCTTTGTTCGCCCCGACGGCCCGGTGGTGCTGCAACCGGCAGACGGCGTTTCCCTGCTGGCCACCCCTACAGGCAGCTGCGACCTTGTGCATGCCCATGCGGTTTTTGTGTATCTGCGCTTCACCACCTTTGTCAGATACCTCATGGAAATTTCGCGCGTGTGCAAAATCGGGGGCTACGCCTGCTTTGACGTGCTGTACGACAGTGACTGGTCGCTGTTTACCGCCCGCTCGTGGATAACGAATAATTACTGCTCCCCCATCGTGCTTTCCCGCTCGCTTTCGGAAAGCATGTATAGGGAGTTGGGTTTTTCCATCTGCGGCGAATTTACTGAACTGTACGCGGCGTCTTTTTCGCGCTATGTTGTTTTGAAAAAAGAACACACTTACAAATAACGGATCAGGAAGCCCCACGGCCACAGCGGAGGCCGCCCGTGCGCAACGACACATTCTATACATTTGACCTTGACGGCACCGTTTCCATGGAGGAACTTCTGCCCCTCATGGCCAGGGAACTGGATCTGGAAATGGAGTTGGGGTTGCTTACCCGCCTCACGCTTGACGGAACGCTTTCCTTTGAAGCTTCGTTCCGTCTGCGCTTCCATATTTTACGCAGCATTCCGGTGGAAACCGTGCAGCGTATATCGGCCGGGGTTCCCCTGCATCCGGCCATTGAAGCCTTCATCACCGCCAACCGCAAGCGTTGCGCCGTGGTTACCGGCAATCTGGATGTATGGGCCAGGCCCTTTATAGAACGCCTGGGCTGCGCTTTCCATACATCCACCTCAGCGATTGAAAACGGGCAGTTAACCTTGAAAACCGTGCTGGACAAGGGCGAGGCCATACGCGGCATTGCCCGCACCCACAAAAGAATTGTCGCCGTAGGCGACAGCTTTAACGATATGTCCATGTTTGAGGAAGCCGACATCGGCGTAGCCTATGGAGGCGTACACGACCCGGTGCAACAGCTTGTTCGGACCGCAGACTACGTCGTTTATGATGGAGATGCCCTATGCCGCCTGTTGAATACGTTATAATTGCCGCCGCCGGCAGGGGAAAACGCCTTGGTCGGGGCATGCCCAAGTGCCTTGTGCCTGTTAACGGCATTCCGGTGATCAACTATCTGCTTTTCCTCGTCCGCGATATCCCCTCGGTGCGGCTTGTCATCGGCTACTGCGAAGATGACGTGATCCGGCATGTACGCGGCATCAAGCGCGACGTCATTTTTGTGCGCAACCCCAATTTCCGGCACACCACCACGCTGCAAAGCTTTTTTCTGGCCGGGCGCGGCCTGGATTCACCCGTGCTGTGCGTGGACGGCGACATGATCATCGAACAGAACAGCTTTGCGGCTTTTTTGGCCCAGTGCGGCGAAAAAACCCTGGTGGGCGTTTCGTCCGAGATTTCGGAAGACCCGGTCTACGCCTACACCGAAGGACAGGGCGAAAGCCTGAGCGTTACCGGCTTTGGCCGTGAGCGCCCCGCAACATACGAATGGGCTAACATGGCGCTGATTCCCCCCTCATGGCTGGCTTTTGAGCAGACCCATTTTTATGAAAAACTGGAGCACTACCTGCCGCTGGCGGCGGTTCCCATCCGGCGGGTTGAAATCGACACGCCGCCAGATCTGGCTGCGGCTAACGCCTTGTTGCAGCAGGACGCGGCATACTGTCCCCATATCGGCGCACTCCAGGCCTGAGGCCGGTTCGGAGGAATTACGTGGCTGGCATCATCGGCGTTATCGGCGGGGCGGGCGTTGCCGCCACCAATACTCTGGCGGACATTATCGAGCGATCATACACGCGGCAGGGAGCCTTTCGCGATGCCCACCACCCAGAAATGATCATCTGGCAGGCCACGCAGGCGCCGTCGCGCAGCATGTTTCTTGAAGGAAAGGGGCCGTCGTTCATCGAAGATTACGTGAATGTGGCCAAAATGATGAAGGCCGTCGGCGCAGACCCGTTGTGCATGTGCTGCAACACAGCGCACTATGCCCTTGATATTATAGCGAAACAGTCAGGCGCGCGGTTTATCAACTTGATTGAGGAAGTGGTGCTCGCGGCACGGCAAACCGGCAAAAAACGCCTGGGGCTTGTGGCGTCCGACGGTTGTCTTGCTTCCGGGGTATATCAGCGCCATTTTGCCGCTCTGTATCCCGAGGCTGAAATCATCTTGCCCGATGCGGTCATGCAGACGCAGGTGACAAAGGGCATTTGCAACATCAAGCGCGCAACGCGTTTTCTGGATGCTGCCGATCCGGAGTCGCCGCAGCATATTTTCGGTCAGATAACCGAAGAGTTGCGCCGCGAGGGCGCGGAGATGATCGTCCTTGGCTGCACGGATATTCGCGTTGCCTTTACTTGCAAAGACGGCCTGGATTCTCTGGAAGTTCTGGCCTCCTGCATCGTAGCCGCTCACGGGGGTCTGGAGAAATTTAACTTTGAAAAGTTGGACTGCTCCGCAAGCATTTCAAGCGTAAAATGCTCTGGGATACTGTCGGACTGACCCGCACCATGAACGTCGCTTAAGCGCACATAACGCCCGCCTGCAAGCATTTCGCGGCGCGGCAGCCGTTAGTCGGTCTTTCCGGCTTACGGATAGCGACAGCGGTTCTTCGCTTCGCGTTCTATACAACCAATTTCTGCCTTTATCCGTACGCCGCTTGAGCGGCAACGGCTAAAGCAAGAATTTGCAAGCAAATCCTCGCAAAGCGGTTTATACATTTTCAATGCCAAACCGCTCTATCTGTTTAAAAATTAAATCCTGGTACGGCATCTACACGTATAAAGTCAAATAGTTATGTAACTCAACAAGCGCAGTCCGGTAATCAAAATCTCTTTTCCGTTTAAAAAGACTCAAGGATTCAACACGGCGCGCACAGTCAAAAAATTTTTCCATAATGCGGTAACTGCTTCTTCCTTCTGGAGATCCAGGGTACGGATAATCATGGACCAAGTAAAGACATTTTGGATTCTCAACCATCAGGGCGGCCATGAGGGAGCAGGCAACGCGAAAACGTCCGTCAATCAAGACAAGATCCGGGTGCCGGGATATTTTTTCCCAAGGCGCCCAAAAATAATTTTTATATAACCCCACATTGGGGTATATCCCTTCCCGTGCAACTGGTCGGCCCCATTCACCCGTCGGTCCTATATCTGCATGTATCAAGGTTAATCTTTTTTCTCCGATAGCGGACTGAATACCGCTTTCCTCCTGCAGGCGCTGTAGCCAGGCTCTATCTGATTCAATGGAATAAATTGCGGAAATGGAAGGTACGGCGACGGCAGCGACCGTGCTTCCTCCTGATCCGAATTCAATATATATTTTCGCTTGGCGTAAGGCTCGAAGAAAAAATTCACGTTCATCCCCTGTCATACGTATTTCCAGAATTGGCTTTTGTTGACAGGAGACTGCCTGTGTCCGTTCTGTCAGGATTCGCTTGGAACATTCAAGGGCGATATCAAAATTACCCTTTTGTACTTCATAGAGAAATACTTGATACACTGGATGCTGTATCCAGGAAAATGCCTGCGAGGCATATTGAAATAGCCTTGTGAGGGCTGCAAATTTATTTAAAATATCAGAAATTGATGTAAATATAGAAAAAATTTCTTCTTTTGCCAAATTATCAAGGATAGGATGCATATCCTGAAAAAATAACTCATATAGCCTGTATAAAAAACGAATATCAGCAACATATATTTTATTATCTTTTTCAGCACATTCATATAAATACATATATGCACCAAAATCTGTTACATAATAAAAAAAGTTATGTTTTGAGCGCATAACTGAATTTGAATTTTGAATATATTTATATATAATGTTTGTTATAAATGAAATATGTGAGAAATGGAAAAAAAGTTCAAATAAAAAATATCTATCGGCGGAACATATAACTCCTTCTTTATAAAATACACCAGTCCGCAAAACAAATTCTCTGTTCAAGAGAATTGTTTGGTGAAATCCCATCGCGTAAATATATAACTCAGGATACTCAGCAGGATTGACATTGGTATATTTTTTGCTTACAATATGCTGGTACAAAACATCACCATTCTGGGCAACAGCTTCCAATCCGCCGACAACAGCCTCTGCCGAGGCATGCACGGCGCACGCATATAAAAGGGACAAGGCGTCCGGGCACAGGGCGCCATCTGCGTCAACCGCCAGAACATATTCGCCTTGCGCCGCGCGAATGGCGATATTGCGGCAAACACCCACTCCGCAATTCTGCTCTCTGTTGATGCCGCGAATACGTTTATCCTGTGCGGCATATGCCTCTACGATGCTCCAGCTTGCATCTGTCGAACCGTCATTCACGCAGATAACTTCAAAAGAAACCAGATCTTGCGCCAGGATGCTGTCCAGACATCTCGGTAAATATGCCTCCGCGTTATATATGGGGATACAGATGGTTATCGTAATTGCGGATTTTATGTCACCATTCACAAGACATCACACTCCTTGCGGCTGCTATGGCATTTTACCCTTGAAACGCTTGCTTAACGGCGGGCAAAGCCCGCCTGCAAGCATCTCGCGGCACGGATTGAGAGGTGGCATAGCCAACAGCCGATAGGTAAGCATCATCCCTTGGGTGGAAGTGCTAAACGCGGCAAAGCCTCAACCCGTGCGAAGGAGGCCAACATGGGAACAGTAGCAAAATGGCATGGTAAAGAGAAGCGGGGGCAGATCAATTTTGAGTAAGCGCTCACAAGGACATAGAAAGTTTTTAGATTTTCTGCTATATGAGGAGATATGACGACCGAGCAGTTACCCGTAATTCCGTTGAGCGCCGAGATACTCAGTCGAACCCCGCCCGAAGCGATAGGTCTGATCGTGCGCCTGTTCGCACAGGGCGATGCGCTGCAAGGACTGACGGCGGCGGCACAAGCACGGGTGAACGGTTATCGCTCACGGGGGTCTGGAGAAATTTAACTTTGAAAAGTTGGACTGCTCCGCAAGCATTTCAAGCGTAAAATGCTCTGGGATACTGTCGGACTGACCCGCACCATGAACGTCGCCTAAGCGCACATAACGCCCGTCCGGAAGCCTCTCCGGCCGGAGAAGGAGCTTCGCCATGAAATTACTGACGTTGAAACCGGAAATGCACCTCTATGACACCTGCAAAGACTTTCACGCCGACACCGGGTTTACCGGGAGCGATCTCATTATCACCAACCGCTATATCTTCGAGCCCTATTTTTCCGGTCTCCCTTCCCAGGCGCGGGTCCTCTGGCAGGAAGATTACGGCGCGGGGGAGCCTTCCGACGAGATGGCGGAAAAAATGTACGCCGACGTAAAAGAGCCGTTCACGCGCGTCATGGGCATAGGCGGCGGCACGATTGTGGACATCGCCAAACTTTTCGCCCTGAAAAACCCGCTCCCTCTCGGCGACCTTTTTGATCGGAAGCTGGAAATCATCAAGGAGAAGGAGCTTGTTCTCGTACCCACAACCTGCGGCACCGGCAGCGAGGTTACCAACATCTCCATCCTGGAGTTCAAAAGCCGCCACACCAAGTTCGGTTTGGCCACGGACGAGCTGTTCGCCGACAAAGCAGTCCTGATCCCGGAACTGCTTGAGGGACTGCCCTTCAAATTTTTCGCCACCAGCTCCGTGGACGCCCTGATCCACGCCTTTGAATCCACGCTTTCCCCCAAAGCCACTCCCTATTCGGAACTTTTCGGCCGCAAGGCCATAGAGATAATTCTGAACGGATACAAGGAAATCGCCGAGAAAGGCGAAGAAGCCAGAAAACCTCTGCTGAAAAATTTTCTCATCGCCAGCAATTACGCGGGCATCGCCTTCGGCACCGCCGGATGCGCGGCCGTGCACGCCATGAGTTATCCCTTGGGCGCCGCCTATCACATACCGCACGGGGAAGCCAACTATGCCGTGTTCACCGGGGTGTTCAAAACCTATCAGCGGAAGAACCCGACCGGGAAAATAAAAGAATTCAACGAATTCATCGCAAAGATTCTGGAATGTCCGCCGGAAGCGGTTTACGAGGAACTGGAGAAGCTGCTGAACGGCATTCTGTTCAGAAAGCCCTTGCGCGAATACGGCGTGACGCTCCGGGAACTGCCGGACTTTACGAAAAACGTCATGGAGCGGCAGGGCCGGCTTATGGCCAACAACTATACGCTTCTGGACGATCAGGCGATTCTTGACATCTACACCGCCATGTACTGAGAACGGCCAGCCCGCCGTGCGTAGAGGCGGCATTCATCGCCGTCTCCACGCTCTTGTATGTTTGAGAGGCGATAATCCCCGCAAGAGGCGAATGCGGGAACCTCACAAACCGTTTCGTACGGGGAGAACGTCCGGCCCGAGGACGCGCACGAGCAGGGATTCGGCGCTGTTCCGGGCCGACGGCACCCCGGACAGCCCTGCGACTATGCTCGCAAAGACCCCTGTTTCCCTGACCGCGCGCAAAGATGAGGGAAAACCCAGGTCATGGACCCAGGTGCAGAGCAGGACGCGGAAATCGTTGACATAGCGCATGTCCACATAGCGGGCCGTCCTCCCTTCCTCCAAGGCCCTGACGATCGCCGGACTGCAGGCCAGGTCGTCGTCCTCAAGGCCCATGAGCACCTGCTTGTCCTTGATATCCGCGCTTGCGAGCTCGCGCGCGATAAGGCCCAGAATGTCGATCTTGTCGGCGTCGCGCAGGGCCGTAAGCACCAAACGCGCCCGCCCGCGCAGCCGTCCGGGAAGGGCGAAACGGTTGTGAGCGGCCACGGCGGTGCGCGCAAGGCGCGCCGTCTCCACGTCCTCGTCTTTGAAAAAGCCCTGTTCCCCTATGATTTTTGCGCCCAGTGCGCCGTGGTTGAGTGAGACGGCATCGGAAAAAGTGCGAAAACGCCTGAACTGCTCAAAGCGCCCGACGTCGTGGTAGAGGGCGGCCAGATCCAGGGCGCGCGCCACCGGCTCTTCGCAAAGCGCCTCCTCCTGCTCCGCCAGGGAACGGGCATTGGCGCAAACCCTGAAGGTATGGTCCACTTTAAGGCGCAGATAGGGGTCCACTTCCGGACTGCCGGAGAAAAAACTCCGGGCATAGCCTAAAAATCTTTCCCGCTGAACATCCATCGTCCTCTCCCACACCGTTTCACAATCAAAACGGAACCGCCGCCTCGCCGGAGTTTTAGCCGCAAACAACCGCCCCGGCAAGCCGGGAAAAAAACCATAATTCACCACGCATAGACACAACGTAGTGTAAAAATTACTATTTTTCTCAAAGCTTTGGTGAAGCGTCGTTTCCACACAGGGGCGCTTATCCATATGTTTTTATTAATATAATAACAATTTTCTCTTATTTGCGTGGTGGGTTATGGAAAACCGGATTGACATATTCACAAAATAAAATATACTATATAAGGAATTGCTGATACAAGGAAAATCGCGGAGATGCGTGGCCGTCACGCCACGGCAAAGGCCCCCGATGCCCGATCCAGCGCGCAACATACCGGAAACCCTGCCCTGGTTCAAAGCCTTGGCCGACGAGACGCGCCTGCGCATTCTCAATGTGCTCTGCCGTTACGAACTCAATGTGAACGAGCTGGTGCTCATTCTGGAAATGGGCCAGCCGCGCATTTCCCGCCACCTCAAGATACTGTCGGCCTCCGGGCTGCTTTGTTTCCGGCGGGAGGGGCTCTGGGTTTTCTACAGCGCCGTGCGCGAGGGGGCGGCCCGGGATTTCATCAACTCGGTGCGTTCATTCATCGCCTCAGACCCTGCTTTGCGGGCGGATTTGGACATGGCCGCCGGGCTGATCGAGGAGAGGGCGCGCAAGACCAGGCAGTTTTTCAATTCCGTAGCCGAAGACTGGGACAAGCTCGCGCGCGAGGTGCTGGGAAATTTTGATCTGCCCGCCGCGGTGTGCCGGCGTATGCCGGAATGCGTGACGGCGGCCGATCTCGGCTGCGGCACGGGCCATGTGCTTAAAGCCATGCTGGACAAGGCGAAGACCGTGATCGGAGTGGACGGCTCGCACCGCATGCTGGAACTGGCGCGCAGGCGCTTCCTTCAGGAAGCGGACAGGGTCTCGCTGCGCATCGGAGAACTCTCCCACCTGCCTCTGCGCGACGGGGAGGTCCAGTTCGTCTCCCTGAACATGGTGCTGCACCATATAAGGCGTCCGGTGGACATCCTCGGAGAAATACGCAGGATACTCTCCACCCCCGGCCTGTTGCTGCTGACTGACTTCCAGAGACACGAGGACGAGAGGATGCGCGAGGAATACGAAGACTACTGGCCGGGTTTCGAGCGGGAAACGCTCTGCGCCTACCTCGCAGACGCGGGCTTTGCGGTGCGGGAATCCGCCCTTGCCCCGGTGGAACGGGGATTATCCCTGCATATCATCGTCTCGGAGAAGGCGGCTTAGAGCATCTGTCATTGAAAGTATCTTATCATTGAAAGTATCTTTCCGGTAAATGCTATAAGTCGGCCTTTACGGACATCAACATTTTTTGGAGAAAATCATGCGAAATTATGACCAGCCGCCCCTGGATCTTGCCCTGCCATACAAAATAGCGGACATCCGGGGCGCCGACCTGGGGCACAAAGAAATGCAGCTTGCGGAACGGGAAATGCCGGGGCTGATGGAACTGCGCAAAAAATACGGGGAGAAAAAGCCCTTGCGGGGATTTCGCATCTCCGGCTCTTTGCACATGACCATCCAGACGGCGATGCTCATACAGACCTTGCACGCGCTGGGCGCGGACCTGCGCTGGGCTTCCTGCAACATATTTTCCACACAGGACCACGCGGCCGCGGCAGTGGCCGACGCCGGCCTCGCCAAGGTCTTCGCCTGGAAAGGCGAAAGCCTTGAGGACTACTGGTGGTGCACGGAAATGGCCCTGACCTGGCCGGACGGGAGCGGCCCGCACCTGATAGTGGACGACGGCGGCGATGCCACCCTGTTTGTCCACAAAGGCGTGGAGGTTGAAAAAAATCCCGCTTTGCTCAAGGACAAGCCGGCCGACAAGGAGTTGTCCATCATCATGGGCCGCCTCGCGGCCGGCCTCGCCGCGCGCCCGGACCGCTGGAGCGCCGCGGCCGCCGGTATCAGGGGCGTATCCGAAGAGACGACTACCGGCGTACACCGCCTCTACCAGATGCAAAAAGAGGGCAAACTGCTCTTCCCGGCCATAAACGTGAACGATTCCGTGACCAAATCCAAGTTCGACAACCTCTACGGCTGCCGGGAATCCCTGGCCGACGGTCTGAAACGCGCCACGGACGTCATGGTGGCCGGCAAGGTGGTTGTGGTCTGCGGCTACGGCGACGTCGGCAAGGGCTGCGCCCAGAGCATGCGCGGCTTCGGGGCGCGCGTCCTGGTCACGGAGATAGACCCCATCTGCGCCTTGCAGGCGGCCATGGAGGGCTACGAGGTCACAACCGTCGAAGACGCCCTGCCCATAGCGGACATATATATCACCGCGACCGGCAATTACCGGGTGATCACCGCCGAACACATGCTGGGCATGAAAGATGAGGCCATAGTCGGCAACATAGGGCACTTTGACAATGAGATCGACGTGAGCTGGCTGGAACGGACGCCCGGATGCGAGCGCACCGGCATCAAGCCCCAGGTGGACAAATGGCTTCTGCCTTCAGGCCGCTCCATAGTCCTCCTGGCGGAAGGGAGACTGCTCAACCTGGGCTGCGCCACCGGGCATCCGAGTTTCGTGATGTCCAACAGCTTCACCAACCAGGTGCTGGCCCAGCTTGAGCTGGCCCAAAACGAAAACCTGGAAAAACGGGTCTATACCCTGCCCAAGCGTCTGGATGAGGAGGTGGCCCGCCTGCATCTGGAACGCCTGGGCGCGAAGCTGACCACCCTCAGCAAGGAGCAGGCCGGCTACATAGGCGTGCCCGTCGAAGGCCCCTATAAATCGGACTTTTACCGCTATTGACGCCAAGTTGCGACCGACAGGGAGCAGAGCGGTCCAACTTTTCAAAGTTGAACCGCTCCAGGCGTTCAAACCCGCTTGAATGCGGTTTGGCATGAGGGATGCGGCGCGCGTCAGCGTCGAAGAAAGACCCGCGCCACGGCCGGCAGACGCGCCGCGCGCGAGTAGGGCAGGGCGGTCGCGCGACAGTTCGCGCCGATCCGCGTCCAATAGTCCGGGTCGTCGTGCGACAACCGGACCGCCCCGGCAAGGCCCAGGCCGGCCCCCATGACGTCGCCGTCGGCAAAGAAGAAGCCGTTCCCCTCTTCTCCCCAATCCGGAAGATCGAGAGGCGGCCGGTACGGCTCCCAGCCGGGCAGGCGGGCCTGGCGCATGTAATCCCAGCCGCCGAAGCCCGTGAACCCGACCGGCACGCAGCCTGAGGCCATGGCCTCCAGGGGAAGCAGGCCGAAGCCCTCGGGAAAGCCGGTGCTGAGAAAAATCCGGCAGGAACGCAGATGCCGCGCCACTTCCGCCCGGCTCATGCCGCTCAGTTCCACCCAGTCCACGGCAATGGCGGAGTGCTTCAGGAGTTTTTCGGCTATGGCGCGAATTTGCGCGCCGAGCGCTTTGTTCTTGCGCGGCGACCAGGCAATGCGCACCCTTGTCCCCGGGGGGTCGGCGGGTTCGAAAAAGGCCTCGTCCACGGCGGGCGGGAGGACGTCTTCGGCCTCTATGCCGTGCACCAGACGCAAAAAGGCCCTCACCGGCCGGGATACGGCCAGAAAGGAAAAGGGGAGCGCGGACCAGGGCGCCCCGCCCGGCAAATCCCCGAGCATGAAACTCCAGCTTTGGGCGTAGACGAGAATCCGCGCCCCGCATTGCAGGCCGGGGGCAAGCGAACTGGGCCAGCTCTCCGGGACGCACCAGACATCCGAGGGCTCAAGCTTTTCTCCCCAGGGGATGAAACTCAGCCCGGCCTTGCGCGCCTCATCCGCGAAGACCCCGGCGGGGTTCGGCCCCATAAGGGCGGCCTCTCCGCCCAGGTTCCGGATATCCGCGGCGGTCTCGCGGATGTTGGCAAGCCCTCCGCTCATCCGCTTCAAAGGAGGCACATAGAATACCGTACGCATTTCCCGATCCTGGATCTTCATGGAATCACTGATTTATTTTTGAGATGGCTTGCCATCTGTACTCCCACTAGATATTTCAATGAGTTACTATATTCATGTTACGCTTGAGGTTGTCGCTTAACGGCGAAGCAGGTTCGCCCCGCGGCAATCTTGCGGCGAGGATTTGCTGGCAAATCCTCGCGGAGCGGTTTATACGTTTTCAATGTTAAACCGCTTCAGCCTCGGCAAAGTATATGCCCGCAACGAAGAAAAGGACAGCCTGATGCCAAATTACTCGGGCAGCAGACCCCGCTATCCCCACAAAAAAATAAAAGCGCGGCTCGTCCTCTTCGCGGCCTTCGGTCTGGCGCTTCTGGCCTGCCTTGCGGGGGTGGCGGTGTTTTTCACGGACGAGCCGGACGGCCGCCCGCCCGAACCGGCGAATCCGGATACCCCGGTTCTACGGGAACTCGGACCGCAGGAGGCTTATCCGCAGGGACCCCTGCCCGCCGGCCTGCTGTTCGACAGGCTGCACCTGGAAAAGAAAAGCCGCAGGCTGACGGCTTTTGCCGACGGCAGGCCGGTGCGCGTGTATCTGGTCGCCCTGGGCGCGAACCCCTTGGGACCCAAGCAGGCCGAAGGGGACAAACGCACCCCGGAGGGCCTCTATCGCATTGCGGACAAGGACCCGGACAGCGCCTACTACAAAAGTCTCGGCGTCTCCTACCCGAACGAGCGTGACCGCGAACGCTCCGCCGCCCGAAACAGTCCGCCCGGAGGCAACATCAAAATTCACGGCCTGGGCGCGGAATTCGCCAAGGTCGGGCAAGCCCACCGCATAACGGACTGGACTTACGGAAGCATCGCCCTCACCAACCCGGAAATGGAAGAACTTTTCACCCGCACGGATGTCGGCACGCCCATCGAGATAAGTCCCTGAGGGCGCACTATATCCTTTGAAACCCGAACGCGCAAAGAAAATGACGCGCGGGGAAAATATGGAAGTACTCTTCATCCACCAGAATTTTCCTGGCCAATACCTGCATCTTGCGCGAGGGCTGGTCCGCGCCGGCGGACACAAGGTGACGGGGATGGGCGATGCGGAAAACATGAAAAAACACGGAAGAATCGACGGCTGCACGAGCATCGCTTACCCGTCCCCGGAACGGGCCGGCCCCAAAACCCACCATTACCTGCGCAGCCTGGAGGCGGGGGTGCGGCGCGGACAGGCCGTGGTCCGAGCCCTTCTGCACCTGAAATCCAAGGGCTTCGCCCCGGATGTGATCAGCCTGCATCCCGGCTGGGGGGAAGGTCTTTTCGTGCGCGACATTTTTCCCTATACTCCGCTCGTCATGTTCTGCGAATATTATTTCCGCGCCGGTGAAGCGGACATGGGCTTCGACCCGGAATTCGCCCTCTCCCTCGACGCGACTCTGCGCGTGGGTCTTTGCAACACGGCCCAGGTCATGTCCCTGCTCAACGCAGATTTCTGCGTCAGCCCCTCACCCTGGCAGGCATCGCGCTATCCTGACTTCATCCGGGAAAAAATCCGCATCCTGCACGACGGGATAGACACCGGCTACATGACCCCGGACCCGGAAGAAACAGTTCTTCTGCGCCGAACGGACGGGGTCTGCCGCATCCTGCTCACGGACACGGAGGATTGCGCGCCGGACGGAGAGATACTGCGCCTTTCCAGGGAGGACAAGGTCATAACCTTTGCCGCCCGCAACCTGGAACCGTACCGGGGAGCGCACGTTTTTCTGCGCTCTCTGCCGGATCTGCAAAGGCGCCATCCCGACGCCCATATCCTGATCATCGGAGACGAGGGTGCAAGTTACAGCGCCCCGCCGCCCGGCGGGCGGAGCTTCAAGGACATATTCCTAGGAGAAATAGCCGGACGCGCGGATTTCTCCCGCATTCACCTTCTGGGGCGCGTGCCTTACCGGGCACTGCGCTCCGTCTTCAGGATCAGTTCGGCCCATGTCTATCTAAGCTATCCTTTCGTCCTGTCCTGGTCCTGCCTTGAGGCCATGTCCTGCGAGGCCCTGGTCATAGCCTCGCGCACCGCCCCGGTCGCCGAGGCGGTCAAGGACGGGGAGACCGGCCTCATGGTTGACTTTTTCGACAAAAAAGGCCTTATTGATACTGTGGACGAAGTTTTGACAAGACCGGAACGTTTTACCGCGCTGCGGAAAAACGCCCGCGCTTTTGTGGAGCGCAACTACTCCCTGGCTGATTGTCTCAAGGGGCAGACGGCCCTTCTGGAAGAAGCGGCGGCAAGCCGCCGGAACTAGCGCCGTGAAAAAACTGCTGCTGCGCTTTACCTCCTGTTTTTTTTTCCTCCTCTTCGCCGGGGCGGCGGGCGTCTTCTACATTGCCTACAACTTTCTGACCACCCCCGCCTCCGGGGACCCGCACGAGTTCGTACTGAGCATAGAACCCGGCAGCGGCTTTGATCGCGTGGCTTACGCCCTGGAAAAGGAAGGGGCGATCCGCAACGTCGAACTCTTCCGCCTCCTGGCGCGGGTCGAGGGGTCGCTCGGCAAGGTCCGGGCCGGCGAATACCTGATAAGCACCGGCTGGACGCCGCGTCAGGTTCTGCGCCAGATCACCCTCGGGAGGGCCCTGCTGCACCGGCTTACCGTGCGCGAGGGGCTGCCCTGGTGGGAGACGGCCAGGCTTGTGGAAGAGGAAGGCCTCGCATCGTTCGACGATTTCAGGGACGTGATCCACGACCCGGAATTTTTGGCGGCCCACTCCATCCCTTTTGCCAATGCCGAAGGTTTTCTTTTCCCGGAAACCTACCTGATGAACAAGCCGCATTTCCCCACGAACCGGGAGGACGCATACATCGTAGCCTCGCGCATGGTGAAGATGTTCTGGAAAAAAACCGAAGACCTGTGGAAGGCCATGCCCGTCAAGAATCCGGATACCCCTGGCGGCGCTGTGGAAACCCGGACGGACGGAGGACGCGCCGGGCAAAGCGCGCCGGATTCCCCGGATGTTTCCGGAAACGCCGCGACCGGAGCGGACGCCGTTCGGAACGCCCCGAAAGGGGAGACGGGGAAAACGGCCGCGGAGGCCGGAAAAGAAACAGCGCCTGAGGCGGGAAAAGAGGCCGCGCCGGAGGGCGACAGGAACGCCCGGCCGCAGACCTCGGCGGCATCTTCCCGTACAGAGGCCGGGGCGGAGGCTTCGGGGAGCGCCGGGCGGGAGGAACCCGGAGTCGGTAAAGGCAAATCCGAAGGACAGGGCAAGGGAGAAACTCTTCCGGCCCGCGCGCGCGCGCCGGCGCGTGCCGCTTCCGGCAACGGAAGCGGCGGGGCGCAAAAAAACGCGACCTCCCCGGACGCTCCCGGGATCGTCCCGGCCTCGCCCGCGGAAGTGGATGAAACAGCCATACGCGTCATGGTGGTCCTGGGTTCCATGGTCGAAAGGGAAACGCGCCTGGACAAGGAACGCGATCTGGTGGCCGGGGTCTTTGCCAACCGTCTGCGTCTCGGCATGCTCATGCAGTGCGACCCGACCGTCATCTACGGCATGGGGGAAAGTTTTTCCGGAAGCCTGCGGCGTTCCCACCTTGACGACACGAAAAATATCTATAATACTTATCAGCATTACAGCCTGCCCCCCGGACCGATCTGTTCGCCCGGCCTTGAAGCGTTGAAAGCCGCCGTTTCGCCCGCGCGCCATGATTTTCTCTATTTTGTAGCCACGGGAGTGGACGGCGGACACAGTTTCAGCAAAACCCTGGGCGAACACAACCGCGCCGTGCAGCAATACAGGGAACGGGCGCGCCTCAGGCGCTGACCGCGCAGGCGCATCAGGACAGGCCTCATGAAGATAACGGTGTTCGGAGGGGCGGGATTTCTCGGCTCCCACGTCTGCGACAAGCTTTCCGAAGCGGGACATAGCGTGCGTATCTTTGATCGCGCGAAATCACCCTGGATCAGACCGGATCAGGAGATGGTCCCCGGCGACATCCTGGACGCTCAAGCCGTTGACAGCGCGGCTCTCGGAGCGGACGCCGTCTATAACTTCGCAGGGATAGCGGATATCGGGGAGGCCGAGGTAGACCCGGTGGACACCGCCCGCTACAACATCCTCGGCAACACCATAATCCTCGAGGCGGCGCGCAGGGCGAAGGTCAAGCGCTTCATTTTCGCAAGCTCCCTCTACGTTTACAGCAAAGCCGGCGGATTCTACCGTTGCAGCAAGCAATCCTGCGAGCTGTACATAGAAAACTACCGTTCCGCATACAACCTGCCCTATACGATCTTGCGCTACGGTTCGCTTTACGGCCCCAGGGCCGACAGGCGCAACGCGATCTACCGTTTTGTGCGCGAGGCCCTGGAACTGGGCCGCATCGAATATTTCGGGCTGCCCACGGCCCTGCGCGAGTACATCCATGTGGAAGACGCGGCTTCGTGCAGCGTGGAGGTCCTCGCCCCGGAGTACGCCGACAGCAATATAGTCCTGACCGGCGCCCAACCCATGCGGGTGGGGGATTTGCTGAAGATGATCGCGGAAATGCTGGGCAAGGACATTCAGTTCGATTTTCTGGGCGACGGCAAATCCGGACATTACGAGATCACGCCCTATTCCTTCAGCCCCCATATCGGCAGAAAAATGACCCCGCGCCTGTCCGTGGACCTCGGACAGGGGCTGCTCAGGGTCATCGAGGACATGCACAGGGAACTTAACCCCAACCTGACCGCGGAATTGGGCTATCTTGTGGAAAAAGCATGAACGTTGTCGCTATAGTCCCGGCCCGCATGGGTTCTTCGCGGTTTCCCGGCAAACCCCTGGCGGACATACACGGGGTGCCCATGGTCGGGCATGTCGCCAAACGCACGGCCATGTGCGAAAGCCTTGCCGCCACCTACATCGCCACCTGCGATCAGGAGATCATGGACTATGCGGCAAAAGCCGGGATCAAGGCGGTGATGACCGCCGACACGCATACGCGCTGTACGGACAGGACGGCCGAGGCCCTGATTAAAATAGAGGATGCGCTTGGGCTCACCGCAGATATAGTGGTGATGGTGCAAGGAGACGAGCCCATGGTCACGCCGGGGATGATCGAGGCCTCCCTCGCCCCCCTGCGGGCGGAGCCGGACCTTCAGGTGGTGAACCTGATGGCGGACATGGCCGACGCCTCGGAATTCGAAGACCCCTCCGAGGTCAAGGTGGTGACGGATCTCCGGGGAAACGCGCTTTATTTTTCCAGGGAACCCGTGCCCTCGCGTAAAAAGGGCGCGACACGCGTGCCCATGCGCAAGCAGGTCTGCATAATTCCTTTCCGGCGGGATTTTCTCCTGAAATTCAACGCCATGCCGGAGAGTCCCCTGGAGATCATTGAATCCGTGGACATGCTGCGCATCCTGGAAAACGGGGGAAGCGTGCGCATGGCCCGGATAAGTGAACGCACGCTGAGCGTGGATACGCCGGAGGATTTGCGCCGGGTGCGGGAACTGATGGCCGGCGACAAGTTGCGCCTGGAGTATTCCGGAAATTCCGGGTATAATAGTACCTCTGTCGATACACCCCCTTGACAGATTTTTGCTCCGTGGTTAGATCGACACCCGAGCCGTTTCCGACGGATCGGGCGTCCGTAAAAAGAGGAATTTTCCCGTGCGCGCAGTTTTTTTCAGCTTTTTGCTGTTTACCCTGTTTCTTCCCGGGGAAGCGGGCGGGGATCCCTTGTCCGCGCCGCAGACGGGCATGGTCCCCGAAGCGGACGCCTTTGCGGCGCTTTTGGAGGACAACGCGGACGGGGGCCGTTCTTCCGGCAGGGAAAGCGGCTGGATACGCCTTGAAGGAGGCGCCCGCCCGGCTTATGTCGGCATCCACGGCGGCACGGCCCCGATCAGCCTTCTGCGTTCACCCGGAGGAGTGCTTTTCGCCCTGACGGGGACGACAGGCAATGACTTTTCCCGCATTTTGCGCCGCGATGCCGCGCGCAACGGCACGGAGCTCACGGCCGACGTGGCCGCCGCCACCTTCAGCCCGCTTCCGGACGAAGACTTCCAGCCCTTCGGCCTGAGCAACCCGGAAGGGGTGAGCGCCGTCATGGGCGGACGACTGGAGGTGGAGGCGTACGCCGATGAAACCGCTCCCCCGGCGGCGCCGCCCCTGCGCCTGCGCAGCTACCTGCGTCTGCTCAAGTCTACGGACGCCCGTTAGGGAAGCACTGATTTATTTTTGAGATGGCTTTGCCTCCTATACACCCAAGAGCATTTTACGCTGCAATGCTTGCTTGACGGCGAAACCGGGTTGGTCCCGGAACAATCTCGCGCGGGTCCGAAACCCTTTCGTTCGGCCGGGCCCCTATTCCCGCATCGTGTACATCTGCCCGATATAGGCCGCGGCCGCGGCCGCGGCTTTGTCCGGTTCCCTGTCGCATATTGCCTGGTATAGCTCACGGTAGTAAGCCAGCATCCCGGCGCGCCTGTCTTCGGACACCGCGTCCCGTTCCCATCTGCGGCGCAAAGAATCGCGCAAGGCATCGGAAAAAGCGACGTAGACATCGAGCAGGATGGCGTTTTTGCAGGCCTCGGCCATGGCCACGTGAAACTCCGCGTCATAGGACAGGTATCTGCCGGCGTCGCCCTGTCTGAACGCCGCCTCGCATTCCTCCATGCAGCGGCGCATCACGTGAAGGTCCGCCTCGGAGCGCCGTTGCGCGGCCAGCCGCGCAATGTCCGTTTCCAGCAGAAGCCGCGCCTCGTAAACGTCCTGCTCCCTGGCCCGCACGAGGCGGTTTTCCAGCGGTTCCTTGCCGGGGGCGCGCCTGGCCACGAAAGTGCCGCGTCCCTGCTGCACCTCCAGCATTCCAGTGTTCGCCAGCACCTTGATGGCTTCCCTCACCGTAGTGCGGCTTACCGTGAACATATCGCCCAACTGGCTTTCCGTCGGTATCTTGTCGCCTTCCTTGTACCCGCCCGAAGCCAGCAGTTCATGCATGCCGGATATCACCTCGTCCACAAGCTGCCTCCGCCTGACAATGCGGCGCGGCTCGTTGTTCGCAATAGTATTCATCAGAAGTTCCTTTATGGTTTGAAATCTCTCCCTTCAGGGGGATTCCCGCCTGGCGCCGGGCAGAGCCCGGCATGCCGCTCCGTTATAGCATTTTACGCCTGAGATTGTCTCTTTCCGTTTTATTTGGAGGGCCGCAGGCAGGCGAAACCCGTCTGTTCCTTACGAAATCTGCGGTTTTGGCGCCTGCCCCGGCAGGCGGCATCCCGCCCGGTTCCCCTCCGTCGGGCTGGATCCAGCCGGCGGATGGAGACGGCTGTGGATTGAAACGTTCCATCCGCCAAATCCGTCAATAAGATATTATCATATTATGTATGACTTGTCCACAATTTTTCAAGGCCGCCCCGCGACGGGCGGCCGCGTCTTCACAAAAACCGCATAGCGGGGCTTGTCGCCAATCAAATGCAGGCGGGCAAGGCCCATAGCGCCCCATATCGACGGCAAACCCCGCTACGCCGCGCCTCACGCCGATTTTGTCACCAGGCGCAGGTCCCGTCCGTTACCGGGCATGCGGTGCCCGGC
>JAITRF010000022.1 GCA_031288535.1 Desulfovibrio sp. | reverse complement strand
GCACAGCAGGGGCACTTATCTCTCCTGATGGCTCTAGACTCACCGCTGCTCTCTTGGTAGAGTTCCAAAGCAGGAGGAGCTATGTGCCCATATTCAAATTCATCACCAGCCACATGGGCTTTAGCGGTATCTTTTTCTAGTAGTTTGGATTAAAGCTTCTCTAGGAGCAAAAAAGCACTCATTTAACAATTTTTATCGTGAATACAATGCAAAGACGCTTAATAGAAGACCCACAGCTTAATATGTTTCAACGCGAGAATGGAAAAATGCACAAGCCAACATCTGTTGCGCCAGTCTCCATTTTATCGCATAACGACCACAATATTTCATACGATAAATTTGAAAAAACTCTTGACACTCTGAAATCAAAAATCGGCATGCCGTTTTTTGCTAGTGACAACTTTATCTTATATAATACTGATGCAGAAAAATTTCTTGATTCACTGAATAATATTAATTTTGAACTAGACATAACTATCACCTCTCCTCCATATAACATTGGTAAAGAATATGAGGAAATTATTGACAACAATGATTATGTGAATTGGTGTAAGGGATGGATGTCAGGCATCCACTCAGCCACTAGCCAAAATGGTGCATTTTGGCTTAATCTTGGATATTTTGACGTGGTAAATAAAGGAAAATGTGTTCCTATTTCATACCTTTTGTGGGATAAATCAGATTTTTATTTACAGCAAGAAGTCGTTTGGATGTATGAAGCAGGGGTAACAGCAAAAAAAAGATTTGCTCCACGCAATGAAAAATGGCTCTTTTATGTAAAAAATCCATTGGAATATACATTCAATCTCGACAGCATTAGAGACCCTAATGTAAAATATCCAAATCAAAAAAAGAACGGCAAATTCCGTTGTAATCCACTCGGTAAAAATCCTGGTGATGTGTGGAATTTCCCCAAAGTAACCACGGGAACCAATCGTAGCTCTAAAGAAAGAACCGAGCATCCAGCTCAGTTTCCTCTAAAAGTAATTGAACGTATTATTCTTGCGTGTTCAAATACTGATGAAATTGTTTTCGACCCTTTCGCTGGTTCATGCTCTACAGGAATAGCAAGCGCTGGCCTTAACCGTCTATTTATTGGTACGGAAATCAATATAGACTACTGCAAATTGGCTGTTGATAGATTTAAAAAGTTTAAGGACGAAAAGAGTAAATATACTCAGCAAAGTAGCCTGCTACATCTGATAGATGGTGAGTAATTTCCCTTCATAGATTTCTTTAGGTAAGCGTGACTGTTGACCCGTTGCTGCCTTTTGCCCAATCCAATCAGTAGCATCCAGCCAGCCAAATCTGATTCTCACAATTTGTGGAGTTGAAGGAGTGGCATCAAACTTTTGGAAATTTATTGCCAGATAGTATCCTGTTTTGGCCTTTTTTCCATTCGTTGTTTCCTGGGCATAGCTACGATTCCCAAAAATATGCCGTGGATCTGATGATGTCTTCACTTCGATAGAGAATCTGGGGTCGGGAATATAAACAATATCCTTATCCGCTGATGTAACATCGCGTTGCCAGATACCGGGATACCTACTTTGCAATTCAAGTGGGACTAGTTCGTGCAGCAAATACCCCATAATTTGAGGCTGAGGGAAAATGTCCCTCCCAATTAATCCCTCCCCAATACTGGAACGAAAAATGCTTTGCCAAGCAGATAAGACAGCAGACACCAAAACATCAGACTTAAGTGGATGCGCTTCAATTAGAGATTTAGTAATATTGTTCCATGTGGCTGGTGATGAATTTGAATATGGGCACATAGCTCCTCCTGCTTTGGAACTCTACCAAGAGAGCAGCGGTGAGTCTAGAGCCATCAGGAGAGATAAGTGCCCCTGCTGTGCCTGAATCCGGTCAAAATCTTCAACCATACCCCATCCAGCCTAAGAAGTTCACTTCCAAAAAGTAAGGCAGTGCAAAGATTTTCCGTCCTTGACCTGCCTTTCCCGTCTTAACATGCTGATTTAATAGGAAGTATACAAAAACACTCCAAACCATCCCGTTATCCCGGTTTTGAGTACAAAAAAAGACTCAGGCATTACCCTAAGTCCTTTCTTTTATTGAAAATGGAGCCGGATACGAGAGTTGAACTCGTCACCTATCGATTACGAATCGATTGCTCTACCAAATGAGCTAACCCGGCAACCTCCTGAAATTACTTAAATTTATGTCCATCTCGGCGGAATACTGAAATTACGAATCAGCCGCTCTACCGAATGAGCCAAGTCGGCCCGCCACCTCTTATAGCCTTTTGCGCTTGAGATTGTCGCTTGACGGCGGGCGCAACCCGCCCCGCCAATCTCTCGAACGGTGTTACGCTTCGCTTCACACCGTCAGAGCATTCTATCGGAAAGAGACTTTCAATGGCAAAATAACTCCAAGGCGAAATTTTTAGACGATGCCTCCGCGTAAGTCAAGTTTGTGGCGCTTCCTTTCGCCGACAACGCATGTTATGTGTGTCATACCAAACCGCATTCAACGGGTTTGAATGCGGAAAGGCACGCCCGCTTCGGCGCTTTGCGGCGGCTGTCAATGCCGCCTGCGCCTTCAATGTCATGCGTAAATAACAGGCGCAGGGGCAGTTCAAAAACCGGACGACACTGCGCGTACGGCGGCTCTTCCTTCCGGAGCGACGCCGCCCGAAGGAAAAGACATGAGCGACCAGAAAATTTTTTCCGCAAGCGAACAGACCCGCGCCTCCATGCGTCCGCCCGCCCGCGGCCGCGTGCAGATGGCGGTCTCCGGGCACAGCCTGGCCACCTGCGCGGCCATGCGCATTCTGGACAAAGGAGGCAACGCCGTGGACGCCGGAGTGGCCGGGGCAATCTGCCTCGCCGTGCTCCAGCCGGACATGGTCAGTTTCGCCGGAGTGGCCCCCCTGCTCATCCACCACGCGCCCAGCGGGAAAACCCGCGCCGTAACCGGCCTGGGCTGCTGGCCCAAGGCGGCCGGCGTGGACTACTTCCTTGAACATCACCAGGGGCAACTGCCGCCCGGCATCCTGCGCAGCGTGGTGCCCGGCGCCCCGGACGCCTATATCCAGGCGCTGCTGGAGTTCGGAAGCCTGAGTTTTTCCGAAATCGTCGCCGATGCCCTGGACCTGGCCCAAAACGGCTTCCCCGTCCATCAGTTCCTGCGCGATCGTATCCTGGAGGCGGAAGACTCCTACCGGCGCTGGCCGGAAAACAGCGCCATCTTTCTGCCTCAAGGCAAAATTCCCGCAGTCGGGGAACTGTTTCTGCAAAAAGACCTGGCCGCCACCTTCAGGGCCATGGCCGAGGCGGAGGCCGCCTGCCGGGGCGATCGCGCCGAAGGATTGAAAGCGGCCCGCTCCGTCTTTTACACCGGGGCCGTCGGACGCGGGATAACGGATTTCCACGCCGCGCACGGCGGGCTGATCAGCCCGGCGGATATGGAGAACTTCGCCTGCGATATCGAAGACCCCCTGGTCTTCAACTTCGGAGAATACTCCATACTGACCCACGGGCCCTGGTGCCAGGGGCCGGTTCTGCCCATGACCCTGAATATTCTGCATGGCGTGGACCTTGCCGGCATGGGACACAATTCCCCCCACTACGTCCACACCGTGGCCGAAGCCTTCAAACTGGCCTTCGCAGACCGGGAACGACTTTTCGGCGACCCGCGCTTCACCGACGTTCCGCTCAACGGCCTGCTCTCCCCGGAATACGGAACCCTGCGCCGCGCCCGGATCGGGGATGCGGCGTGCAAACGCATGCCCCCTTCGGATGACCCCTTTGCCGCTGAAGGACGACCCGCTCCGGAAAGTTTCAATCCTCTCTCCGATCCGGAAGACGCTCCGGCTTCCGGGCATTCCCTGGACACCAGCCACATCTGCGTCATTGACCGCCAGGGGTCGTTTTTCTCGGCTACGCCGAGCGATATGTCCTTCGACACCCGGATCATTCCCGGCACCGGTCTGGCCGTTTCGTCGCGCGGTTCCCAATCCTGGCTCATCCCCGGACATCCGAGCAGCGTGGAGGGCGGAAAGAGGCCGCGTCTTACCCCCACGGCCTGCCTGGTGCTGCGGCGGGGCAGGCCGTGGCTGATCCTGGGCACGCCCGGCGGGGACATCCAGTGCCAGACCAACCTTCAGGTGCTGTTCAATCTCATCCTCTTCGGAATGGATGCCCAGGAGGCTGTGGAAGCTCCGCGTTTCGGGGTGTTCTGTTTTCCTGATTCCTTTTACCCGCACACCTATTCCAAGGGCATTCTGCGTCTGGAATCCAGAATAAGCGCGGATACGGCGCAGGCCCTCTCCGCTTTGGGACACGAGGTGCGCCTCTGGCCGGATTGGGCCTGGAAGGCGGGCGGAGCCTGCCTGATCCTGCGCGAGGGGGAAAGCTTGAGCGGAGGCGCCGACCCACGCCGGGAATGCTGCGGAATGGGCTGGTAGCCGCCCCCGGCTTTCACGAAATCAGGATTTGCCAGTTTCGCAAAAAACAGAATCAGATGACTTGCGGCCCCCGGCCCAGCACCTTTTCCCAGCATTCCCAGAAATCCGGGAAAGACTTGGCGACGCAGGCGGGGTTGTCAAGGCGCACGGCAAAGCTTTTACGCGCCCGCGCCCCGGCAAGCCCAAGCAGGGCCAGACTCATGGCCATGCGATGGTCGTTGTGCGCGCAAAACTCCTTTCCTTCAGCCTCCGGTCCCCCCGGCGGAGGAATTATCACCAGACCGTCCTCTTTTACCTCCACCCGGCATCCGGCCTTGCCCAACTCTTCTGCCGGGGCCGACAGGCGGTCGCTTTCCTTGACCTTCAGGTGGGCGGCGTTCCTTATGACCGTAGGCCCGGCGGCATGGGCGGCCAAAGCGGCCAAGGTCGGGGCGAGGTCCGGACAATCGCCCAGATCCGCGCTTATCCCGCGCAAAGGCGCCGGGGCCACGGTCACGCTCCCTTCTCCCTGCTCCACGCGCGCCCCCATTTCCCTGAGGATGCCCAGAAAGGCGGCGTCCGCCTGGAGGCTTCGCTCCTCAAGCCCGGAGACGCGCACCGCCCTCGGCCCTATCGCCCCGGCGGCCAGAAGATAGGAAGCCCCGCTCCAGTCGCCCTCCACCGCATAGTCCGCTCCCCGGTAAATCGCGCCGGGGACGGAAAAGACAAGATCCCGGGCCGTCAATCTCCCTGAGGCGAGGGCAGCACGGGCCTCACTGAAACTCATGTCCGCATCCGCTCCCTGCGCGGAGATTTTCGCCCTGACCCCGAACCGTTCCATGATCTCCAGAGTCAGCCCGACATAGGGCAAAGAAACGATGCGCTCCGAGGCGGGACGCAGACGCAGGCCGCCCGCGCTCAAGGGAGCGGCGAGCAGCAGTCCGGACAGATACTGGCTGGATTCCTCCGTGCCGATCCGGCATTCCCCGCCCGCCGCATCAAAGCCGGAGGCGCGCAGCCAGAAGGGCGGACTTGACTCCCTGCCCGCAAAAACAAATTCGGCCCCCAGGCGACCGAGCGCCGCGGGCAGATCCCCCATGGGACGCTCGTGCATGCGCCCGGAGCCGTGGATGTGGAAACAGCCTTCGCCCGCCGCGAACACCGCCGTCAGCAGACGGCAGGACGTCCCGGATTCGCCGATAAACACAGGGAGGGCGTTCTCCCGTTCCAATCCGCTGATGCCAGATTGCGACCAACAGGGAGCAGACCGGCATCGGCTGACGGCTTTGCCTTCATCATCCCGCCGCGAAGGCGCGGGCGGCATCGACTGCTTCCGTAAAACGCCGAAGCGGGCGTGCCTTTCCCCATTCAAAACCGTTTGAATGCGACCTGGTATAACGCGCGGGGCTCCGCCCAGCCCCCGCGCCGCGTAGACCCCCTTGCCGAGGCGCGTGAATTTTGCGCCGATCAACTCCAGAGCCTCGCGCGTGCGGGTCACGTCCTCGCTTTCCGAAACCCGGCTGACGACGGAATCCCCGCAGGCCAGGGCAGCCGCGATGAGTGCCCTGTGTCCCAGGGATTTGGACGAAGGCGCTTCTATATCCGCAATATCCCCCGTCACTTCCGCCCCCCCGGAAAGGGGGCCGGCCGCTTTGCTCTCCATGCGGGTCCTCCGTTTACTGGTATGCGCGTTATAAATTTCCGCTTCCAAAATCAGCCGGCAGGCTGATGTTGCCGCGAAGCGGCGTGAACCGGTCGGAAACCGCGCAATCCTTACCGCGATTGCAAAAAATGCGAAAAAAATTATACTGGGACGGCACGGTTGCCCTCAACTGCCTTATGCGCCGGCACGGCGCAAACCGTAAGGCGGGTATCAGCCATGCGAAAGCTGGTTTTCGCCGCGTTCGCCGCGCTGGTACTGGTCCTTCTTTCAGCCACCAGGGCTGAATAGCAGTTGACCCCGTATCAGGCGTAACTGATACGGGGCCGAAAACTAACCGTCACTTGGCAGCCGTGCACGGGGGCGCTCATCGCGCCGTGCCGACCCCAGTTTCTGTTGCCACAGAGGCCGAGGTTCCCTCAACATTTAACTTTTAGCCCCGCCGGGAGGGAAAGTCAATAGCTGAGCCCGGCGCACAAAGAATTTCTGATATAACATGCTTGATATTTTTGGAGATAAATAACTATATCCGGTTCATCCGCCTTGGAGGCCAGCCATGTCCGATCCGGTCCTCGCGATTCACGGCGGAGCAGGCGCCGTCAGCCGGGCCGCCCTCACCCCGGACGCCGCCCGCGACTATGAAGAAAACCTGCGCAGGATAGCCACAAGCGCCTATGCGGCCCTGGCCGGGGGAGTGGGCGCGGTGGAGGCCGTGACCCTTGCCGTGGCCATGCTGGAGGATTGTCCCCTGTTCAACGCCGGACGCGGGGCGGTATACACCAGCAAGGCGACGCACGAAATGGACGCCGCGATCATGGACGGCCGAACCCTGGCCGCCGGGGCGGTAACCTGCGTGCATGGAGTGAAAAACCCCGTACGCGCGGCCCGCGCGGTCATGGAGCGCTCCAACCACGTGCTGCTGGCGGGCGAGGGAGGCATGGAATTTCTGCGCGGCCTCGGAGTGGCTTTCGAGCCGGAGGAATATTTCCACAGCGAACAGCGTTACGCCCAGCTTCTGGCGGCGCGCGCCAAAGACCCGCTACGCATGGTGCTGGACCACGACGGAACGGCCTGGCCGGCCCAAAGCCATGCCCCCGCGGCCCATCCGGACGACAAGGGCAGGATGGGCACCGTAGGCGCGGTAGCGCGCGACAGAAGCAACGCCCTGGCGGCCGCGACCTCGACGGGCGGCCTGACCAACAAGCTTCCGGGGCGGGTGGGCGATACGCCGCTCATCGGCGCTGGCTGCTATGCCGATGCCGTGGCGGCCGTATCCTGCACCGGCGTGGGCGAATATTTCATACGTCTGTGCGTCGGGCACGACATAGCGGCGCGCATGCGCTACCAAGGCGCAAGCCTTGCCGAGGCGGGCAGGGCGGTGCTTGACAACCTCACCGCCCTCGGCGGGAGCGGCGGCTTTATCGCGGTGGACAAGGAGGGCAACCTGATCCTGCCCTTCAATACAGAAAGCATGTACCGGGCCTGGATAGGGACCGACGGCGCGTGTCAAACCGCAATCCACGGCGAAGGATGACCCTTGACGCGCCGACCCGAAAATTGGCCGAAGCAGGGTGTTACCCCTGCCGCAACTTCTCGCGCAGGGAATGAAAGGCCGCAGAGATGCCCTTGGGGTCGTTGCCCCCGGCCTGGGCCAAGTCCGGGCGGCCACCACCGGAACCGCCGATAAAGGCGGCCGCTTCCCGGATCAGGGCCGGGGCGGTGAAGCGGTTGTGCAGATCGCGCGAAACGGAGAGAATCATGCTCACCTTGCCCTCGGCGTCTTCGGCCGTCGCGCAGATGACGCCGGAGGACAATTTGGAGCGCATATCGTCCATCAGATCGCGCAGGGTCTTGATATTCTGCGCGCAACTGCGGAAGGCGAGAAATTTTATGCCGCCCAGGTCTTCCACCTGATCCATGACGCTTTTGGTCACCTGGGCCGCGGCACCGGCGGTGAAGCTCTCCAGGCGCTTGCGCAAGGCCCTGGTGTCTTCCTGCAGAAGCCGGATGCGCTGCGGCAGTTCTCCGGCCCTGCCCCGGACAAGGCCGCGCGCCTCCTCGATCTCGGCCCGCTGCCGGGAGAAAAGCTCCAGGGCGTTCCAGCCCGTAATCGCCTCGATGCGCCTTACCCCGGCGGCTATGCCGGCTTCGGAGACGACGGCGAAGAATCCGGCCTGGCCGGTGCGTGAAAGGTGCGCCCCGCCGCACAATTCGACGGATTCTCCTTCGATGGACACAACGCGCACCGTATCGCCGTATTTTTCGCCGAAAAGCGCCGTCGCCCCGGAACGCACGGCATCCTCATAGGAGCAGACTTCGGTCTTCAGAGGGATGTCGGCCAGGATGGCCGCGTTCACCTTGCGCTCAATCTCGGCGATTTCCGCCTCGCCCACGGCGCTCACATGGTTGAAGTCAAAGCGCAGGCGCTCCGGATCGACCAGGGAACCGGCCTGGCGGGCGTGATCCCCCAGCACCCGGCGCAGGGCCGCGTGCAGAAGGTGCGTGCAGGTGTGGTTGCGGGCAGAGGCCAGACGCCTTTCTTCATCCACGTGCAGGGAAACCTCCGCGTCCAGAAGCAGATCCCCCGCGCTCACCCGAACCCGGTGTACGGTCAGGTCCGGAGAGGCCTTCAGGGTATCCGTAACTTCGGCCCTGCCCTGCAGGGAGCGCATCTCCCCCCTGTCTCCGGTTTGGCCGCCGGACGCGCCGTAGAAAGGGGTGATCCCGGTCACGCAAAAGCCCTCCGCTCCCTCGGCAAGACGCGGGACGTGCATCCCGTCCGCATCCAGCAGGGCGGCTATGCGCGATTCCGATCGCAGAAAATCATAGCCGACGAAACGCGTGCGCAGTCCTTCCTCCAAAAGGGTGGACAAAGGCCCGTCCAGGTCCTTCTCTCCCGACCCTTTCCAGGCGGCCTTGGCCCTTTGCTTCTGTTCGGCCATGTGGGCGCGGAAGCCGGCCTCATCCACGGCAAAGCCGCGCTTCTCGCTCACGTCGTTGATAATGTCCAGGGGGAAGCCGTAAGTGTCATAAAGCTTGAAAGCCACGGAGCCGGGGATGCACATGTCCGCCTGTTCCTCCAGGCTCCCCAGGGCGTCTTCCAGAAGAGCCAGCCCCTTGTCCAGAGTTTTCTCGAAGCGTTCCTCTTCCTCGCGGATAACGCGGACGGTGAAGGAACGCGAAGAGTTCAGCTCCGGAAAATCCTCGCCCATATTCTCGGCCACGCAGTCTACGGTCTTGTAGAGAAAAACCGAAGGCATGCCGATCAGCCGCCCGAAGCGGTAGGCGCGGCGGATCAGGCGGCGCAGCACGTAGCCCCGGCCTTCATTGGACGGCATTATCCCGTCGGCGGCCATAAAGGCCATGGCCCGGCTGTGGTCGGCGATAACCCTCAGGGCGGTGTCCACCTCATTGGTGTCGGGCGCGCTGCAACTGTATTTCACCCCGGCCAGGGAGCAGGCTTCGGAGATGATGTTGCGGAAAAGGTCCGTCTCATAATTGGAAAAAACGCCCTGGCAAACGGCTGCGATGCGCTCAAGCCCCATGCCGGTGTCTATGCTGGGCCTCGGCAAAGGCTCGCGCCGTCCCGGCGCAAGCTCGTTGAACTGCATGAACACCAGGTTCCAGATCTCAAGAAAGCGGTCGCAATCGCAACGTCCTATGCCGCAATCCGGGCCGCAGCTCATGTGCTCGCCCTGGTCGATGAGTATTTCCGAGCAGGGACCGCAGGGACCGACATCGCCCATGCGCCAGAAATTGTCTTTCTCGCCCATGCGCAGGATGCGCTCCGCAGGCACGGGGGTGAGCCCGCTCCACAAAAGAGCGGCTTCCTCGTCGTCCTGAAAGACCGTCACATAAAGTTTTTCGGCGGGCAACCCGAGTTCGGCCGTCAAAAATTCCCAGGCGAATTTTATTGCGTCTTCCTTGAAATAGTCGCCAAAGGAAAAATTGCCGAGCATCTCGAAAAAGGTATGGTGCCTGGCGGTACGTCCCACGTTTTCCAGGTCATTGTGTTTTCCCCCCACGCGCAGGCATTTCTGGGCGGTGACGGCGCGGGAAAACTGCAACTTTTCCAGACCCTGGAAAACCTTCTTGAACTGCACCATGCCAGCGTTGGTGAAGAGGAGCGAGGGGTCGTCACGCGGCACAAGCGACGAGGACCTTCTTATTTCATGCCCGCGTTCCTTGAAATATGACAGAAAAAGACGCCGTATCTCGTTTGTTGTACGCATCTCTCCATTCCCGGTCGAAATTGCCCAAAGCGGCAAACGACTTTATCCTTCGGCAAAGGCGCCGTCGTCTTCCGCGTCATCCCCGGCGGTTCTCGACAGTACATCCGGGTTCATGCCCAGGTGCTCGATGATTTTGCGTTCCACCTCAAGGCGCAGTTCCTCGTTTTCCTCCAGCAGGGCGCGCGCCTGTTCCTTGCCCTGCCCCAGTCTCTCCTTGCCGTAGGACAGCCAGGCCCCGCTCTTTTCCACGATGCCCGCCTCGACGCCGATGTCGATTATCTCCCCGGTGCGGGAAATGCCGGTTCCGTAAAGTATGTCGAAAATCGCCGTGCGGAAGGGCGGGGCGACTTTGTTTTTAACCACCTTCACCTTGGTGCGGTTGCCGAAAACTTCTTCCTTGTCCTTGAGGCTCTGTATCTTGCGCACGTCAAGGCGAATCGTGGCGTAGAACTTGAGCGCGTGCCCGCCGGTGGTGGTTTCCGGGTTGCCCCCGTATCCGACCATCATTCCTATTTTCATGCGGATTTGGTTGATGAAGATAACCGCCGTGCGCGACTTGTGGATGGAGCCGGTGAGCTTGCGCAGGGCGTGGCTCATGAGTCTGGCCTGCCCGCCCACCTGGGTTTCACCCATGTTGCCCTCCAGTTCGTTCTGGGGGATGAGGGCGGCGACGGAATCTATGACGACCAGGTCCACGGCGTTGGAGCGGACGAGCAGATCCGCTATTTCAAGGGCCTGTTCGCCGAAATCCGGCTGCGAGATAAGCAGATCGTCCGTGTTCACCCCCAGGCGCCGGGCATAGTTGATGTCCAAGGCGTGCTCGGCGTCGATAAAGGCGCAGGTGCCGCCAAGCTTTTGCGCCTCAGCGATGATGTGCAGGGCGATGGTGGTTTTGCCGGACGATTCCGGGCCGTATATCTCCGAAACCCGTCCCCTGGGTATGCCTCCGACGCCCAGAGCTAGGTCCAGGCCTATGGAGCCGGTGGGGATCACCGGAACGTTCACGTGCGTTTTGTCGGAAAGCTTCATTATGGCTCCGGCCCCGTGCCGGCGCTCAATGGTCGTAAGCGCCGCCGCCAGGGCTTCGGAACGCATTTCATTGGGGGTGAGACTGGGTTTTCTCGCCATGGGCACCTCTTTTTCTGCAGGTATACGCGGATAGGTATCAGAAGCCGGCGGCAAAGTCACTTCATTTTTCCCCCACCAGGCCGCGTCCCGAAAGGCGTGTTGCTTTTTCGCCCCGCGTGGGCTAGAGCATTTTGAAATGAAAACATCCGTCCTGATGAAATGCTCCGGCGGCGCGAAGCATTGTTTCGCATCGCCCGCGGGATTGGGGCAGACGGGCTTTGTCCGCCGCCAAACGGCAATCCTCAAGCGTAAACCGCTCTGAACGGAGCCGGGAGGAGCCCATGAGCGCAAGCAATGCACGGCGGGCCGTCGCCCTTCTGTCCGGCGGCCTGGACAGCCTGCTGTCGGCCAAGGTCATAAAGGAACAGGGCCTTGAGGTCATCTGTCTACACTTTATAAGTCCCTTCTTCGGCAAACCCCACAAACTGGAGCAGTGGCGCGCGGTTTACGATCTCGACATCCGGCCGGTCGACGCGGGCGAAGATTTTGTCCGCCTGCTGGCCTCGCGGCCGCCCCACGGCTTCGGCAGCGTTTTCAACCCTTGCGTGGACTGTAAAATCCTCATGCTGCGCAAAGCGGCGACCATCATGAGGGAACTCGGGGCCTGCTGCGTGGTTACCGGCGAAGTGCTGGGGCAGCGCCCCATGTCCCAGCGCCGGGACGCCCTGAACATCATCCGGCGCGAAGCCGGTCTCAAAGGGCTGCTTTTGCGCCCCCTTTCGGCTCTGCGCCTTGAACCGACCCTGCCGGAAAACGAAGGCGTCATTGACCGCAGCCGCCTTTTCGGATTTTACGGACGCTCGCGCAAAGCCCAGATGGAACTGGCCGCCCGTTTCTCCATCACGGAAATCCCGACCCCGGCCGGGGGTTGCCGGCTTACGGAAACAGGCAACGCCCGCAGCTACTATCCGATCCTGCGCCACACGCCCCACCCTGCGGCGGCGGATTTTTATCTGGGCAACGCCGGTCGCCAGCTCTGGCATATTCCGGAAGAAGGGGGCGAATCCTTCCGCCTCGTCGTGGGACGCAACGAGGCGGACAACAAGCGCCTTGCGGACTTTGCCGGACCGCGCGATCTTTTTTTCCGGAGCAGGGATTTTCCCGGACCCACCGGCCTCGGACGTTTCTTTGCCGAACCATGGCCGGCCGCGGCAGTGACCGCGGCCGCGGCCGTCACCGCCGCCTATACGCCCAAGGCCGGAATATCCGGCGGCAAAACCGTCATGCTGGTATCCGAAGGCGCCCCTGAAGGGCCGGGAGAGGAAGTGGAAGTCGATCCCGCATCCGCTTCTGGCCTCAGGTTCTCTGAATATTCCTGGGAAAAGGCGCGGGCGCTGATCCGGGAAAAAACCGAAGTCTGACCCTATGGAATATGCCGAAGTGCTGGAAAAGGCCCGCAGGGGCGAGGCGCTTGACGCAAAGGAAGCAGGAGCGGTCGTCGCGCAGCTTCCGCGCAAGCTTCTGGAGATTATGGGCACGGCCTGTTTTGTCCGCGAAAGCGGCGGGTCCGCGCCCTTCACCTGCGGCATAGTAAACGCCAAATCCGGGCGTTGCCCCGAGGATTGCCGCTTCTGCGCCCAGTCCGCCGCCTATCCGGCCGCCACGCCGATTCACCCCCTGGTTCCGGAGGAGGACCTCTGCCGGCGCGCCAGCTTTCTGGCCGGAACCGGGGCCGATTACATGGGCATAGTGTGCAGCGGGGCCGGGCCGACCCAGGGAGATTTCGAGCGCATCCTCAAAGCGGCGAGGCGCATCACCCGGGACGTCGGCATCAGGCTCTGCGCGTCCATAGGCGTGCTGAGCCTTGAACAGGCCCGGCAGATGAAGGAAGCGGGATTTACCAGCATCCACCACAACCTGGAAAGCGCGCGCAGCTTTTTCCCCTCGGTCTGCACCACTCACGGCTACGACGTGCGCCTGGAAACCGCGCGCAACGCGAAGGCCGCCGGTCTGCGCCTGTGTTGCTGCGGCATCTTCGGACTGGGCGAGAGCTGGGGGCAGCGCCTGGAATTGTCGGAAACCATCAGGGAACTGGACGTGGACTCCATCCCCCTGAATTTCCTGAATCCCATACCCGGCACGCCCTTGGCCGGGAGAGAGCTGCTGTCCGCAAGCGAAGCCCTGGGAATTATCGCCGTCATGCGCCTTATGCACCCCGGACGGGACATCCTGATCTGCAGCGGGCGCACCACCGTGCTCGCCGGCTGGGAGAACGCGATTTTTTTCGCGGGCGCGAACGGTTTCATGCTCGGCGACTACCTGACGTTGCGCGGAAATCCCCTGGAAAAAGACCTGGGCATACTGCGCACCCTGGGGCTGCGGGCCGGGTGAGTTCGCGGGATTGAAGCGTGTTCGCTTGGAGTGGGCACTGCAAGGATTTGCCGCGCAAATCCTTGTCGCGGGATGCGCGCGGGAGGGCTTTGCCCGCCGTCGGGTGTATGCGTAAATGCCATAAATGGAGTGCGATATGTTTCACAGAGGGAGAAGACTGCGCGGCGCCCCGCATTTGCGGGCGATGACGCGCGAGACGCGCCTTGACCGGGCGCAACTGATCATGCCCTATTTTGTTGAGGAAGGCGGCAAATCCGCCGGCCCCGCACCCATTGCGGCGATGCCCGGACAATACCGCTATTCGCCGGACGAACTGGTCAAGGCCCTGGAACAGGACGCGCGAGACGGCGTCGCGGCCTGCCTGCTGTTCGGCATACCCTCGGGCAAGGACCCTGCGGGCAAGGGGGCCTACGCCAGGGACGGCGTCGTCCAGACCGCGCTGCGCAAAATAAAGGACAAGTTTCCGGACCTTTACCTGATTACCGATGTCTGCCTGTGCGAATATACGGACCACGGCCACTGCGGGCTGATCGGGGCCTCGGGCGAAGTGCTGAACGACGAGTCCCTGGAGTTGCTCGCCCGCGCCGCCCTTTCCCACGCCGAGGCAGGGGCGGACATGATCGCCCCCTCGGACATGATGGACGGGAGGATTGCCTTCATCCGCAACGCGTTGGACGAGAACGGCTTCACCTCCACCCCCATCATGGCCTACTCCGTCAAATACGCCTCGGCCTATTACGGTCCTTTCCGGGAGGCGGCCGCTTCGGCCCCGCGTTTCGGAGACCGCAAAAGCTATCAGATGGACCCCGCCAACCGCCTGGAGGCCTTGCGCGAGGCGGCGGCGGACATTGAGGAAGGAGCGGACATCATCATGGTCAAACCGGCCGGCCCTTGCCTGGACGTGATCCGCGAGGTGCGCGACGCCTTTTCGGCGCCGCTGGCGGCCTACCAGGTCAGCGGCGAATACGCGCTGATCCGCTCCGCGGCCGAGCTCGGACGCATCGACGAAACCGCCGTTATCCTGGAATCCCTGCTGGGCATAAAGCGGGCCGGGGCGGACCTCATCATCACCTATTTCACGCGGGATCTGCTGCATCGAGGCCTGCTTTGAACAGCCGCGCGAAAGAAAAGACGGCTTCGCCCCACGGCGGGCCGGGAGAAGAATCCCAGCTCCTGCGGCCTCCCGTCCCCCCGTTGCGGCTCATCGCCTGGGAAGTGACCCGCTCCTGCAACCTGGCCTGCCGGCATTGCCGAGCCGAAGCCCATCCCCACCCCTATCCGGGCGAATTGTCCACATCGGAGGCAAAGGCGCTTATAGACAGCTTTCCGGAATGCGGCCGGCCGATTATTATTTTAACAGGCGGGGAACCGCTGCTGCGCAAGGATGTTTTCGAGCTTGCCGATCACGCCCGGGACAAGGGGCTGCGTTGCGTCATGGCGCCGAACGGCACGCTGATCACGCGGGATTTGGCGGCAAAAATCCGGGAAAGCGGCATAGCGCGCTGTTCCGTATCCCTGGACGGTCCGGACGCCGAAAGCCATGACGCCTTCCGCGGCGTGCCCGGCGCTTTTGCCGCCGCCCTGCGCGGGATCGAGCTGCTGAAAGGCGAAGGCGTGGAGTTCCAGATCAACACCACGGTCACCAAAAGCAACATGTCTTCCTTCAGGCGCATATCCGCTCTGGCCGGGGAACTGGGCGCGGCCGCCTGGCATATTTTTCTTCTGGTGCCCATGGGTCGGGCGGCGGATTTGGGCGCCGAGGTGATCAACGCGGCCGAGTACGAGGCGGTTTTGAACTGGTTTTACGATTTCCGCAAAACCACCCCCATGCAGGTCAAGGCCACCTGCGCTCCCCATTATTACCGTATCATGCGCCAGCGCGCAAAAGAAGACGGCCTCAGGGTCAACCCGGAGACCTTCGGCCTGGATGCGGTAAGCCGGGGGTGCCTGGGCGGGACCGGCTTCTGTTTTATCAGCCACACCGGGCGGGTGCAGCCCTGCGGCTACCTGGAACTGGACTGCGGCAACGTCAGGGAGGAATCTTTCGCGAAAATCTGGCAATCCTCGAAATATTTCCTGGAATTCCGCGATAAATCCAGCTACCGGGGCAAATGCGGAGTTTGCGAATACCACCGGGTCTGCGGGGGCTGCCGGGCGCGGGCATACAGCCTGACGGGAGATCATCTGGCCGAGGAACCGCTCTGCGCTTATTTCCCCGGCCAAAAACCCGGACCGGAAGGGCGCCAGGAATGAAACGCATCCGCGCCTCATCCTCCGGAAAAGAAGGAGAAAATCCTCAGGAACAGACCGGGAGCGAACCTTTGCTGGACGCGGCGGACCGGCGCATACTGGGTTTGATCCAGGCCTCTTTCCCCATAGTGCCTCGCCCCTACGCCGAGATCGGGGAAAAGTGCGGGCTGTCGGAGGAAGAAGCCCTGCAACGGGTGCGCAGGCTCAGAGAGGTGGGCGTAATCCGCCGCCTGGGGGCGAATTTCCGTTCCGACAAACTCGGTTTTTGCAGCACCCTGTGCGCCGCATCCGTACCTCCGGAAAAGCTCCGGGACTTCGTCGCCGTGGTCAACGCCCAGCCCGGCGTCACGCATAACTATCTGCGCCGGCACAAATACAATATCTGGTTCACCCTGATCGGACCCTCGCGGGCTGAAAACGCGGCCCTTATCGAGCGCATGGAGCGCGAAACGGGCATCGCGATCCTGAACCTGCCGGCGCGCGCCATCTACAAAATAAAAGTGGACTTCAACATGGACCAGGAAGGCGAAGAATGACCAGACCCGCATCGGACGTGGACGGACAGATGGCCCTCATAAAGCGCGGCTGCGCCGAGCTTATAGATGAAAACGAACTGCGCGGGAAGCTTGCCCGGGGGAAACCCCTGCGCGTCAAGGTGGGATTCGATCCCACGGCCCCGGATCTGCACCTCGGGCATACCGTGGTCATCCATAAGATGCGGCATTTCCAGGAACTGGGGCACCAGGTTATTTTTCTGATCGGCGACTTCACCGGCCGTATCGGCGACCCGTCGGGGCGCAACGACACCCGCCCTCCACTTACGGAGGAACAGGTCATGGCGAACGCCGAAACGTACAAAAAACAGGTTTTCAAAATCCTGGACCCGGAAAAGACTGAGGTCGCCTTCAATTCCCGCTGGCTGGGGACGATGGGAGCGGCCGATTTCATCCGCCTGGCCTCCCGCTATACTGTCGCCAGGATGCTGGAGCGCGACGATTTCGAAAAACGCTACAAGGCCAACATCCCCATTTCCATTCACGAGTTTCTCTATCCCCTCGCCCAGGGCTATGATTCCGTGGCGCTGAAAGCGGATGTGGAACTCGGCGGAACGGATCAGAAATTCAACCTGCTGGTCGGCCGGCATTTGCAGGGACAATACGGCATGGAGGCGCAGTGCATCCTGACCATGCCTCTGCTCGAAGGGCTCGGCGGCGGCAAGAAAATGTCCAAATCCCTTGGCAACTACATCGGCATAGACGAAGCCCCGGCGCAGATCTTCGGCAAAACCATGTCCGTGTCGGACGATCTCATGTGGCGCTATTATGAACTGCTCTCCGCGAAAAGCCTGGAAGACATCCGGAGTTTGCGGCAATCCGTGGAGAAAGGCGAAACGCATCCCATGCGGGCCAAGGAAAATCTGGCCCTTGAGCTCACCACCCGCTATCACGGGCAAAAAGCCGCCGAGGAGGCCCTTGCGGATTTCCGGGCGATCTTCGCCGGGGGAGGGGCGCCGGAAGACGCCCCGGCCTTTGTCTGCAAAGAAGGGGAAAGCTCCACCCCGGTAGCATTTTTGACTGACTCCGGCCTCGCCCCTTCGCGCAGCGAGGCGCGGAGGCTGATTTCCCACAAGGCTTTGAGCGTGGACGGGCAGGTGCTGCAAGACGGGGCAAAACCGCTGACCGCCGGCGAGTATCGGATAAAGCTCGGGAAAAAACGCTTTCTGCGTCTTACGGTGGAATGAGGCGAACCGCCCCGCTTCCTTTGGGGTCATCAGGCGAGCGGACCCATATGCGGCGGCCGCGCGAACGGACGCCCGCCGCGCAGGCGCAATTTATTTGCGCGGTTAAGCGCCGGAGCGGACGCGGCCTGAAGATAAACCCTGTATAATCTCAAAGTTGAGGAAGCACTGATTTATTTGAATTCTCCGAGGCCGGCCGGTTTACGTCGGCACCTGTGCCTATGGCGATCATGCCGGATTCCCCCTCCCCGCATTTCGCCGTTCCTCCCGATACGGCTCCGCCCAGAGCCACAACCAGGGATACGGCAATACCGGCGTAACTGAACAAGGCATTCTCCGTTGCGGCGGACAGCAAACCGAGCAGTCCGCCCGCGCCGACGGCGACGCACGACCATAGCGCGCCAGGACGGCGGCGGGACACAAGCCCCACAAAAACAGGCATCACCACGCCGCAGGCGAAGATGTCGTAGGCCGCCAGCAGAAAACCCAGAATCCCCTTCCCCCACAGGCTGACCAGAACACCCGCGGCACCCAGCATGACGACGCAACGTCTGGCGGACGCCGCATCGTCCCTGCCGAGAAGGTCATAGCTGAAAACCGTAGCCGCCGTCACAAGGCAGGAGTCGGCGGAAGAGACGATGGCGCTGATCAGGGCGAAAGATATTACGATATGCATCCCGCGGGGCATTTCCCCGGCAAGAACGCTTGTCAGCACCTCGTCCTGCGGGGTCGAAGCGGGGATAAGCCCTTTACAGGCAAGCCCCACCGCGACAATCAAAGCCGAGCAAAGCAATATGCCGCCGACCCCGATCAGGCCGCCGCGTTTCGCGGTTCTCCCATCCCTGGCGGACAGCATTCTGCCGAACAACATCGGGCACACGACGTAATTGGCCCCGACCACGACAAGGAAATACAGCAATTTCTCTGGCGGAAACGAAGAATTGACGGCTTCAAAAACCACGTTTTCCGTCCAGGACGGATTGCGCCACGACAGCCAGACGAGCATTGTGGTCAGAGCGCCGATGATGATGACCGCCTGCATTTTGTCTACGCGCATCACCGCCGGCTGGCCGCCGACGGTATGGCCGCAGACGAGCAGGAAGCCGATGCCGAGGCAAACCGGGGGAGAAAAGCCGGTCAACGGCCCGAGAACTTTTACCAGCGCCGCGAACTGGGCGGCAAGAATGGCCATCCAGGCGACGACGATCACGGCGGCGATGACCGGCCGCGCGGAGTTTCCCAAAAATGTCCCGGCCATATGCGGCAAGGTATACGCGCCGCTTCTTCTGACCGCACCGGCAAGGAAGAGTGAAAGGACAGTCAGACCCGCCGCTCCGGCCCCAAGCCACCAGAAAGCCGGGACGCCCACCACGAAAGCCATCCCGATCATGCCGATAACTGCGGACGCGCCTACGCAGGAAACGACGATCGAGAAAGCGACGTTCCATGCGCTGCCTGCGCGGTTGTTTACATAAAAAGATTCGGTGGTGTGCTTTTCCGAAGTACGGCCCGTCCAGAGGATGAGCGCCGCATAAGCCGCCAATAACGCTAGTTCCATTTTTTCCGGAAATGATTGGATCAGTTTATCGGAAAGATACTTTCAATGACAAAATGCTTTAGAACCCCAGCTCGGATTCCGGTCCGCGCCCGGCGGTGAGCGATTTCACGGGCCGAGCCGCCGCATCCCCGAAACGGACCAGGATCATGCCGGAAAAGGCTTTGCCCTTGTACGCCTCCACGCGAAAAATGGAGGCGTTCTTGTCCAGGGAAAAACGCGGCATGAAATCTTTGCGCCTGAGCAGCACCCCGGCCTCGCTGCCCCGGACTTCCTTCTGCGCCCCAATCGCGTTCACCCGGTATCCCTCCGGCACGTTGACCAGAAAATACTCCCGCACCTGCACAATCTCTCCGGGGCTCACGCTTGTCGCCTCTCCGTCGACGACCAGATCCATTTTTTGCAGGGATTCGTCAAAGTCCATGAACTCCGGTTTGATGCGGGTCAGGGTGTTGTTGCCGTACGCCACGCGCCACTCGTCCTTTTCCCGCACCAGGGCGAGCAGGGGCTTGGAACCCCTGACGTCGGGAAGGCTGCCCTTCTTGAAAGGAATACGGGATAAACAAGGACGCACGTTGTCCAGGTGCAGGATGACCCGGTCCTCAAAGGCGGAGAGCAGAATGTTGGAATTGAGCGCGGCGCGCACGCCTTTCGGGTCAAGGGTAAAGTCGCGCTCGAACTCGATGCCCAGAAGACGCATAAAGGCTTCCACCACGCGCAGGTGGTAATAGGTTCTGTATTCCGTGCCGAATTCCTTGCTGGCTTCGATGCCGAAGGCGGGTTTGCCGTTGCGCACGGAAAACCAGCTCAGGGTCTTGCCCATTTCCTTGTTTCCCTCGGCCGTCAGCGTATTGTAGATATGATAACGGTGCGCCGGATCAAGCAGGGTGCCGTTCACTTCCGTCTCCACCCTGCCGGCGGCTTCTTTCAGTAAAAACGGAGGCATGATCATTTTTTCCTGATCGATGATCAAAGACTGCCCCCAGCGTTGCGGATTGCGCAGCTTGTCCTCCCAGTTCGGCCTGTAGAAACCGCTGCCGTCATGCAGGTTGAGAACGAGATCGACCTCTTCGTCCAGCAGGATGCTTTTTATGCGGGATACGGCCCCGAATTCCGGATCGGAGACGTCCAGGGCGGCGAATTTGCGGTTCATGTCGCCGGACACCCCGCGGCTGCGCCGCAGAATGCTCGGGAAATTCAAATCCGGTACGACCCAGAGCCGTCCCTTGCGGATATGATAGGCGAAAGACAACAGAGCGGCGGCGGAGAACCCGCCCGGCTCATCCCCCTGGATACCGCCGATCACCAGAAGAGTAGGTCCCTCCCCGCCCATTTTCAGGAGATTGAAGTGAGCGGCCGGCGGGGCGAACGGCAGGACATCGCCTTCTTCAGCCCTCTGCCCGTCTTTCCCTTCAAGCGCCGGGGCCGGGGAGGTTCCGACGGCCGGCGCATCCGGGGAACCTTGCGCAAAGGCCGGGGTCTGCGGCCGCGCCGGCAAATCCTCCCCTCCGGCCGTCTCAGGCCGCGCGCTTCCAGCCTCCGCTCCGGCCCCTGCCCGGAAGGACGGATTTGACATGCCCGCTCCGCCGTACAGGAAAAACGCGAACAGGACGCAACAGGCAAACAGCAAAAAAATCCTGCCGTTTGTCGATCCTGAAAGACTTGCTTGCTTCGCTGCCATGGTTTTGCCCGATTGTGTACTGGAAATTACGGCATTTCCGCGCAGACTTCAAGTGCATTCTGCCGCCGGCCGGGCATTGTGCCGCCCCGTTCCGTTTCCAAATAAATTACGTCCCGCGACAATTTACAGACCCCTGCAACGCCCCCTTCAACCGGAACCCCCGACATTCGCAGGGCTGACGCATCTTATTGCGTCAGCCTTGTGACGATGCGCAAGCATCGTCCGAAGCCGCAGACTTCGTAAGGAGCAAGGCGGCTTTGCCGCCGCGAATCTCAAAGAGAGATATAATAATATTCTGAATTGACAATATAAAATTTTAGATGCGTCAGCCCTGCCGACATTCGCCCGCCCTGTTCGGGCGCCGCGCGGGCATGGACAGGACAGGGAACTTCTGATAATCGAATAAAGTCGGAATATAACCATAATACAGGAGTTGCAGACAATGGCCATGGAACCATACGGGAAGCTTCCGCTTCCGAAAATGACCCCCTCGCTTATCTCCCTGATGAAAACCGGACGCGTTTATGACTTGGGCACGGTGCGCAGCAACGACATGCCCCTGTGGTCCGGACACCCCTCCTTCAGGGTTCTCCCCTACAAATGGCACGGAGATACCGAAGACGTCACGCCTCCCGGAACCCTGTTCAACGATCTGGTCATGATGACAACCCACGCCGGGACTCATATGGACGCCCTGAACCATATCGGTGAAATCCGCGACGGCAAAGTCATTCTCGGCGAAAATACCCCGGCGGACCAGACAAAAGAATGGTGGGGCTGCAACTGGATGGACGCCTCCCGTTTCCATCCCGTGATCCTGCGCGCGGTCATTCTGGACATGCTGAAATACAAAGGCGGCGTCGATACGGGCGGCGAGGTCACCTTGCAGCGCAAATACGAAATTACGCCCGAAGACATCAAGGGCTGTATGGAGAAAAGCAAGATCGCCGTGCGCCCCGACGAGCCCACTGCCTTCCTCATCCGCACCGGCATGATAAAATATTTCAGAAAAGGCGCCGACAACTATGGCGGCGACGCCGCGGGCCCGGGCGTTCCGGCCGAGGAATACATGGTTTCAATCGGCGGCAGGGTGACCGGCTCGGACACCGTGTCCTACGAAAAAATGCTGGTGGGCGAACATACCGTCCACCGCTGGATGATGCAGCACGGCATCATCATGAATGAAGTGCTCGATCTGGAGGAAATCTGCGCCGACGGGGTCACCGAAGGGGTGTATATCGCCTGCCCGCTCAAGCTTAAAGGCGCAAGCGCCTCGCTCATCGATCCCATCGTGATATGTTGACGCCAGGTTGCGGCCAACGCGGAGCAGCCTGGCATCGGCCGAAGGCTTTGCCTTCAGCCCGCCGCAAAGGCGCAAGCGGCATTGACTGCCGCCGTAACGCGCCGGGCGGGCGCGCCTTTCCGCATTCAACCCCGTTTCAATGCGACTCGGCATGAAGCGGCAAACCCCCGCCTTGCCGATGCCGGCAAGGCCGGACTTTCATAATCACAGGAGCGTGTCATGACCGAAAAAAAAACGACCATGGGCCCGGAATGGATGGACAGGGAACACAGCAACTGGGGGCGCTGGGGAAAAGACGACCAGGTGGGGCTGCTCAACGAGGTGACGCCGCAGTTGATCGGCAAAGCCTTTTCCCTCATCAAAAAAAACAAGGTATACGACCTGGAGGCCCCGCGGTTCAAAGGCATGGACGTCTGGCCGGGCCATTCCGGCTGGGACATTCTGCCCTATGCTTCCCCCCACGGCCGCCAGAACATGAAAAAAAGCGAATACGCCCCCGCCTATAACTGGTACGCCAAGGGCGGATGGCTGGAACCGGACGGCAACAAGTACAACACCGGTTTAAACAGCGAAACCATTATCGGCCCCCTGCACGTGGGAACGCATATCGATTCCCTCTCGCACATCACCGGGGGGGAGGACAACCACTGGTACAACGGCTACAACTGCGCCGAAAACTGGGGCGATTACGGGCCCCTGAAAGCGGACGCCTCCAATATCCCCCCCATTATACTGCCCGGCGTGCTCCTGGATCTGCCCGGCTGCGCCGGGGTCGACCATCTGCAGCCGCATCAGCCCGTCAATCCGGAAGATATCGACGCCTGCTGCAAATGGGCCGGGGTCTCCGTTGAAAAGGGGGACTGTGTGCTTTTACGCACCGGCATGGTATGGCCGGAAATGAAACAGTGCCCGAACTGCGGTCCCACGCTCGAAACCATCAGGTATCTCGTGGAGGAAAAAGGCGCCTTTCTGATCGGCGACGATCAGACCGCTTTTGAGCATTTCACGCCCACGGGTTCCAGTTTTCCCGGACACGCCCACCCCTGCCACCATTATCTGCTCATACAGCAGGGCGTGCATATCATGGAAATGGTGATGACCAACGAACTGGCGCGCGATAAAGCCTATCGCTTCTGCTTCATCACCCTGCCGACGCGGATCAGGGGCGCCACGGGAATGATGATTCGGCCGATAGCCGTCATATAGATCTATACGCTTGAAATGCCTGCTTGACGGCGGGCAAAGCCCGCCTGCAAGCATTTCGCGGCAAGGATTTGCAGGCAAATCCTTGCAGAGCAGCCCAACTTTTCAAAGTTGAACTGCTCTAGAGCATTTTACGCTTGAAATGCTTGCTTGACGGCGGGCAAAGCCCGCCTGCAAGCATTTCGCGGCAAGGGTTTGCAGGCAAATCCTTGTAGAGCGGCCCGACTTTTCAAAGTTGAACTGCTCTAGAGCATTTTACGCTTGAAATGCTTGTTGAACGGCGGACAAGGCAAAACCACGTTTTTGCTTTGCGATCTGCACGCCTGTTATGACAGGGCGTGACATCTCAGGAGGAACTATGCCGGTAAAATATCTTGTGAACTGGGCTATCTGGATAGGCGGACTAAGCGGCGTGTATGTTTTCATCTACCTGCAGACCCCGCTCGCGCAATACGGGGTCATCTGGATGACTTTCGTGGCTCTCCCCATTTATTTCAACGGCGGCGCCAAACCCGAAGAATTCGTCAGCTATGTGCTGAGCATGGTCGTGGGAGTCGCCTGGGGACTTTTCTATCTCTGGTGCATTGAAAAGCTGGCCGGCGCGGGCATGCGCGGGGATATCGCCACGGCCCTGGTAGTGGGCGTGGTCTGTTCGGCGCAGTGCGCCGTCCACTTTATTCCGCCCCTGGCCAAAACCTATCTGCGGGTTGTACCGATCATGTTCGGGGCCATATCCATGTGTTTTTCCCAAGGCGGGGGCAAAGTCATCCCGGTCACCCTGACCCTTCTCGGAGGGCTTACCCTGGCTCTTGTCTGCGGCCTGGGCACCCGTTTCCTCACCCCTGAAGGCGGATGGACCCTGCCCGGGTCACGGCGATAAAAACCCCGGCCACCGTTTCCAAGGCAAGTTGAGGGACGTTTGCCTTGGATACGGAACCGCCGGATACGGAACAACGCCGAAGCAACAAAAAAATCCCGGTCCGCCGCCGGAGCAATTTCACTTTGAAATTGCTCCGGGGGCCGCGCGAGCGGACGCCCGCCGCGCAGGCGCAAGCGCAATTTATTTGCGCGGTTAAACGCCGGAGCGGGCGCGGCCTGAAGATAAACCGTATATAATTTTAAAGTTAAAGTGCTCTAAAGTTCCGGCGCGTCCGGCCGATAAACACCTTGCATTTCCAAAACAAACTGCAAACGCCGGAGTCTACCATGTTCGGCATACTGGTTGAAAATCCCGTAATTCGCATCAGTGGCAAAACTTTTACTGGCGATGCCATTCTTTTGCCAAGGACGCGGAATGCGCGGGGGACGGAGAACGCCCATCCAGCCGATCCCCGTGATTATTTCACCCTTTCGGGGGAAAGCGGACTTTTTTCTCTTTCCAACCCGGAGGAAGAACAGGCCAAAGCCTATGCGGAAGCCGGACGCGTCTCCTCCAGGGCAGGAGAAGCGCGCGACTTTGCGCGGACCTTCATTGAAGGCCGGGCCGGACTCGTTCCGGAAAAAAACCTCCGGGAAGCCGAATTGGAGGGGGAGGACGCGATTTCGCCGCAAGACGCGCCGCACGAAGCGAAAAATACCGGCGAAAGCGTCGCCGAAGCGGGAAAACCAAAAGCCGAAGCGGAACAAAACTCCGATAAAACCGAAAGAAGCGAACAGGAAAAGACGGGCGGCGTTACGAACCTGGACGAGGCGGAAAAGCGGGAGCTTGAGGAACTCAAGGCCAGGGATCGGGAGGTGCGCGCGCACGAGCAGGCGCACGCGGCGACGGGCGGAAGTTTCGCCGGCAGTCCGACCTACCGGATGCAGACCGGCCCGGACGGGCGGCGCTACGCCGTCGGAGGCGAGGTGGCGATTGATGTTTCCGCCGAAGCCACGCCGGAAGCCACCATCGCCAAAGCGCGCAAAATTCGCGCGGCCGCCTTGGCGCCGGCCGAACCCTCCGGCGCGGACCGGGCCATAGCCGCAAAGGCGGCACGCCTCGAAGCCGAAGCCGCGCGGGAAAATATGTCCCGGAAGGGCGCGGCAAACGAATCCGGGGAACCCGGGAAAAACGATCAGGCCGAGGCGGCGGGCGTCCTTGCGAACATCGCTCCGGAGGAAAGGCCGGAAACCCCGGGGACAGGCGCGGCGGCCCCGGAAAAGCTCAAGGCGGAAGCGCGCTTCGGAACGGCCGATGCGGACAGAATACGCAAAGCCGCGCAGGCCTACGCACGCGTTTCCGGCGCACTTGCCCCCATAGCCCCGGAATTCGCCCGCCCTCTTTCTCTGGCGGTCTGACGCCCATTTAGAAGGTGTTACGTTTAAGGAAACACTGCTTGGAGCGGCCCAACTTTTTAAAGGGAACCGCTCCAGCATTGAAAAGGAATAAACCGGCGGTTCCCTGAGTGTCGACAGGCTCTGGAATTACAGGGGCAGCGGAGCTTACAGTCCGAGGTTTCCGGCGATCTGTTTCGCGGCCGAGCGTCCGGCCCCCATGGCCATGATCACCGTGGCCGCGCCGGTCACTATGTCTCCGCCCGCGAAAACACCCGGAACCGATGTTTCGTAACGTTCGTCCACCTCTATGTAACCGCGCCTGTTCAGCTTGATTTCAGGCGTCTCCTCCAGAAGAATGCGGTTGGCCTCCGTACCGAGGGCGACGATGGCCAAGTCAGTCTCCAGGTCGCGCAGGCTCCCGGCTTTGGGCACGGGGCTGCGCCGTCCGGAGGCGTCCGGTTCTCCGAGTTCCATTTCCTGAAGCGTGACGGAGACCAGACAGCCCTGTTCGTTCCCCTTGAAAGATACCGGAGCGGCCAGTTCCTCCAGGATGACGCCTTCTTCCACCGCATGTTCCAGTTCCTCGGCCCGCGCGGGCATTTCGGCTTTGGTGCGGCGGTAGACTATGCGCACGCTCTGAGCGCCCATGCGCAGGGCGCAACGAGCCGCGTCCATGGCCACGTTGCCCGCTCCGTAGACCGTAACCTTGCGGCCCGCGTAAACCGGGGTGTCGTGGTTCGGAAAATCGTAGGCCCGGCCGAGGTTCAGGCGCGTCAGGTATTCGTTTGCGGACAGCACGCCGATCAGATTTTCTCCCGGTATGCCGAAAAACTTCGGCAGCCCGGCGCCGATGCCCACAAATACGGCCTTATAGCCCTGTTCGAAAAGAGATTTGAGGCTGACGGTCTTGCCCGCGACCCAGTTGAGGCGAAATTCCACCCCCAGGTCGGCAAGCGCGGACAGTTCCTTTTGCACCACGGCCCGCTTGGGCAGCCGAAATTCCGGGATGCCGTAGACCAGCACTCCGCCCATTTCGTGCAAGGCCTCGAAGACCGTCACCTTCGCGCCCCTGGCGGCCAGATATCCGGCCGCGGTAATGGAGGCGGGACCTCCGCCGATGCAGGCCACGGCCGGGGCGTCGGGGGCGGGCGGGCGCTTCTCCCTTCCGCCCTCGCGGGCCAGAAAAAGGTCGGCCGCATAGCGCTCCAGGCGGCCTATGGCCAGGGGATTCTTTTTCGCGTTCAGGATGCAGCGGCCTTCACACTGGTTTTCCTGGGGACAGACCCGCCCGCAGATTGCCGGAAGACTGTTGGTGGACGCTATGATCCTGTACGCCGTTTCCGGGTCTCCCCTGGCGACGGCCCCGATGAATTCCGGTATGGGCACTTCCACCGGACATCCGGCGACGCAGAGCGGTTTTTTACACTGCAGACAGCGTCCCGCTTCGAACCGGGCTTCTTCTTCGTTATAGCCCAAAGCCACTTCTTCAAAGTTGCCTGTGCGCAACCCGGCGTCCTGACAACGCATGGGCACGCGCGTTTTAATCTCTTTTGCGCTCATACCGCACACCCGCACTGTTCACGATAAAGGTCGTGGGAAATTTTTTCCTGGCTTTTGAAAGCCGCGAGACGTTGCTGGAGTTCGTCAAAATCCACCAGGTTCCCGTCAAACTCCGGCCCGTCCACGCAGGTGAACCGGGTTTCTCCGTCCAGGCTGACCCGGCAGGCCCCGCACATACCCATCCCGTCCACCATCATGGCGTTCAGACTCACCGTGACCGGGGTTTTGAAGGGTTTGACGGTCGCGACCACGGCTTTCATCATGGGCACCGGTCCCACAGCCACCACTTCCCGGACGGAGGAATCGCCGCTCAGGCGATCCTTGAGCAGTTCCGTGACCAGACCCTTGCGCCCGACGCTGCCGTCGTCCGTTGAAATCAGGACTTCAGGACAGAAAGATTCCAGTTCCTTGCGGAAGAGGAGCAGATTTTCACTGCGCGCGCCAATGGCCGCCACCACATGGTTGCCCGCCCGGTGGTGCCCCTTGGCGATATGGTGCATGGCGGCTATGCCGGTGCCGCCGCCGGTACAGATGACCGTGCCTGTTTTTTCAATATGCGTGGCCCTGCCCAGAGGCCCGCAGACATCGGCTATGCTGTCTCCGGCCCGCAGCCGGTTGAGGGCGTCCGTGCTCTTGCCCATGACCAGAAAGACTATGCTGATGACGCCGGCCGCCGGGTCCGCATCGGCAATGGTCAGAGGGAAGCGCTCTCCTTTTTCGTGGACGCGCAGCATTACGAAATTTCCGGGTCTGGCCGCGGCGGCCACATGCGGGGCGTCAAGCAGCATGAGGCTGGTGCGCCCCGGTATGAGTTCCTCTTTGCGGATAATCTTGGTCGGCATGGCACCCCTTCGGACTTGCCGGTTGAACATTTTACGCTTGAGCCTGACGCGTGTTCTGCGGATTCCCATGCGCCCGCACGGATATTATCGGAAATTTTATTTTTAAATGCTAGTTTTTTCCGGCACGAGAGTGTTTTTTTTCGAACCGGGCATTGTTGCCCGCAACTCCTCCAGGCTGTATGATCGGCAGATGCGTAATTTTATTTTTCATTTTTTGCGTGAGCGCCCGGCCTCTCCGCAGGGCTACCGCGCCATTCTCCGGATCGGTCTGCCTCTGGTGGCCGGCATGTGCTCCACCACCTTGATGGAGTTTACGGACAGGCTTTTTCTCAGCCGTTATTCCGTAACCGCCATAGCCGCCGCCCTGCCCGCCGGAACGGCCTCCATGGTCTTGCAGTTCGCCTTGTCCGGCCTGTGCGGCTATGTTTCCACCCTGATCGCCCAATATGCCGGGGCCGGGCGGCCGGAGCGAATTAGCTGCGCCCTTTGGCAGGGCATCTGGCTTGCCCTTGCCGGCGCCCTGGTTTTGGCCTTCTCCTGCCTCGGGGCCGGGGCGCTTTTTTCCTGGATGGGGCACGGCCCGGAAGTAGCGGCGGAAGAGGAAGCCTATTTTTCCATCCTGAATCTGGGCGGGGTCTTTTTCCTCCTCAATTCCACGCTGGGCGGCTTTTTTATCGGCCTGGGAACGACGAGGCCGGTGCCGCTGGTCAACTTCGCCGGGGCGCTGCTGAACATTCCCTTGAACTACGCCCTGATCTTCGGCTGGGCCTTTTTCCCCGAACTGGGCATCCGGGGCGCGGCCTTGGCCACAGTCGCCGGCTGGGCCTTGAGTTCTTTGATCTTCGCCGTTTTGATCCTGAAATCCTCCCATAGCCGCGACATCCTCGGCAACTGGAAGCCGGACAGGGACATGTTCGCGCGTCTGCTGCGCTTCGGCGCTCCGAGCGGAGTGAACCTGCTTGTGGACATCCTGGCCTTTACCTGGTTTATCATGGAACTCGGGAAACTGGGTCTGGCCGAGCTTGCGGCGAGCAACATCGCCGTTTCCATCAACCTGCTGATCTTCCTGCCCATGATGGGACTGAGTTCGGCCGTGGCCACGCTGACGGGCAACGCCATGGGGAAGGGAAGGGCCAAAGACGCGTTTCTCGTCGCGAGAAACGCCATGCGCCTTTCCCTGTCCTACATGCTGCCGGTGGCGGCCTGCTGCGTTCTGTTCGGCGATGCGCTCATGGATGTTTTCCGGACGGCGGGCGACGGGACGGCTTACGCCGATATCCGGGAAACCGGGATAGTGCTGCTCTACTATGTGGCCGCCTATTCCCTGGTGGATTCCTGCAACATAGTCTATATGGGGTCTTTAAAGGGGGCGGGGGACACCCTGGCGGTTCTGCTGATCCTCTGTTTCGCGGCCTTCTTCTGCCTGATCCTGCCGATCTCCCTGCTGAAGGCACTTGGCCTGGCCTCCCTGCATTCCCTGTGGATCGTCTTCACGGCTTACGTGATGGCGCTCGCTCTGGCCGCCCGCTGGCGCTTTCTGCGCGGAAAATGGCAAAGCATTCGCATGATCTGAGGCGCGTCCCCAAAGAGCTGCGCCAGAGCAGTTCAACTTTGAAAAATTGGACCGCTCTGCGAGGATTTGTTCGCAAATCCTTGCCGCGAAATGCTTGCAGGCGGGTTCCGTCCGTCGTCAGGCAAGCGTTTCAAGCGTAAAATGCTTTTAGGTGTGGCGTTAGCGTTCCCTGTCCAGGGTATGGGCGGGATCGACGTAGCCGGAGGTGTCGCGCACCCTTAAAAAGATCAGGGCGGTAAACGCGGTGAACAGGCCGAGCAGGAAGAAGGTGTGCTGGAAAGCCGAAAGGACTTCTCCCGTCGCATTTTTGAAGACATCCAAAACAGCGGCGGCCACCGCCACCCCCATGCTCATGGCAAGCTGCATCACCGCCGAGAGCAGGCTGTTGCCCGCACCGGCCCGGTCATCGGGCAAGTCGATCAGGGTGATGCTGTTCATGCTGGTGAACTGCATGGAACTGGCCGCCCCGGCGACGATAAAGAGCAGGACCATGAAAGGCATGGGCGCGGAAAGGCCGAGCAGGGAATGGGCGGCCAGCGCCGCGCCCAGAAGCGCGGTGTTGGCCGTCAGCACAACGCGGAAGCCCAGGCGTCCGATAAGCCCGCTGATCACCGCCTTGGCCGCTATGGCGCCAAAGCTGATGGGGAGCATGGCCAGACCGGCGGCGAGCGGCGAATAGCCGAGTCCCACCTGCAAGAGCAGGGGAACCAGAAAGGGCATGGCCCCGAAACCCAGGCGGGCGAAAATGTTGCCCAGTATCCCGATGCGGAAATTGGCTATGTCGAAGAGACCAGGACTGATCAGAGGAGCCGCCGCCCTCCGGCAATAGAAGACATAGGCCGCAAGACAAAGCAGGCTCACGACGCCGGGGGCCAGAAATCCGCCGGGCAAAAGCCCGTGTTCGCCGAAGCCCTCGGCGGAAACGCTCATGCTTACCATGAAAAAGGCGAGCAGCAGGAACCCGGCGTAGTCGAACGGATCGGAGACGTTTTCCGCCGCCTGCGCCGGCATGTGGCGCAGGGCCAGGAAGAACCCGAGAAGACCCACGGGAATGTTGATGAGAAAGATCCATTCCCAGGAGGCCCAGGAAACCAGCAGACCGCCCAGAAGCGGACCCAGGAGCGGGCCGAGCAGTCCGGGCAGGGTCACGAAACTCAGCGCCTCGGCCAGTTCGGAACGGGGAAAGGCGCGCAACACCGCGAGTCTGCCCACGGGCACCATAAGCGCACCGCCGATGCCCTGGGCCACGCGCGCCGCCACCAGCGCGCCCAGACTCGAGGAGGCGGCGCAGGCCGCCGACCCGGCGGTGAACACCAGGACCGAGAACAAAAAAACCCGGCGGATGCCGAACCGGTCGGCGATAAAGCCCGAGGCCGGAATAACGACCGCCGTAGTCAGCATATAGGCGATCACCACGGAGTGCATGCGCAGGGGGTCGGTCCGCAGGGCGGCGGCCATGGCGGGCAGGGCCGTGTTCAGGATGCTCCCGTCCAGCATCTGCATGAAAAAGGCGATGCTGATGATCCAGAGCAGGATGCGCGGATTTTTGCCGCCGGAGAGGCTTTTTTGCATACCCCGCTTTATGGCACGCGCCCGCGCTTTGCGCAAGCGCCGGTAAGGTTCATTCCGATCCCGGCCGGGCAGTTTACGCTTGAGATTGCCGCCCGAGTGCCGGTATAGCCCGCCAGCTCCATACGGAACCGCTGGTTTCGTATGGAGCGGACGGTTCCGGCGCCTGCCCCGGCAGGCGCAATTCCGATTCCGGATAAAATTGAAGCGTTTATCCGGATTTAAATAATAAGTATTGCGCGGAGTTCCACTCACGGAATCGACGGGACGGAAAATTTTCTTTTTTTTCAACCGGGATCGGGTTATGTTGCGCTTGCTCTTCGCGGTACCCCGGACAATGCCGGGCGCGCTTTTTTGTGCGGCAAGGAGATAAGGGACGGGCATCTTATGTTTGAAGAAGCGGCGCAAGGCATATACCGGATAGTTCTACCCCTGCCGGACAACCCTCTGAAATCCCTGAATGCCTACCTGATCCGCGGCGAAAGGCGGCATCTGCTTGTGGACACGGGCTTCAACCGGCAGGAATGCAGGGAAGCCCTTTTCCCCGCCCTGGAGCAGCTTGGGGCGCGGCCGGGGGAATTCGACGTCTTCGTCACCCACCTGCACGCCGACCACAGCGGTCTGGCGGCGGATCTGGCCGCCGCGCCGGGGACGATCGCCTACGCGAGCGCATGGGACGGAGCAACCATCAACAAACTGACCGACGGGCCTGCGTACTGGATGGATCTGCTGAACGAGATGGCCCGGCACGGCTGCGATCCCGCCCTGCTCCAGGACCTTCAGACGAGCCACCCGGGCGTGCGCTACGGCCCCTCGGGCAAAACGGATTTCACCGTGGTGGGCGAGGGAGACGTCCTGCGCTACGGACAAAACCCGCTCAAGGTCCTTTCCACTCCGGGACACACCCCGGATCACCTCGTCCTGTATGAAGCCGAACGCGGGATACTGTTTTCCGGGGACCTCATCCTGGGGGACATCACGCCCAACATCCCGCGCTGGCGGACTATGCGCGATTCCTTGGGAACCTATCTGGAAAGCCTGGGCAAAGTGGAAAAACTCAGCGTCTCCCTTACCCTGCCGGGACACAGAAGCCTTGTCCGCGACACGAAAAAACGCATCGGCGAATTGCGCGCGCATCACGCCCGCCGCCTGGCCGAAGTCCGAAGCGTCCTCCGGGCGGGCGGGGAGATGACGGCGGCGGCGGTCGCGCGGGAAATGACCTGGTCCATGCGGGGAATATCCTGGAAGGACTTTCCTTCGCCGCAAAAATGGTTCGCAATCAACGAGGCCCTGGCCCATCTGGATCACCTGAGAACACTCGGGGAGGCCGTCCGGGAGGAAAAAAAAGACCTTGTGCTTTTCTCTCTCCAGCAGGGCTGACGCATCTAAAATTTTTATATTGTTAATTCAAAATATTATGATATATCTTTGAGATTCGCGGTGGCGGCAAAGCCGCTTTGCTCCTTACGAAGCCTGCGGCTTCGGACGATGCTTGCGCATCGCCGCAGGGCTGACGCAATAAGATGCGTCAGCCCTGTCTCTCCAGCAAATTTCCCTTGTCAAACCCGGGACGGAGAGTTATATATCCTAATTCAGCCGAAAACCGCAAAGGACAAGAATAATGAAAAAGGACATCCACCCCAGACTGTACATGGCAAAGATAAGCTGCGCCTGCGGCCACGAGATCGAGGCCCTGTCCACCAAAGGCGAGCAGGTGCACATGGAAATATGTTCGCACTGCCATCCCTTCTATACCGGAAAGCAGCGTTTTGTGGACACGGCCGGACGCATCGACCGTTTCCGCAAAAAATACGCGGGCGCGCAAAAATAAATCCGGGATTGCCGTTGCGCGCTTTTTCCCACCTCCGGCTTTTTTCGTCTCTTTGCGCGGCCTGCGCCTGTCGCGCCGATGAAAGTCTGGCCGTCGGCGGGCAGGCGGTCATGGAGGGGGTCATGATGCGCAACGGCCCGTCCCTCTCCGTAGCCGTCCGCAAAGCGGACGGAGAAATCATCGCCCTGGTCGGCCCCTGGAAGTCCTGTTTCGGGCCGGGCCTGACCGAACGGCGCTGGTTGCGCGGTTTTCCGGTGCTGGTGGACACCCTGGTGAACGGCGTAAAGGCCCTCAATCTCTCCGCCGCGATCGCGGCCGAGGCCGAAGGCCAGGAGATCAAGGGCTGGCATCTGGCGCTCACCCTGCTTGCGGCAATCGGCCTGGCCCTGCTCATTTTCGTGGTCGTGCCGCACCTTCTGACCGTCGGACTGAATTTTTTGTCCATCTCCGGGGACATGGACGGACTGTCCTTTCATCTTTGGGACGGGGCGCTGAAATTCGCCATGTTCCTCGGCTACATAGCCGTCATCTCCCTTGTTCCGGACATCGCCAGGGTCTTTGCGTACCACGGGGCGGAGCACAAGAGCATCTCCGCCTATGAAAACAGGGAAGACCCGCTGACGCCCGGGGCGGCCGCCGGCTACAGCCGGCTGCATCCGCGTTGCGGCACGACCTTTCTGCTTTTTGTGCTGGGCATCTCCATCCTGCTGCACGCCCTTACCGTGCCCGCCCTGCTCTATTTCTGGACGCCGGAATCCGCCCTGCGCAAACACGCCCTGATCATCTTTCTCAAGCTCCTTCTGATGCTGCCCGTAAGCGCCCTGGCCTACGAGGCGATCCGCTCCGCGGCCCGGATCAAAAATCCCCTGTTCGGCTTTGTCATGCGCGCGCCCGGCCTTGCGCTCCAGCTTCTCACCACGCGCGAACCGGACTACCGGCAGCTGGAAGTCGCCCTGGTCGCCCTGCGCGAAGCCTTGGGCGAAGATGCGGAGGTGCGGGTCAGCACAGCCCCCTACACGCGCCGCGACCTTTACGCGGCCAGGGAAAAGACGGCGGACCCGGAGGCTCTCTGATGCTGGCCAAGCTGGAAAGCCTGGAACGCAGATACGAGGACGTGGAACGCCAGCTCGCCCTGCCGGACGTCGTTTCAGACCAGGAGCGTTACCGTAAACTTACCAAAGTCCACGCGGACCTGCGGGAAGTCGTGGACCGCTTCCGTCGCTATAAGGGCGTAAAAGCCCAGATTGCGGAAAACAACGGCCTGCTCCAGGACGAGGACTCCGGCATACGGGAAATGGCCAGGGACGAGATAAAGGCCCTGGTCCGGGAAGCCGAGGCCATTGAGCGCGAGCTGACCCTGCTGCTTCTGCCCAAGGACCCGCTGGACGACAAGAACATAATCCTGGAAATACGCGCCGGAACCGGAGGAGAGGAGGCCGCCCTGTTCGCGGCGGACCTGTTCCGCATGTACGCCCGCTATGCCGAGAGCCGGGGCTGGAAGGTCGAAATCATCCAGACGAGCGATGCCGCGGCCGGGGGCTACAAGGAAATCATCGCCCTGATCCGGGGGAACAAGGCCTACAGCCACCTCAAACGCGAATCCGGAGCGCACCGGGTGCAGCGCGTGCCGGTGACGGAATCTCAGGGCCGCATCCATACCTCCGCCGCCACCGTGGCCATCATGCCCGAGGCGGAAGAGGCGGACGTCGAACTCAGGCCGGAAGACCTGCGCTTTGACGTCTACCGCTCCTCCGGACCCGGAGGACAAAGCGTCAACACCACGGATTCCGCGGTGCGCGTGACCCACGTCCCGAGCGGCCTGGTGGTTTGCTGCCAGGACGAGAAGTCGCAACACAAAAACAAGGCCAAGGCCTTGAAAATTCTCTGCTCCCGCCTGCTCCAGGCGGAACAGGACCGCCTGCAGGCGGAACAGGCGCGGCAGCGCCGTTCCCAGGTCGGCAGCGGGGACCGCTCCGAACGCATCCGCACCTACAATTACCCGCAGGGAAGGGTCACGGATCACCGCGTCAACCTCAACCTCTACAAGTTGGAGCAGGTCATGCAGGGCGAAATTCAGGAATTTATAGACGCCCTGGCCACAGCCGCGCAAAGCGAGGCCCTCAGGGCGCAATCCTCGGTGTGACGCCGGCAGATGACAAAATGCCCCGGGCTTGACCATACCCTGCGCCGTGCCGCGGATTTTCTGGAAAAAGCCGGCGCGGACAGCCCGCGCCTCACGGCCGAGGTGCTTCTGGCCCACGCCTGCGGCCTGGAACGCTCCGAACTGCTGAAAATTCTGATCCTCCGGCCGGACGCGCGATTAGACGGGCAAATCCTGCGCGCGGCCCGCGCCTTTTTCGCCCGCCGGGCGCGGGGAGAACCGACTGCTTACATAACCGGGCGCAAGGAATTTTACGGGCGCGAGTTCAAAGTCGGCCCGGAGGTGCTGGTTCCCCGCCCGGAAAGCGAACTGCTCGTCGACCTGGCCTTGTCCGAAGCCCGTCGGTCGGGCGGGCGGGGCGGAGAAACGCGCTTTTTCGCGGACTTCGGAACCGGCTCCGGATGCCTCGCGGCCACCTTGTCTCTGGAACTTTCCGAAAACTGGAAGGGGCTGGCCGTGGACGACAGCGAGGCCGCCCTGCGCGCGGCCCTGGCCAACTTCCGGGCTCTGGGCTGCGCTTTTGACCGGCTCCTTGCCCTGCGGGGCGATTTCCGCGCCCCTCCCCTGCCGCTCCGTTCACTGGATCTCCTGCTCTGCAACCCCCCTTATGTGAGCGAGGCGGAATACGCGGGTCTGGCCCGCGAGGTGCGCCGTTTTGAGCCCAAACACGCCCTTGTTCCGGGCGGCGGGGCAGGCGGCCCCCCTGGAAACGGGGCCGAAGAGGCGACGGCGCGGGGGGCGGAAGGCACGGAAGACGCCGTTGCCGTCATCCGGCAGGCGGAGCTTCTCCTGCGCCCGGGGGGGGCGCTGGTCATGGAGATGGGACAGGGGCAGGGAAAGCTTCTGGCCGGGGCCGCGGACAGGGAGAAATGGGCCGAAATACGCGTTCACAAGGATGGGGCCGGACTGGACAGGGCGCTGTTCGGAAAACTCGCACTGTGCTGAAAACACACAGGCCGTCCCCGGAAACTCACAGAGAATATACAGTAATATAAATATGTTATATTATCGAATATTTTGGAATGTTTCTTGCTAGAGCAGACTTTGAAAAGTTGGACTGCTCCAGCAAGGATTTGCTTGCAAAGCCTTGTCTCGAAATGCTTGCAGGCGGGCTTTGCTTGCCGTTCAGCAAGCATTTCAAGCGTAAGCGGCAATCTCAAGCGTAAACCACTCCAGGGACAGCCATGCAGCAACGAAGCATCAAGCGGAAAATCCGGTGTTCCGGCGCCGGTCTGCACAGCGGACGGCGCGTTGGTCTGGTGTTTCGCCCGGCCGCCGAGAACAGCGGCATAATTTTTCATGTGAAAGGCGCTCATGGCGCCCGGACCCTGCGTCCCGACCCGGAGTTGGTGTCCTGCACCTGTCTTGCCACCACTTTGGGACTGGAGGAGGGGGCAAGGGTGTCCACGGTGGAGCATCTGATGGCCGCCGTGCGTGGACTGGGCATAGACAACATGCACATAGACGTGGAGGGAGGCGAGATTCCCATAATGGACGGCAGCGCGGCCGTTTTTGTCCGGTTGTTCGGCGAAGCGGGCCTTCGCGTTCAGGATGCTCCGCGCCGGGTGGCCCGCATCAGGGAAAGCGCGCGTTTCGAGCGCGAGGGCAAATATATAGCCGTCGAACCTTATGACGGCTTTCTTGTGGACTGCTCCATTTCTTTCCCCCATCCCTCCATAGGCGCCCAGCGTTTTTGCCTCAACCTGACCCCGGAGACTTTCCCGGAGGTGGCCGATGCCAGGACCTTCGGTTTCCTGCGCGATGTGGAAGCCCTGCGGGAAAGCGGCCTCGCCCTGGGCGGAAGCCTGGACAACGCGGTGGTTCTGGACGACAAGGGGGTGCTGAACCCTGAAGGTCTGCGCCGCCCCGACGAATTCGTGCGCCACAAAATACTGGATTTCATAGGCGACGCCGCCATGTTCCCCCTGCCCTTGCGGGGGAAATTCCGCCTGCACTGCACCGGCCACGGCTTGAACAACGAGTTTCTCCGCCACCTGTCCGCGCATCCCGGGCTCTGGGCGCGGGCAATCGAAGGCTGCCCGCAACGCGAAACTCCCCGCCTCTATTCCCCACTCCCGCGCGCGGCCGCGGCCTATGCCGGCTGAGACGCTTTTCCGGAACAAGCGGTAAAATTTTTTTCACGTGAAACATGGGGGGCGCGGGCAGCTTCCGGGCCGGGTCAAAATTCTTGTACCGCCCGTTCCGCCGCAAAACCCGCCGGATAGTTTCTTTTCAACCCAACATGCGGTAATATAAGGTTAATTTTCAAGTAGACCAGCATGGGCAAAAATGGAACGGCATTTGCATAGCTAGAAGTACTCCTCCGATTTTGCAAGTATGAAAGGGGTGGAAACGCGCGGGGCGGTTCCACCCCTCTTGCTTTTAGAGCGGTTTAACATTGAAAACGCATAACACGCTTCAGGAAAGTTTGGGATGCTCCGGCCTTTGCGCCGCCGGTTTCAGTTTAGAGCACTTTAACTTTGAAATTATACACGGTTTATCGTCAGGCCGCGCCCGCTCCGGCGCTTAACCGCGCAAATAAATTGCGCTTGCGCATTCGCGGCAAGTATTTGCAAGCAAATCCTTGCCGCGAAGGCCAACTTTTCAAAGTTGCACTGCTCTATAGCATTTTGCGCTTGAGATTGTCGCTTGACGGCGGGCGCAGCCCGCCTGCGCCAATCTCGCGGACGGTGTTACGCTTCGCTTCACACCGTCAGAGCATTTTAGCGGAAAGATACTTTCAATGTCAAAATGCTCTAGAGAAAAGGACGCGGGAATCATCACCCGGAGGGTACAGTTTTTTTAACCCGCCTTCTTTATGTCGCGGTCTGCGGTTTTTCAGACACTTTTTTCAATCAGGCATCCTCCCCCCTCCAGCGCTTCCGTCACCATCGCCTATTTATCCGCTTCTCCGGGCCGGGCGTTCCGGCGGCGGCGCAAATGCCAGATCAGGGCGGCGACGGCCAGGAGCGCGAGCAGTACATAAAAAATTCCGTGCCCCACACGCTCCATCAGGTGCATGAAAGCTTTGCCCGCGTAGAGACCCCCGTAAGTGAAGGACAGCGCCCATACCCCCGCCCCGATGGCGTTCAGAACAAAGAATTTTTTGTGGCTTACCCCGCTTAACCCCAGCATTATCGGGGTGATGTTGCGTACCCCGTAGACAAAGCGAAACCCCAGGATCAGGGCGGTATCGTATTTCTGGAAAAGGCGCTTGGCCCGATCCAGGTTGCGGGCCACGCGCGGGAAATAGGACAAGACCGCTTCCCCCTTGTGTTTACCCAGGCTGAACATGACCTGATCCGAGGAAAAGCTGCCGCAAAACGCGCACAGGGCGATCAGATGGGGTTTCAGACCGATGGATTCCGAAAGCCACCCGGCCAGGATCACGATGGTCTCGCCTTCCACAAAGGTCCAGACCAGAATGACCGGGTAGCCCCATTGCCCGAGCAACTCCTCCGGATTTTTCCCGGAATGATAGACAAGGTGTCCGATCAGGGCCAGGAGCAGCAGGCCGAGCAGAAGTTTGCCCCAATGTTCGCGCAGTATCTTGCTTAGTTGCGGAAAAGCCACGGCTTCAGTCCTTTGTTTTTCATCAAAATCCCCTTATGGTCCGAAACAGCTCCCCAGCGGGATTCCCGCTTGACGCAAGGATTTGGCAGGCATTCCGTCCGGCGGCCGCTTCCTTCGGGGAGGAGGCAATCCACCCGGCTCCCATCCGCCGGCTGACTTCGGCCCGGCGGATGGGAGCCGGGTGTGGATTAAACATTCGCAGACCCGGACGGACGGGAAGAATCGTCGATCCGCGCGAGGCCCAGGCGGGCGGCGATGCGCCCCGCCGCTTCCCGGACAAAGCCCTCCGCCCCCATCCCCTCTTTTTCCTCCGGGGACATAAGCAGTTCCGGGACATTGACCAGGGCCGGTTTCGGCTTGATCTCATAGTCGGCCGGAAAGGCGTCCGTGAAGTAGAGGTTCTGGAAATCGACAAATTTCAGGGCGTGGGCCGTGGCGTCCAGCACGGCGAATTCGCCCGGCGCGAGCAGCCCGCCCTCTTTCGCCGCCAGCAGTCCGGCCAGGCATTCCCCGCCCTGGGTGCAGGCAATATGCCCATGCCTGTTGGCCAGGAGCATGCAGTCCATGATGGCCTGTTCCGTCACCCGCAAAACCGTGAAGGCGTTTTCCCCGCCTCTTTGCCTGTACTCCGCGGCCAGTGCCCGGACGCGGGGGAAAGACACGGGGTTGCCGATCATGGCCGCCTGGGCGGCCGAGGGCCTGACCGGGACCGGGACGAACTTTTGTCTCCCTTTTGGGGCGGCGTAATAGCGGTAAACAGGATCCGCGTGCTCCGACTGTACCCCGAAAATCCGGGGCAGTCCTTCGATGACCCCGAGGTCGTGGAGCTTCAAAAACCCGCGCATCACGGCCGTTATGTTTCCGGCGTTGCCGATGGGCACAAAGACGCAGCATTTGTCCATATTCCAGTTCAGGGCCTGCGCCGTCTCAAAGGCGTAGCTCTCCTGCCCCAGAATGCGCCAGCTGTTTTTGGAGTTGAGCAGGGCAACGCGATAATGGGCGGCCAGAAATTCCACGACCTTCATACAGTCGTCAAAAACCCCCGGCGCTTCCAGCACCAGGGCGCCGCTCCCCAAGGGCTGGGACAGTTGCTGCGGAGTCACCTTGCCGTGCGGCAGAAGCACCACGGATTTGACGGGAGGCCCGACATAGGCCGCATAAAGGGCGGCCGCGGCGGAGGTGTCGCCGGTGGAGGCGCAGACCGTCAGCACCTCGTCCCAGCCCTGGGTGCGGATCTGCCCCCTGAGATAACTGAAGGCGCAGGCCATGCCTCGGTCCTTGAAGGATGCGCTGGGGTTCTGCCCGTCGTTTTTGTAGAAAAAAGAAACGCCGACAAGCGCGCGCAGGGCAGGCGCGGCCTCTATCAGCGGCGTGCCGCCCTCCCCGAGATAGACTATGTCTTCCGGCTCCAGCACCGGGGCCGTCAGCTCATAAAAACGGAAAATGCCGCGCAGGGCGGGATGCCCGCCCGCGGCCCGCGCGTCAAAGAGTTCGCGAAAGTAAGCGCCTCCCCGACTTTTCAGAGCGGCGAAACTTTTATCCTCCAGCAGCAAGACCTCCCCGCAGACCGGACAGGTGTAAAGCAGCTCGCCGATACCGCGTTCCGCGCCGCAGCCCAGACAACGGTAGCGCATCTCGGCGCGGTAGGAGGGAAAATCGTGATTTCTCATGCGTACCTCTTATATGAGCGTTTCTGATCCGGAAATGGAACTAGAGCCTGTCGGACTTTGAATATAACATATTGAATTTATAAGGAGACGCCATTACCCGTCCTTTTTCAGCCAAGCTTTTTCCTCTCCCCGCCTCAAGCGGCCGATGTTCTCGCGGTGCGCGAAAATTACCAGGGCCGAGATCGGCAGGGAAAAGAAAAAGTCCCCGGTGCGCCCGGAAAAAAGCAGAAGGACGGGCAGGAGGGAGACAAGCGCCAGAGAACCCGCGGAGACATAGCCGCTGCGCCAGATGACCAGCAGGCAGGTCAAGCCGGAGATTACAAGCTGGATCGGGGCGAACGCCAGAAAAACGCCTACGGTGGTGGCCACTCCCTTGCCTCCCTTCAAATGCAGGAAGCAGGAAAACATGTGCCCGAGAATGGCGGACGCCCCGGCCACACGGGCCAGATCGGAGCCGGACAGGAGCCAGACCGGGAAAAAACCTTTGAGAAGATCGCAGACCAGGGTAAGCAAGCCCCATTTAAAGCCGCAAAGACGGGCGACGTTGGTCGCGCCCACATTGCCGCTCCCGGACGTGCGCGGGTCAACGCCCTTGAAGGCGCGGGCCAGAAGCAGGCCGAAGGGAACCGAGCCGAGCAGGTAGGCTGCGGCGGCCGTAAAAAAGAAAGAGAAAAAGTCAGCCATGGCGGTTCCTTTTTGTAATCAGACCCAATCCGCTTGCGCCTCGCGGCCGGAAACCCGCGTCTGGCGAGATGTCACGCCTCTACTGCCGTAACAGGCGCGAATATCTCAAAGCAAACCTGCTTCACCGCCAGGCGGCGGCCTCAAGCGTAAAACGCCCTGAGCGGTACGGCGCGCCAGAAACGGAATCACTGGCTTTCAGCCAATTCGAGAACCTGCATATCCCCGATCAGGGGGTCCACCTTGCCGAGGCGCGCTTTCACGCGTATTCCGGGATATATTTTCTCGTCAAAATTGCGCAGTTTGCCGCGCGCGACAATTTGCGCCCAGGGCAGGGCTATGGTGACATACTGCCCGTTTTCCTCGATGACTACGGCATCCCACCAGCGCCTGTCACCCTGCTGCTTGAAAAACAGGTATTTCCAGTACCGGGGCCGCAGGCGCTGCACCTGTCCAGCCGCTTCTCCCGCCGCCGCCAGAGCCGGGAGAAGCGCCTCCAGCTCCTGCCGGCCGAACACCCCGGACCCGGACCGGATCTGTCCCGCAATCTGCCCCTGGTTCAGCAGATCGACATAGCGACGGATCGGCGAAGTCACTGTGGCGTAGGCGTCAAGGCCCAGCCCGGCATGGCGGCGCGGCCTGCATTCAAGGACGGCGGGCGGCAGGGAGCGCACCACGCGGGCTATGTCCTGGGCCTCGCGCCAGATGCCGGAAAACTCGCGCGGCAACGCCACGTTTTGGGTGCGGTGGAGCAGGGCGAGGTCTTGTTCTCCTCCCCATGCGGCGGCGGCGCTGTTGCACAAAACCATTATTTCCTCAACCAGCATATGGGTAAGGGGGGTTTGCGGCCCCGGACCGATAAACGCCTTCACCTCCCCCTCTTCTTCGCGCAGCGCGACCTCCGGCTCCGGGCGATCGATGATCACCGCGCCTGAAGCGAGACGGCGCTTCTGGAGTATGCCTGCCAGATGCAGGGCGTCTTGCAGCATCCCGGCAAGGGGTTTGTCCGAAGCCGATCCCAGCAGCTCCTCGCAATGTTCGAGGTCAAGGTTTTCAGCCGTGCGTACGGCGCGCAGACCGGGACTCGCCTCAAGGAGTTCGCCTTCGGCCGAAAGGCGCAGGGTGAAAACCAGGGCCGGGCGCAGACGTCCCTCGTCCAGGCTGAAGAGCTCGCGCCCTATGCCTGCGGGCAGCATGTGCTCGTTCCCCTCCGGCAGATAGAGACTGGTCGCCCTCCTCTGCACCGCCCTGTCCAGGTCGCTCCGGAAAGGCCAGGCCAAAGCCGGACAGGCCAGAGCGACGCGCACAATGAAGGCGTCCCCGTCACGCTCAAGGTGCAGGGCGTCGTCGCGATCAAGGGTATTGGCGTCGTCCACGCTGACATAAGGCGTGGCGTCCGGCTCAAGCCGATCCAGCAAACGGGCGCTTTCCCCGACCAAGGCCGCGCATTCTTCGGCATGGGCTCCGGCCCAGGCTTCGCCACGCTCGTAGTCTATGCGGTCCAGGAGAAAATTGTGGTGCGCGGGCACAATTCCCCAAGCCTCGGCCAAGGCCGGGGCAAGGTGCGGGATGTCGGGCAGGCCTTTGCAGAGAAGCTTCCAGACGCCGCCGTCGTCCACGCGCTCCGGGTTGGCTATGTGGTCCAGCAAAATGCGCCGGAGCCGCCGGAAAAGTTCTTCATCCCCGCTTTGGGCCGGGTCGGCCCTTTCATCGGCAATTCCTTTATGGTCCGCAACCTCCCCCTTCCGGGGGATATCCGCCTGACTCCGGGATTTGCCCGGAATTGCGTTCCCGCACCCGACTCCTTCGGGGCTGGACGATCCCGGCTCCGTCCGCCGGAGGGGGTCGGCCGCCGGGTGGAGCCGGTCGTAGATTGAAACTTCCTTGTCAAGGGGCGGACGTTTTTTCAGGTGGACGTCCCAGAGCTTGTGAAAAAACTGCGCCCCGGCCGAGGCAAAGGCCTCACGGCACCGGACGTTCTCCGCTTCCGCCATGCGCTTTTCCACTGTTTCACATGAAAAAATTTCAAAGTCCGGGGGAGAAAAGCGAAAGTGCGTCTTGGCGGCCAAGAGAGCGTGCCCCAAGGCGGCCTCCTGATGTATGTCCGGCTTGTCCCAGAGCAGTCCGGCCAGCCACTCCGCCGAAGCCTGCCGCACTTCCCCCTGGGCCAATTCCCACAACTCCAGGGCGGAGATGCCGGCGGCCGTGGAGGCGCGCAAGGAGCGGCATTCCTCCAGGGATTCGTCCATGCGCTGGCGGGAAAGATTAACTCCCATTCCGGGGCCGGACCAGGGCAGGATGCGCCCCGGCGGCAGGCTGAGTTCCCGTTTGCCCACCGAATACAGGCGCAGGCGTCCGCTTTGCTCCTCAAGCACCAGGGCCTGCACGGGCATGTTGCCTTGCATGAATTCCACCACGCAGCCCGGAGAGGGGAACTGGACTTTGCCGTTTGTCATGGGTCCTGCCGGCAGATTTAGTGTCTGAAGGAACGCCGGCCGGTAAACACCATGGCCGCCGGCGGCGAGGCTTCGTTCACGGCCTGTATGGATTCCCAGTCGCGCAGGGAACCGCCGGGCTGGGCAATCGCCGTCACTCCCCGGGCAAGCGCCAGGTCCACTCCGTCCCGGAAGGGGAAAAATCCGTCGGACACCAGAACCGTTCCCTCAAGTCCGCCTTTGGCCGCGCGACAACGCTCCTCTATATCCAGAAGACGGGCGCGGGCCTTCGGGGATTTTCCCGCCTCCCGCTCCAGCTCATAGAGGGTTTTGCCGCATTCTCTGAAGGCCAGGGCATCCTTGTATTTGGTGCAGGCTTTGTGGATGGTCAATTCCACGCAGCCCACCCGGTCCTGCTCGCCCGTGCCGATGCCGACGGTCGCCCCGTTCTTCGCGAAAACGACCGAATTGGAAGTGACCCCGGCCTCCACGGCCCAGGCGAACAGCAAATCCTCGCCTTCGGCCGCCGTCGGCCGCCGGGCGACAAGGGTTCTGCCGTCCTTTTCCGCCTCGGCGGGCTGGAAATCGTCAACAGTGCGGATGCTGTTCATAAACCCGCGCTGAAGAATCAGTCCTCCGTCGCTTAAAGATTTGATGTCCAGAAAGGGCGTGTCCGCGAACTTATCCAGTTCCGCAAGCGCCGGTATACGTAGAATACGGAGATTTTTAGCTTTTTTTACAAGGTCCAGACAGCCCTCTTCGTAGTCAGGGGCGGCGAGCACTTCAAAATAGGACGAGGCTATGAGTTCGGCCGCCTCAAGGGTCAGGGGGCGGTTTACGACCACCGCTCCGCCGAAAGCGGCGATGCGGTCGGACCAATAGGCCGCGGACAGGGCCGGGGCCAGGCCATCGCCTGACCAGGCCGCGCCGCAGGGGTTGTTGTGCTTGAGAATCAGGGCCGCGGGTTTTCTGTGCAGGTATTGCAGGATGTTTATGCCGTTGTCCACATCCGTGAGGTTGATCTTGCCCGGATGTTTCCCGGCCTGAAGCATGTGCTCTTCCCCAAGCGCGGAGACAAGGCCGCATCCCGCGCCCTTGTAACGCACCCCGTCCACGCTTATGCCGCCCCCCACGGCTTCATAGAGGGCGGCCGGCTGATCCGGGTTTTCCCCGTAGCGCAGGCCGCGTCTTTCACCGTCGATTTCCCAGGAGCGGCGACGAAAATCCAGGCGTTCTCCGCCGAAAATCAGGCTTATGTCTTCGGGAAAGGCGTCCGGCACCAGAATCTTGTATACATCAGCGCGTTTTGGCATCTACGCTCCCAAACTCCGGAAGTTAATCCCCGCGCAGAATCCGTGCGGCAGGATATCTCCGGTTTTCCGGTTGCCCGGATGATATTTTCTTTACCCCCGGCCTGGTATAAACTGGACGGGTCCTGCGGGAACATACAGCAAGGGAAAGGCAAAAACAAGGACCGGACGGCGACCGGCAAAGGCCTGCTCCGCATTGCGGGGCGCATGCCGGGTGAACTGCGTCGGGAATTCCTTTATAGCATTTTGCGCTTGAGATTGTCGCTTGACGGCGGGCGAAGCTCACCGTCAAGCAAGCATTTCAAGCGTAAAACGTCCTGGGAGGGAAAAATGTCAGGATTGCGGACGCCCGCAAGGCGGAGAAGGAAAAATGCCGTGTTCCCGGACAGGGCGGTGGGGGCATCTTTGCGGCGGGACAGGGTGGAGGCCGGGGAAAGCGCCTTGGAACAATCCACGAATGGAGCGTCAAACGCTCCAGGCGGCGCGGGGGAGTTTGCGGCTGACGAAAAAGCGCCGGGGGCGGAGAATGAAACCGGTCTTCTGCCCGGAGCGAAGCCGGTTCTGGAATTTCTGCGTTCCAGTCCGGAGCGGGCGGATGAGGTATATCTGCGCAAGGGCCGGCGGACGAAAGAAAAGGATGAAATAGCCGATCTCTGCCGTTCTCTGGGTTTGCGCTTCACCCTGCTGGACGCCCCGGCCTTCGCCCGGATTTATCCCGGTCCCTGCGCAGGCGCGGTCGCCCGGATTTTTCCCGCCGGCTTCATTTCTCCGGAAAACCTGCTGGCCATGGTTCCCGAGGCTCCTCTGCCTCTGGCGCTTATGCTGGACAGGGTTCAGGACCCGGGCAACGCCGGGGCGCTGGCCCGTACTCTCTACGCTCTGGGCGGAGCGGGGCTGATCCTGCCCCGGCACGGAGGGGTTTACCTGGGCGGGGCGGCGGCAAAGGCCGCCTCCGGAGCGCTGGAAAAGCTTCCCGTGGCCAAGGCGCGCAATCTCGGGCAGTGCCTGGACATGGCGCTGAATCTGGGCTTTACCTTGTACGGGACGAGCGCCGCCCCCTACGGCGGCGCATCCTCGCCCCCTGTGCGCAATGCTCTGCGGGGGGATCTGCGTTTTCCGGCCGTCCTGGTATTGGGCAGCGAAGAAACCGGCCTGCGCCCCGGCCTCGGGCGGCGCTGTTCCCACCTTCTGCACATCCCCATGCCCCGCCCTTTTGACTCGTTGAACGTCGCTCAGGCCGGGGCCATGCTTATCGGATGTTTCGCGGCCTGCCGGCAAAGCGGCGACCCCGCCGGGCAATGATGGCCGGTACGTTTCGTCGTTGAAAATATCTGTGCGGATGAAACGCTCCGGCGGTGCGAAGCAACGTTTCGCGCCGCCCCCGCGAGATTGGCGCGGGCCGGCAACGCCGGCCGCCAAAGCAGGCAAAATAGCCCTGGCAATCTTAACGCGATATGCCCTGCGAAAGGCTCCAATCCGCGAATTTGGCCTTGAGGGCATTGAGCTTGTTTCTGGAATCCTCAAGCTCGGCCTTGCGGCTCCGGTCCCTGTCCACCACCTCCGGGCGGGCCTTTTCAACATAGGCCGGGTTGGCCAGTTTGGCCGAGACTCCCGCATATTCCTTTTCCAGCTTGAGCAGTTCCCTGTCCAGGCGGGCGCGTTCGGCGGCGAAATCCACTACTCCCGCAAGCGGCATGATGATCTCGCTGCCACGCGCCACACTGCTGGCCGAAGCGGCGGGCACGGAGGCTTCCGGGTCTACGTCCAGGCTCTTGAGGCGAGCCAGGACCATGATTACCTCGCGTTGCCCCTCAAGCAGCCTGTGCGTTTCGGGGTCGGCGGGCCGGATGAGCAGGGACAGTCTAAGCGCGGGCCGGATGTTCAGCTCCGCCCGCATGGTGCGCACAGCGCTGATTACCTCCTGCACCGTCTCCATGTTCCCGGCGTCTCCGGCAAAGGCGGCGACCTCCCTGGACGGAGGGAAAGGCGTCAGAGAGAGCTCTTTCTCCTTCTCCCGTCCGGGCAGGGAATCCCAGATCTCCGAGGTGATGAAAGGGACAAAGGGATGCAGCAGGATGAGGATTTCGCGCAACGCGACGTAAAGCACGGATTTGGCCGCGCCTTTCTCCCGCTCTCCCCCGTCCGGGGCGGGCGCGGCCAAATCCGGCTTGATCAGTTCAATAAACCAGTCACAGAACTCGTTCCAGACGAATTTGTAAAGACCGGCGGCCGCGTCATTGAAACGATACTCGGCCAAAGCTTCCTTTTGCAGGTTTTTGACGTCCTCCAGGCGGTGGAGTATCCAGCGATGGTGCAGGGCCGGAGTGCCGTCGGGCGTCGGGTCGACCGGCAGGGGGGCAGGCTCGGAATCCAGATGAATGAGGGCGAAGCGCGCGGCGTTCCAAATCTTGTTCATAAAATGGCGGTAGCCTTCGATGCGGTCCTCGGAAAGGCGGATGTCGCGGCCCATGGCGGCAAAGGCGGCCAGGGTGAAACGCAGGGAATCCGTTCCGTATCTGCCGATCATTTCCAGGGGATCGATCACGTTGCCCGTGGATTTCGACATTTTCTTGCCCTGGGCGTCCCGCACCAGGGCGTGGATGTAACAATGGCGGAAAGGCGCCTCGCCCATGAAATGCAGTCCCATCATCATCATGCGCGCCACCCAGAAAAAGAGGATGTCAAAGCCCGTGACCAGCACGGAGGTGGGATAAAAACGCGCCAGTTCCGGGGTTTCCTCCGGCCAGCCCAAGGTGGAAAAGGGCCAGATGGCCGAGGAAAACCAGGTGTCCAGAACGTCCTCATCCTGGGTGGGAGAGTCTTTCCCGCAACGAGGGCAGGAAGCCGGGGCTTCCTCCCGCACCATAAGTTCGCCGCAGGCCGCGCAGGTCCAGGCCGGGATGCGGTGTCCCCACCAGATCTGGCGGCTTATGCACCAGTCGCGGATGTTGTCCAGCCAGTTATAGTAGGTCTTGAGCCAGGAGGAGGGAAAAATGCGCGTCCGCTCCGGCATGGCCTCCCTGGCCTTTGCCGCCAGGGTTTTGGCGGCCACAAACCACTGCACGGACATGCGCGGTTCAATGAGGGTCGCGCAGCGGTAACAGCGCCCGACATTGTTCTCGTAGGGACGTTTTTCCGCAAGAAATCCGAGCTTTTCAAGGTCAGCCACTATTCCCGCCCGCGCCTCCTCAAGGCTCAAACCCGCGTAAACGCCTCCCTGTTCGTTTATCCTGCCGTCCTCGTCGATGACCGTGACGAATTCAAGCCGATGCTTGTGCCCCAGCCGCCAGTCGTTGTGGTCGTGGGCCGGAGTGACCTTTAAGGCGCCGGTGCCGAAGTCGCGGTCCACATAGGTATCGGCTATGATGGGCAAAAGGCGGCCCACAAGCGGCAGCCGGGCTTTTTTGCCGATCAGGTCACGGTAACGCTCGTCCTCGGGGTGCACGGCCAGGGCCGTGTCGCCGAGCATGGTTTCCGGCCGGGTTGTCGCGACGGTCAGGAAACCCGAACCGTCTTCCAGGGGATAGCGCACGAGCCAGAGGCCGGTTTTCTGCGCGACATGGTCCACCTCGTCGTCGGCCAGGGCGGTGTGGCAGCGGCAGCACCAGTTGACTATGTACAGACCCTTGTAGATCAGACCTTCGTTGTAGAGCCGGACGAAGACCCGGCGCACGGCGCGGGACAGCCCCTCATCCAGAGTGAAACGCTCCCGCGTCCAGTCGACCGAAGCGCCCATGGCCTTGATCTGGCGGCGGATATTGTCGCCGTATTCCTCTTTCCAGCGCCAGACGCGCTCGACAAAAGCCTCGCGCCCCAAGTCGCGGCGCGTAAGGCCCTCCTGCTTGAGGCGGCGCTCCACGACGTTCTGGGTGGCTATTCCGGCGTGGTCTTCCCCCGGCACCCACAGCACCTGTTTGCCGAGCTGGCGCTGGTGGCGGCAGAGAACGTCCTGAAGGGTCAGATTCAGGGCATGTCCCATGTGCAGATTTCCGGTGACGTTCGGGGGGGGAATGACTATGGAATAGGCCTCGGCCTCGTCCGACGGATCCGAAACGAATATGCCGTTTTCTTCCCAGAGGGCGCGATGCCGCGCCTCCACCTGCTCCGGCTCGTAAGCTTTCGGAAGTCCGGGGCTTTGCTCTTCAGCCATGTTTTTTCCTCCGCGGGCGCGGGTTTTTGCCGGCAGGGCCGGGGATGCGGCGTTTCAGGGCGTATCCGCCTATAGCATTTTGCTCTTGATATTGTCGCCTGACGGCGGGCGCGGCCCGCCCGCGGCGGCGCAAACCCTTCGGGTTTCGTAGTGTTTACTTTTGCAGGCAAACAACGTCAATTCTATATGCGGGGCCGGCAAAGTCAAGCCGGCACAGGGCGAGTTGCGGCAACGGGATTTTTTCTGTCTTCCCGCTCTTGTTATTTCCCGCTCCACATTTTAATGTGCGCCTATACGGAGGTGTTCCACAATGAGCAACATATTTTTGAAGCGCAATGACCATTCTTCATTTTCCTGGGAAAATCTCGGAGACATCAAGGAAGGCCGCGGGGATTTGGGCGAGGAGATGCCGGTGCTCGTATACCGGCTTATGCAGTATACCATGCTGGACGTATTGAGCAAGGAACACGGGCGCGAACAGGCCAATGAATATTTCCGCCAGGCGGGTTTTCTGGCCGGGACCGAGTTTGCGCACAATGTTCTGGACCTGAAAGCGGATTTCGAGGCCTTTCTGGCGAACCTGCAGAATTCCCTGCAGACCCTGAAGATCGGCATTCTGCGCATGGAGGCCTTCAACTCCGACACCGGAGAGATCGTGCTGACGGTGGGGCAGGATCTGGATTGCAGCGGCCTGCCCGTCACGAACGAAAACGTCTGCAATTACGACGAGGGCTTCATCGCCGGCATTCTCAAGGCATATACCGGCAAACAGTACGACGTCCGCGAGGTGGACTGTTGGGCGAACGGCGACCGGGTATGCCGTTTCAAGGGTGTCGCCGTAAACTGAAGAGTTTCGGGTCCGCTTGTTACGGCAAACGCGGACGCGCTTAAGGCGGTGAGCTATTTTGGCAACTGTCGCGGACATATTGTTTAGTTACCTGCGAGATGTGATATACAACCCGACGCAGGCGACCCTGAACCTGGAGAGCCTGCCCGAAGAGTTTCGCGATCTGGGCCAGGGGCTGCAATACTTCGCCGAGTGCATCACGGAAACGCGGGTGCTGGCCCAGGCCTTGGCCAAGGGCGATCTGGAAGGTTCCCTGCCCTCGCGCGGCAACGAAATGGCCGCGCCTCTCAAATCCCTGCACGCTTCGCTGAAGCATCTGACCTGGCAGACCCAGCAGGTCGCCAAAGGAGATTATCAGCAGCGCGTCGATTTCATGGGCAATTTCGCCGAGGCGTTCAACGCCATGGTGCGGCAGCTGGACGAGCGCCACAAGATCGCCCTTGATGAAAAAAACAAGCTGGCGCAGTACGTCAGGCTTCTGCTCAGCAACTGCATCGAGATAATTCTGCTCTGCGACGTAGGGGGAAACGTCATTCTGACCAGCGAATCCTACCAGCGGCGCAGCAAAAAATCCGCCGCCGATATCCTGGGCAGAAAATTTGCCGATTTGTTCGCGCCGGTGCTGTCGGAAGACTTTTTGCGGCATCTGCAAAATCTGTTTCACAGCGCGATCGCGAACAAATTTTCCGCCAGCGCGGAGCGGGAGATCGCCTTCGGACAGGACGGGGACGCCCGTCACTATTTCATCCAGATAACGCCCATGCTGGACGAACGGGGAACAGCCGTGGGGGCCATGGCCTTTTTCCACGACACGACGGAGATAATACGCGCCAGACACGAGGCCGAGCGCGCCCGCGAGCTTGCCGAGCAGTCCAACCGCGCCAAATCCGAGTTTCTCGCGCGCATGAGCCATGAGATGCGCACCCCGATGAACGCCATCATCGGCATGACGGCCATAGGCAAGGGGGCCGCGAAAATGGAGCGCCTCCGCTATTGCCTGGACAAAATCGGCGACGCTTCCCGGCATTTGCTGGGGGTGATCAACGATATTCTGGACATGTCGAAGATCGAAGCGGACAAGTTTGATCTGTCGTTCAGCAAATTCAACCTCCGGAAAATGATCGGACGCGTGGCGGACATCGTCAGGCCCGCCGCGGAGGCGAAGGCGCAACGGTTCACAGTGTCCGTCGACGACAACGTGCCGCAGACCATCGTTACGGATGAGCAGCGCTTGGCCCAGGTCATCGCGAATCTCCTCTCCAATGCCGTAAAATTCACGCCCGAGAACGGCAGTGTAACCCTTATCGCGGAAAAACCCGCCGAAGACGAGGAGACGATACGCTTCACGGTGCGGGATACGGGTATCGGCATCTCGGGAGAACAGCAGAAACGGATTTTCGTCCCCTTTGAACAGGCGGACGGAAGCATCTCCCGCCAATTCGGCGGAACCGGGCTGGGGCTCGCCATCTCCAAACGCATTGTCGAGATGCTGGGTGGAGATATCCGCATCGAATCCGAGATCGGCCATGGCGCCGTCTTTACTTTCGAGATCCGGGCGCAGGCGGAACAAACGCGGCCCGAAGCGTCGCCCGAAGCGCCCCCGGAAGACTCCCCCGAAACATCGCCGGAAGCAGCAGTAGAAAGCGCCGGAGAAACCCCCTCATGCGCCGCTTTGGAAGAGTCCGGGCAAAGCCTTTCCGATGCGATCGCGGCAGAGGGAGCGAAGCCGGAACCGGCCGCGGAATCCGAGAACGGCATCTTCGCGGGCAAGCGGCTGCTCGTGGCTGAGGACGTGGAGATAAACCGCGAGATTCTGGCCTCACTCCTCGAACATACCGGCGTGGAGATAACCTACGCCTACGACGGGGCGGAGGCCGTCGAAAAAGCCGTGGCCGATCCCGGCTATGCTCTGGTCCTGATGGATATCCACATGCCCCAGGTGGACGGATACGAGGCCACGCGGCGCATCCGCGCCTCCGGGACGCCCCGGTCCGGAACACTGCCCATCATCGCCATGACGGCCAATGTCTTTCGCGAGGACGTGGAACGTTGCCTCGCCGCCGGCATGAACGGACACCTCGGAAAACCCGTCGAGATATCCGAGGTTATCGCGACGCTCAAGAAATATCTGCTTTAGAGCGGTGCAACTCCATCATGCACAACGGCTACACGCCCTCTGGCGGCAACATCCGCTTGTCCGTTCCCTATTACTATCCGCACATCCCGCCCCAGCCGGGCAATACAATCCATCATCCTAAATTCACTAATGCCCCGGAATTGCCCTTTAAGCAAGCGGGAAAGCTTGGGTTGGGGCAGTCCCATAAGTTCCGCGGCCTGCGTCTGGGTCAAATCACTGGAGTCCAGAATGTCCTGTATGGTTGAGGCAAGCTGCGCTTTGACCAGCATTTCAGCGGCATTTTCCGTGTCGAGGTCTTCATAAACGTTGCCGCTGCTTACAGACATTTCGGTATCATTCATGAGTATTCTCCCTGGAGAGGGTTTCCGCCTGCTTGAGCCGCGCTTTGATCAGCCCCATGTCCCGCTTCGGCGTAGCAACGCCGGATGTGGATTTTTTCTGGAAACAATGCAGCACATACACGGCATCGGCAAAGCATACGGTATAAACCGCCCGGTAGGCGCATCCCGAATCGTTTTCGACCACCTCGAGAATTCCAGCGGAACCGAACCCGCTTAACGGCCTGGCTTGTGGGTGCTTCGCCCCGAGTTGCGCCCGGTATAGAGCATACCCAAAGGTGTCCCGCACTTCTTCCGGCATTTCCCGAAGATCTTTTTTGGAGGAACCGAGCCAGATAAGTGTTTTCATGCTATTTTTATACCCATTTAGGCATAAATGCAAGATACTGCCGAGTCCGCCGGGAGAGTAAAATGGACGTGACGATATAAGTTGAGGCAGTCCGGAGCAGTCCAAATTTTTAAAATTTAACTATTCTAGAACTATTTAATTACATAGATATCCGCACCGACATCGCCGCCCGCTATTCAGGAGAAAAGGCCAGCCTGAAACCTATGTTGCCGTGGCGGATGTCCAGGTGATCGTAGAAACGCGAGGAAGAACCGCACTCCTTCGCCGAAAAATGCCAGCTGCCGCCGCGAAAAATTCGGCGCCGCCCGGACGGATTTTGCACCCATTCCCAGACGTTCCCGTAGATGTCGTATAACCCGAAGGGATTTGGCTTCTTTTCCCCCACGGGATGCGTCATGCCCCCGGTGTTCATGTCAAACCAGGCGTAGTCGTCAAGCTCCTTGTACGGCCCCCGCAGGATGCGCCCGTAGATTTCCCTGCGCCTTTCCAGCCCGACGGCAAGAGGCGCTTTTTCCGCCAGCGCCAGATCCGCCAGCGTCCGTGCGGACAGCTCGGGCAAAGCGCCGAAAAAGTAATCCGTATCCGTGCCGGCACGTGCCGCGTATTCCCACTCCATATCCGCGGGCAGACGGTATTTCGCCGTCTTTTCCCTCTCATTCAGGCGCCTGATGAATTCCCGCGCATCGCCGAGCGAAACATTCTCCACAGGACGCATCACGCCCTTGAACCTGCTCGGATTATTCCCCATTACAGCGGCCCATTGCTCCTGGGTCACCTCATATTTACCCAGCCAGAATTCGCCGATGGCGATTTTCTCCTCCCCGCCGGACGCATCGGCAGTTCCCGCCGGTATGCCGAACCCGGCTGGAACCTGCGAAAATTCCATGCCGATGCTGTTGCGAACGGTCTTCCCGGAAAAGTTCCGCGCGGGAAAAAACTTCACTCCGCCCGGAGAGCTTTCCGGCAAAGCGGGAGTCGGCACTTCGTCGTAGATCAAAAGCTTCTCCCCGCCGCTGAAACTGTCGAAAGACCTTTTCCCTCCGGGCAGGAGAAATATTTCCCTCGCATGCAGCTTCGCTGCCAGGACAAGACACTGACGCCAGCCGCCCCGTTTGCTCTCCACAAAGAGATACAGGGGCTCGCCCGGATTTTGCGCCGCCTCCTCCCGGATAATCTCCTGGGACCTGTCCCGCTCCTTCTCCAATTTCCGGTTGTTGAACAGCACCACGGCCTCCTGGGCCAGAAAACAGACCGCAAGCAGGAGATAAAGCAGGGGCAGGGCTTTCGGGCGCAAGGATAAAAGACGCCGCGCGAAACAAAATCCGGCCCCGGCCAGCAATACGGAAAGAACGGGATAGGTCGGGTAAAAGTACCAGTCCGCCTTGGTGGCGCTCAAAGTGAGCAGGACAAAAGGCACGGCGACGACAAGCAGCATCCTGCGCATCACAGGGTCGCAAACCCTGAAAACACCGCGCGCCGTTTCCAGGGAAAACAGCCGGCCCGGGGCATTTTGCGCCTGGCATTGCCGTTGCCCGGCTAGACAAGTCCGCCTTGCGACAACGTCCAGGCGTAGAAAGACGCCGATCACAAGGGCCAGACCGCCCAGCCAGACCGGAAAGTTCTGCAAAATCTTTATGAGGTAATAAATTACGCTGCCGTTGTGCCCCTCCAGCACCGTGGTAAACCGGTCAAGGACGTCGTTGAAGAACATCTGCTCGAAAAAGGCCCCGCCGTCGTTTTGCATGCGGAAGAAAACCCAGATCCCCACCGGCAGGGCGGAACAGGCCAGACAGCCGAGGCCCTGGAGGAGGGACCGCAAGCCCACCCCGTGCTCCAGGAGAAAAAGCAGCGTCAGGCTTATCCCCAGGGTGGCGGAGTGGAAACTCTTGCACAAAAAGGCCAGGCCGGCGACAAAAGCCGCCGCCCGGTACCTGAGAAAACCTTTCCCGTCCGCAAGGCACAAGAAAAGCGCCAGGGAATAAAGGAAAACGAAGACCGCGTCGGCGTCGCCCGTTCTCGCCCCGTGCCGGGCAATCAGACGGGCGGAGGTGACGAAGATGCCGAGAGCGAGCAGGGCGAAGGCCGTACCCCGGTATTTCCGGGCAAAAAGAAAAAGGACGGCCGCGGTGAGGATAAAGGAAAGGGCCGAGAAAAAGCGCAGCCCGAAAGGGGTGGTCCCGAAAATCTTGAAGCCCGCGACGGCATGGTAGAAAGCCAGAGGAGGCTTGTCGTTGTAGTAGTCCGGTTCGCCGTTATAAGTGCTGATCAGGTAATCGCCGCGCTCAAGCATTTCCACGGCGCTTACCCCGTGCCGCGCCTCGTCCCAGGAGGCTATCGGGGCGTCGCCCAGGCGGTGGAAGACATTGAAACAGGCGACCAGAGCGAGAAGGACGAAAACAAGGGCAAGCCGCCTGCCGTCCGGCACCGGGGCGCAAAAATCTTCCCGCGCGTGGTCGTCCTGAAAAGGCATGCCGCTAGCTCCGGTCTATTTTCCCCTCGCCAAGGAGATGGCGCGCGACCACCAGGTCAAAATCCGTGGTGATCTTGATGTTGAAAAGATCGCCCGGAACCAGGGCCACCCGCACCCCTCCCTCGATCAGAATGCGCGCCGCGTCCGTCACCCGCCCCAGGCGGCCGGGATCAAGCCCGTCGCAGATGCTCAAAAATCGCCCGATGAAAAAGGTCTGCGGGGTCTGACTCAAATACATGGTTTCTCTGGGGGGGATAGCCCCGACCGTGGCCCCGTCCTCGGACACGACTATGGTGTCCGTGGCGGGGATCACCGTGTCGGCCGCCCCGCAGCCGGCGCAGGCGCGGATGTTCTCCCGTATGACGCGCGCGCTGACGAAAGGCCGCGCGGCGTCGTGCGACACGGCCATGTCCCAGTCCTCAAGGCCGTAGACGGATTCGATATGCCTCAGGGCGAGCAGCAGGGAATCCTGACGCGCCTCGCCGCCCGCGCAAACTTCCGCCCTGCCGAGCCCCGCCTCTTCCAGAACGGAGCGCGTCTGCCCGAGCTTGTCCGGGGGAGCGGCCACTATGACCCTGTCGATGTTCGGACAGGCGAGAAAGGTTTCCACGGAAAAAGTCAGCAGCACCTTGCCCCCCAGAACCGTGAACTGCTTCGGCCGGGATGCGGACTTGAGCCTGGAGCCGGAACCTCCGGCCAGAATGACCCCGTAGTTCATATACGCGGCCCGCCTTTGGAAAACCGCAGGCTCCCCTTGCCCAGCAAATCGTGGAGGTGAACCAGTCCGCGCACGCGCCGCGCCTCGTCCACAACCGGAAGCACGGTAATCGCCCTGATTTCCATAATGTCCATAAGCTCGGCCGCGCTCATGCCAAGGCCGGCGCAACAGGGCGAGGTCCGCATCACCGCAGAAGCCGGAGCTTCCGTCCTCAGTCCCCCCGCGCACACCAGACGGCGCAGGTCCCCGTCCGTGATGATGCCGAGGAGTTCATCCTTCTCGCCAGTCAGAATAACCGCCCCGAACCCGCCCGCGTCCAGAACGCGCAAAACCTCGCCCAAAGGCGCGTCCGAGCGGGCCAGCGGCAGGTTTTCCCTGTGCATGACGTCGGTTACGGCCAGAGACAGCCTGCGGCCAAGGCTGCCGCCGGGATGATAGCGCGCGAAATCCGCGGGATTGAAGTGCCTGCGGTCCATGAGACAGACGGCCAGGGCGTCGCCCAAAGCCAGAGTAGCCGTAGTGCTGCTGGTGGGCACCAGATTCATGGAACAGGCCTCGCGCGCCACGGTCACGTCCAAGACCAGGTCCGCAAGCGCGGCCAGGGGAGAATCCAGACCCGAGGTCAGGGCGATAACCTTCGGCCCAAGCCCGCGTATGGAGAAAAGCAGGGTAAGCAGTTCCTCGGTTTTCCCGGAATAGGAAATGGCGATCACCGCGTCTTCCGGACGGATAAGCCCGAGGTCTCCGTGCAACCCCTCCACGGGGTGCAAAAAGTAGGCGGGAGCGCCCGTGGAGGAGAGAGTCGCCGCGATCTTGCGCCCGATCAGGCCGGATTTGCCTATGCCGGTCAAAGCCACCCGCCCCTTGCAGGCGGCAAGCATCTCCACGGCCTCGACAAAAGCGTCTCCCAGCCGGTCCCGGACCTGGCCCAGAGCTTCCATCTCTATGTCCAGCACCTCTCTGGCGCGTTTCAATACGATATCCCGCATCGGAATCTCCGGGAAATTTGCGGCGCGCAACCGGCTGGAGCATTTTACGCTTGAAATGCTTGCTTAACGGCGAGCGAAGCTCGCCTGCAAGCATTTCGCGGCAAGGATTTGCGAACAAATCCTTGCCGAGCAGTCCAACTTTTCAAAGTCAAACTGCTCCGGCCCCGTCCCGGCGGACAGGAGACTGGCGAATTGTCCCCGCGCGACGGGGCATACTATGATTAGCCGGCTTCGGCTGTCAACTGCGATTTGCCAATCCCTTATCCCCCTTGCCGGATTGCGCGCCCCTTGCAAAAGGCGTCGGGTATGAGCCATAATCAGACAGGAGGAAGCATGAGCGATCCAAAAGAAATGTGGCGCTGTCAGACAGCGAACTGCGGCTATGTCTATGACCCGGAACGCGGCGACCGCAAAGGGAAAATACCGCGCGGCACGAAGTTTGAAGACCTGCCCGACGTCTGGCGCTGCCCGGTGTGCGGCGCAAGCAGGAAGTCCTTTGCCTGCATGGACGCCAAGTAGGACATTGTACGCCTGAGATTGCCGCTTGACGGCAAGGCTTGTCCGCCTGGCGGCAATCTCGCGGCGGGAATTTGCAGGCGACCCCTGCAAAAGCGGTTTATACATTTTCAATGTCGGACCGTTCCGGTCGATGCTGGAAAGGGCCGTCGGCCTTTCAGCACTCAAACCCGTTTGAATGCGTCCCGGTATGAGAAAAATCTATTGAAAAGGCATGCGATGGATACCCCTGTCATTGATTTTCACATGCATCTGGTCCGGTACGACCCTCCTTCCGCCTCTCTCATGGAGCTGATGGACAAAACATTCCCCACGCGGGCGGACTATGAGGCATTTGAGGCCGCCTACTCCGACCCGGATGCCTTTGTCCGCCTGATAACGGACAACGGGTTGGACTACGGCGTCATTCTGGCTGAAGACGCCCCTCTGACCACAGGGCTGGCTCCCAACGATCAGGTGGCAGAGTTCTGCGCGGGCCGGGAAAAGCTGATTCCCTTTTGCACGGTCAATCCCCACATGGACCCGGACCCTCTGGAAACGCTGAAGAAATACTGCGGCGATCGGGGATTCAGAGGTCTGAAGCTCTATCCCACCTACAACCACTTCTACCCCAACGAAGCCAGGATGTACCCTCTCTATGGGCTGGCGCAGGAGATGGGCATCCCCGTTCTTTTTCACACAGGGTCTTCCGTTTTCCGCCACGCCCGCATCAAATACGGCAACCCCATCTTTTTCGACGACGTGGCCCAGGACTTCCCCGCCCTGAACATCGTCCTGGCCCACGGAGGCCGGGGACCCTGGTATGATGAAGCCATGACCGTGGTGCGCCTGCACAGGAACGTCAGCATTGACGTGACCGGCCTGCCTGTCCGGAAGCTTCCCCAATACTTTCCGGACATCGACCGGTTCTCGGATTCCTTTGTCTTCGGCACGGACTGGCCCCAGGTGGTTATCAGGGACAGCATAGCCAAATTTTCCCAAATCGGCCTTTCCGAGGATTCCCGGAAGAAAATTCTGGGCGGCAATGCCGCCCGGTTGCTGCGTCTGGCTTGATGCCAATGAGGCAGCAGGGAGTAAATATGATCCGGCGGCGCGGGTAGGCCGTTTCGATTACGACCGGAAATATCCGACCCTGCCTGACGCCCTGCCCGTGGACCCGCTGGAACTCCCGCTTACCGGACCTATAGCCCCGGTCAGGACTAACGACGGACTATACGGCGCGTTCCGCGACGCCCTGCCGGATTTCTGGGGCCGTCTGGTGCTGGAAAAGCGGCTCGGCATGCCCATGGAGGCCATCAGCGCGGACCGTATGCTGCTCTATTCCGACGCGTCCCGCGTGAGCAATCTGGATTTCCGCGAGTCCGCGGAAGCGGAGGAAGCCCCTTTCGCGCCTCCGGCCATGGAATGTCTTGAAGACATCCTGGATGCCGCAGCCGCCGCGGAACAGGGTAAGGAAATGAGATTATGATACTAAATTACAACGATTACTGCCGCAAACTACTCGCCGCCGGGTTCTCCATGACCGGCGGCAACGATGAGGGCGTATTTGGGCTGTTGCACTTCAACTGGAAGAACGAGCCTCTCGACAGCCCTGTCCACACAGACCTGTGGGAGTGGCGGGTGCGTGTGTTGGAAGAGCGCGACGACATCGCCTACGGCAAGGTGTTTTTCCGCAAAGGCGGGTTTATCACCCGCAAGTGGTATCCGAACTTCCTCGCGGCACGGCGCAAGGGTCTTGACTTCGC
>JAITRF010000021.1 GCA_031288535.1 Desulfovibrio sp. | reverse complement strand
GAGGATTTGGATGCGTCCGCCCCGGGGAACCGCTATTAAGTCTTTACCTTGGGCGGCATAAGACGTACAATTTCAAAGCCGGATGCAAATTTCCGCAAGGTATGCCCGGAATTTGAATAACGGCAAGCCGGATCGGCCAGCGATAAACTCAAGCCGTTCGAGTGTCGTGTAAAGCGGCGCCAGTGTCTAATTGCAAAAATAACAAACATATTTTTAATGGTTATTTTTGCAGGATCGCCGTCGAAAAACGTTGTTCTTCGACGGCTTACGTCGTCTGCGGCGTCATAAGCGAGCCGAAAATCATGTTTTTCGGCGAAGTTGTCCTCACGCCTGTTGCGACAGCACAGGCGTGACATCTCACCAGGAGCCCGGACGCGCATGGCTTCGAGCAATCAATCCATCCCCTGGCCGACCTTGGGATTTTCTCTTCTGGGGCTTGCCTGGTGCGGTTGGATGGCCTTTCCCACTTCCTCTCCGGCCCCCTGCCTCACCTCCGGTTGCGCCTTGTTCCGGGGCAGCGCGATAGGCGGCGTTTCCCTATGGTGGATCGGGGGCGCCTGTTTTTTCCTGATAACGCTTCTCTGTCTGCGCGGCAAAAAGGCGGCGGCACGTTTTCTGTCCATGGCGGCCCTTGCGCTGGACACGGTCTTGCTGCTCGTGATGCTTTTTTTCGCCCCCTGCTTCGACTGCCTGGTGGCCGCCGCCCTGTTCGGGCTGGTCTACTACAGCCTGCGCGGCGTGCGGGACGGCTGGTTTCTGGCGGAAAACGGGCCGTCGCTGCTTTTGCCGGTCTGGTTCGGGCTTTTTCTCGCCAACGGCATTCTTGCGGCGGATGAGACGCTGCCGCGCCATACCCTGGGCGGGCACTCGCGTTCGGAGGTCCGTCTGTTCTTTTCCCCCTCCTGCCCGGCCTGCCGCGAAGCCCTGGTCTCTTTCGGCGAATCCGCCCTGCTTTATCCGGTGGCCGAAGCTTCCGGCGATGTGGACGGCATCGTGAAGCTCCAGGCTCTGCTGAACGCCGGCCTGTCCATGCGCGAAGCCGTGGACCGCAGTCTCGACCCCTCCGTTCCCGCGCCTGAACTGTCTTTTTTCCGAAGGGCCCTTTTGCATGTGCAACTGTTGCGCAACAAAACTCTCGTGCTGCGCCAGGGATTTGCTTCTCTGCCTCTCATCCAGGTGAACGGGATGCCGGGTTTCAAGGCCGGTTCTTCCGGAGGCCGGGGACAAAATGAGGCCGCCCCGGGCGGACGGGCAATCCCCCGGGAAGGCCGGGCGCGCCTGTCCGGGTCCGAAAGCCGCGATCCCCTCCATGAGCTGCTTCAGAGCGCGGGGGAATTGGGCAGTTGCCTGCAGGGGGCGGATGCCGCAGCCTGCGGGGAAGACAGGCGTTCGGCGCGGCCATGACGGACCTCATCCGATCAGAAGGGCGGCGACCTCCCGCGGGTGCGCGCAAAGCGCGTCCGCCCCGCTTGCCAGCAATTCCCCGGCGGACCTGAAACCCCAAGTCGCGCCCACGGCGTACATGCCCGCGGCCTTTGCCGTGCGCATGTCCACGTCGCTGTCCCCAAGATAGAGGATCCGCTCCGGGCGCAGGGCGAAGTCTTCCGCCATGGCCAGGGCGGAAGTCGGGTCGGGCTTGAGCGGAGTGCCGGGTTTCGCCCCTTGCACGGCCGTGAAGGGGTGAGAAGGGAAAAAGTGCCGGATCACAAGCTGCGTGGCCGGGTCGGGTTTGTTGGTGAGCACTCCGCTTTTCAGGCCCATCTGCCCTACGGCGGCAAGCAGATCGCAGATCCCCGGATAGACCCGGGTGGCCTTCAGGGCTTTTTCCTGATAGTTGGCGCGCATGGCCTCGGTCAGGGCCTTGAGGCCCTGCGCGCCCAGTTCCTTTTCCGCTCCGGGGGGCAGGGCGCGCACGACGAGGGTCTCAAGGCCGTTTCCCACCATACGCTTGTAAGCGGCAAGGGGGTGGGAGGGGTAGCCGAAATCAAGCAAGGCGGCATTCATGGCCTCGCCCAGGTCTTCAAGGGTGTCGAGCAGCGTGCCGTCCAGGTCGAAGACGATGGCGCAAAACTGCGGCCCGTCTTTTTCCGCCTCGTTCCCTTTGGCCATTTCCGTGGGGAAGCGGATTTTTTCAGAATTCCGTCTGCTCACAAGATACATCCTTTTCAAGAAAGACGGCGCGCGCCCCGGCGATGGACCAGCGGCCGCGCGCCGCGGCGTAGACCGCATACAGGACGCAGGGAACGACCTGCACGAGGTGCAGGGCCAGGGCAAAGGCCAGGGCTTCGCTTTTCTCCACCCCCAAAAGGCTTAGGGCCGCGACCGTCGAAGCCTCGAAGGTCCCGATGCCGCCGGGCGTGCCCGGAACCATAACCCCTATGGCCGCGGCCGCGGTGATCAGCAGTCCGGCCGTCGCATCCGGGGCGCCGCCGCGAAAGCAGGCGAAAAAGACCGCGTTGGCGAAGGCCGCGGCAACCCAGACCGCAAGCGAAAGGGCGAGCGCCGTGCCCGGATGCGGACGGTACCGCCGCTCCGTCAGGCGGGAGAGCACGGAGTTTGCCTGTCCGCGTAAAGCGGGCCAAGGCAGAAGAGCTATGAGCCTGCGGAAAGGCCGCCGGAAGCGGACGGCCAAGGCCAGCGTCCCAAGCAGAAAGGCCGGCAGGATCAGGGCCGAGAGATACAGGCCGGGCGCGTCAAGACGCAGGCCGACAAGCAGGGCCATGCAGAACACGCAGAGCAAATCGCCGAGGCGCTCCCAGAAAACCGCGCACAGGGTAGCCGGAAAAGGAATCCCCCCGTCCAGCGACAGGAAAGCGGCCTTGGTCACGTCGCCCAGACGCGCGGGCAGGATGGCGTTTACCCCGGAGCCGATGAGGACGGCCCGGATCGCCTTGAGGAGCGGACAGCTTTTTTTCAGGAGCAGGCGAAGACGCAAGCCCTGGGGCAGGGCCGGGAGCGCGAAAAGCAGGGCGAAGGCCGGATAGGCAGGCAGGGGAAGGCCGCTCAGGGCCGATAAGAAGCGTTGCGCGTCAAAGTCGTGGAACAGATAGACGGCGCAGACGCCGGGAACAAGCAGCAGAGCAAGGCTTTTCAGCCTCTTGTCTTTCAGGGGGTTCATCGGCGGTTCGCGATGATTTTGTCTATGGTTTCCATGTCCAGGCTGGCCTCCGTTATCCGGGCGAGGCGGTCGTAGGCCCTGCGTCTGAAGTCCGCATAGCTTAATACGGGCGCGGCTTTTTGGGCAAGGCCCTTTGCGCGCCGCAGATTGTTAAGGAGGATGGAGGTAAAGTCAACATTGTCGAAAAACCCGTGCAGATAGCTTCCAATTACGGTTCCGTCCCCGTTCGCCGCCCCTTCCCCGCCTCCGTCCGCGTCAAATGCGAAGGGCGCGAAGGGCGCGAAGGGGACGAAGGTTCCCTGCCGGGAGAAACTGCGCCCCATGTGTATTTCATAGCCGGAGAGTTCCAGGCCTTCCGCGCCGCGCGCCAGCCCGGCGCACGCGGCCTGTTCCCCGATCCGCACGCGGGTTTGCGTGGCGCGTTTGCCTTCCTCGAAGATTGTCTCCATATCCAGGAAGCCGAAGCCGGCCGCCTCGCCCAAGCCGCTTTCCACGCCCAGGGGATCGCGGACCACCCGCCCCAGCATCTGGAAGCCGCCGCACAGGCCGATGATCGGCACCCCCGCGCCGCGCAGGCGCGTGATGTGCCCGAAAAGGCCCGAAGAGCGCAAAAATTCCAGGTCCTTCAAGGTATTCTTGCTGCCCGGCAGGATCAGGAGATCCGGTTTCCCCACGGTTTCCGGCCGATCCGCATAGCGCAACCCGACATCCGGGAAAAGATCGAAAACTGAGAAATCCGTGTAGTTGGAAAGAAAGGGCAGGCGGATGACGGCGACGTCCAGTTCCGGAACCCCGCCTTTGCGCGGCGCGGAAGGACGCAGGCGTTCGCTCAGGCTGTCCTCCTCGTCGATTTCCGGAGTAAACCAGGGCAGCACGCCAAGGCTCCTGCGGCCGATCAGCCGTTCCATCTCCGCAATCCCGGGCGTGAGAATATCCAAATCTCCGCGGAACTTGTTGATGACAAAGCCACGGACGCGTCTCTGCTCCCTTTTTTTCAGGAGTTTGAAGGTCCCGAAAAGGGAGGCGAAAACCCCGCCCCTTTCGATGTCTCCAAGCAGGAGCACCGGGGCGTCGATCATCTCCGCGAGGCCCATGTTTACCAGGTCGTGCTCGCGCAGGTTTATTTCCGCCGGGCTTCCCGCGCCTTCTATGATGACGAGTTCATGGGATTTTGCCAGGGTCTTGAAGGCGTTTGCGACTTCTTGCGCCAGCTCCGCCTTTTTGTCGTAATATTCGCGCGCCGAGAGCGTGGCGTGGATAACTCCGTTCACCATCACCTGGCTGCGGCATTCGTCGGTGGGCTTGAGCAGGATGGGGTTCATCAAGTAGCTCGGCTCTATGCCGGCGGCTTCGGCCTGCACGGCCTGAGCCCGCCCTATCTCGTGCCCTTGGGGGGTGATGAAGGAGTTGAGGGACATGTTCTGGGCCTTGAAAGGGGCGACCTTGACGCCCCGCAGGGCGAAAATGCGGCACAGGGCCGTCACCAGCAGGCTTTTGCCCACGGATGAGGCCGTGCCCTGAATCATAAGTTTTCCGGCTTGCTTTGCCTTGCCTCTCAACATGCGCGCCCCTCGCGTTTTTTTTTCCCTTCGCGCAAAGCGCGGCAGAAGGCCAGAAAAGAGGCCGCGACCTCCGGGCAGCCGCGAAAATAAAGATGGGCATAGCCGGCGACGGTGTTTTTTTTCCACAGTCCGCCGCTCCAGGCGCGACCGTCGGCCTTTTCCATATCCATCAGCGGAAAGAACAGGGCGGCGTCGCTTTTTCCCTCCGGTTTTCCCTCCGGGGCGACGATGCGCGAATAGTGAAACTCGTGGGCGAAAAAAGCGCGTTGCGCCGGTCCCAGCGGACAGGCCGCGCGCAGGCGCGCGCGCGCGTAGCCGAAGGTTTGCAGCCTGGGCGTCATCTGCGCCGCGTGCGGGAAAAACCCGCACATGGCATAAGCCCGGTCCTCCGTCGCCCGTACCCTGTCCGGGGCGGACGAGCCCCGAAGTCCGGGTGTTCCCTCTTCTTCCTTTGTCAGGAGGAAAGGCGCCGTGTTTGCCGGACGGGGCAGGGGGGTGAGGCTTTTGCAAAGATAGAGCAGTCCGCCGCATTCGGCGTAGGCCGGCAGGCCATCTTCCAGGGCGCGGAGCAGGGAGGAGCGGAAAGAGCGGTTGTCTTCGAGCCCGGGAGCGAATATTTCCGGAAAACCGCCGCCGAGGAAGACCCCGTCCAGGTCCGGGGGCAGGGAGGAATCGCGCAGGGGACTGAAAAAGATTATCCGCGCCCCGAGTTCGCGCAGATAGTCGAAGTTGTCCTGGTAATAAAAGGAGAAAGCCGCGTCCTGCGCGATTCCGAGGCATACCGGCGGGCGCTCCGACAGGCGCGTTTGTTTTTTGCCCGTTGCCGGTCCTTCGGCCTTCCGAAGTGCGGATTCCCCGGGGTCGGCGGCAAATTCTCCGGCCTTCCGAAGTGCGGATTCCCCGGGGTCGGCGGCAAATTCTCCGGTCTTCCGGAGGGCGGGGTCCCATAAGCAGGGAGCGGCCGCATCGGCGCGCAGGGGCGCGGCCTTGAAGTCCGGCGCGGCCCTGGCGATTTCGATCAGGCCGTCCAAATCCAGGGTTTTTCCGCCGAGAGCGGCCAGGGTGCGGATATCCGCCTCCAGCCCCGGCATTTCCTGGGCCGGAACCAGACCCAGGTGGCGCTGCGGCAGGGTGGGGAGGGCGTTCGCCAGGTAGCCCAGGCAGGGGATGCCGCAGTTGTCTTCCACGGCCCGGCGCAGGAGCGCGTATTGCCCCGCCCCGGCGATGCGGTTGAAAATTACCCCGGCTAAATTGAATGATTTCAGGTTTACCCCGTTTTCCTTTTTCGGACGAAAACGCGCAAAGCCCAGGACGAGGGCCGCGGCGCTCAAGGCCTGGCCTTTGGCGTCCACAACCAGGATCACCGGGCTTTTCAGCAGGGCGGCGATATGGGCGGTGCTGGCCAGTGCCCCTGCCCCCAGCCCGTCGTAAAGTCCCATTACCCCTTCTATAATGGAGAGGCCGGGCGCGGGCGGGGCGTGCCGGAGGAAGAGGCCGCGGATTGCCCGTCCGGGCAGGAGAAAGGCGTCCAGGTTGTAAGAAGGCCGGCCGCAGGCCGCCCTGTGCAGGGTAGGGTCGATGTAGTCCGGACCCGCCTTGAAAGGCTGAACGTCCAGCCCCCGTTCGCGCATTGCGGCCAGCAGGACAAGCGCAAGGGTGCTTTTTCCCGCCCCGCTGCGCGCGGCGGCCAGGGTGAGACGGGGGAGGTTCATTTGAGGTTCAGAAAAGCGCCGGTAACGGAGTTCGGGTCCAGGCTGATTTCTTCGGGCGTGCCGGAGGATATGACAAGCCCGCCGTTTTCGCCTCCACCCGGACCGAGATCGATGACGTAATCCGCGCAGGCAATCATGTCGGCATTGTGTTCGATGACCACGACCGTAGCCCCGCGTTCCACCAGCTCGTGCAGGACGCTGATCAGCTTGCCGACCTCGTGCATGTGCAGTCCGGTGGTCGGTTCGTCCAGAACGTAGAGCGCGCCCGGCAGGCTGCGTTTTCCGAGTTCGCGGGAAATTTTTATGCGCTGGGCCTCGCCTCCGGAAAGCGTGGGCGCCGGCTGGCCGAGGCGCAGATACTCAAGGCCCACTTCCGCAAGCATGGACAGTTTCCGGTTCAGGCCCTGGTAGTTTTCAAAAAAGGCGCGCGCCTGCTGCACCGTCAGCTCCAGAACCTCGGCGATGTTCAGACCCTTGTAGCGCACTTCGAGGGTTTCGTGGTTGTAGCGTTTCCCCCCGCAGACGTCGCATTGCACGAAAATATCGGGGAGAAAGTGCATCTCGACGCGGATCTGCCCGTCGCCTCCGCAGGCCTCGCAACGGCCGCCCTTTACGTTAAAGGAAAAGCGTCCGGGATTGTAGCCGCGTTTTTTAGCGTCCTGGCTGCTAGCGAAGATGGCGCGTATCTCGTCGAAGACCTTGGTGTAGGTGGCGGGATTGGAACGCGGGGTGCGTCCTATGGGGGTCTGATCTATGGCCGTTATGCGGTCTACGGCCTCAATGCCGCTTATGCCGCCGATGCTGCCGGGGTTTTCCACCTTCAGTCCCTTGTGCAGGGCGATATGCTTGTAGAGGGTGTCCACCACCAGAGAGCTTTTTCCGGAGCCGGAGACCCCGCTCACGCAGGTAAACACCCCCAGGGGTATGCGGCAGTCTATGTCGCGCAGGTTGTTGGTGCCGACGTTCCTTAATACGATTTCCCCTTTTGGGGAGCGGCGTTTTTCCGGCCTGGGGATGCGCAGGTCTCCGCGCAGGTATCCGGCCGTGAGGGAATTTTCGCTTTGCAGCAGTTGCGGCACCGTGCCGCAAAAGACGATTTCGCCGCCTTTTTCCCCCGAGCCGGGACCGAGTTCCAGCACCGTATCCGCGGAGCGGATGGTGGGCTCGTCATGTTCCACGACCAGCACCGTATTGCCGCGCCGCTGAAGGTCGCGCAGGCTGTTCAGCAAACGGGCGTTGTCGCGCGGGTGCAGGCCTATGGAGGGTTCGTCCAGGACATAGGTGACGCCGACAAGCCCGGAGCCGAGCTGGGAGGCCAGACGGATGCGCTGGGCTTCGCCCCCGGAGAGGGTGGACATGGCCCGGCCCAGGGAGATGTAGTCCAGCCCGACCCGGATCATAAAATGCAGGCGGTGGTTCAGTTCCTTAAGCAGCGGGTTGGCCACGCGCGTTTTGCGTCCGCTGAAGGAACGCCCGGACAGCCATTCCAGGGAACGCGCCACGGGCAGGGCGCAGAAATCTACTATGGACAGGCCGTCGACGCGCACGGCGCGGGCCGTTTCATTAAGGCGCGCCCCGGCGCATTCCGGGCAGGCCGTGTTGTGACGGTAGCGGGAAAGCTCGTCTCTCCAGGCGTCCCCGTACTGCATTCCCTTTTCAAGCAGGGCTACCACTCCCGGCCAGAGCGTCCCGTCCTCGCCGCTTTTTCCGCCGTGCGCCTGTACCGTGCCGCCCAGCCAGTTGCGGCGCAGGCTCCCCTCCGTCTCCAAGGCCGCCACCCCCGGCGCGGATTCCCCGTGGAAAAGGGCGCGCATGGCCTCCTCCCCGTAATCGGAGAGGGGCGAGGACAGACTGAGGTTGAAGCGCGCCGCGAAGGCTTCCAGTTCGGCCTTGTAGCGCTGGTAGACCCGTGGATTTTTCCAGGGCAGCAACCCCCCGGAACTCAAGGATAATCCGCGGTTGGGGGCGATCAGGGCCGGGTCGAAGTATTCCACCGTACCGAGCCCCAGACAGCGCTGGCAGGCGCCCTGCGGTCCGTTGAAGGAGAAAAGCTGCGGCGTCATCTTGGGCAGTCCGAGCTTGCATTCCGTGCAGGTCGCTGAGGTGGAGTGGATGAAGGCGCGATCCGGGGTTTTGTTTTCTCCGGGCACGAGGGCAATCAGATCCCCGCCTCCGTATTTCAGGGCCAGTTCCACGGAATCGGCCAGCCGCCCCCGTATGCCTTCGCGTATCGCCAGTCGGTCCACGACCAGCTCGATATTGTGCTTTTTGTTTTTATCCAGGGCCGGCGCCTCGTCCAGAGAAAATATCTCTCCGTTGACGCGCACTCTGGCGAAGCCTTCGGCCTTGAGCTTTTTGAAGCGGTCCTGATGCGTGCCTTTCTGCATGACGGCCAGAGGCGCCAGGATCAGGCAGCGCGACCCGTTTCCCAAGGTCAGGATGTCGTTGATAATCTCGTCCGTGCTTCTGGCCTCTATGGCTTTGCCGCAGCGCGGGCAGTGCATGGTGCCCAGACGGGCGAAGAAGACGCGCAGGAAATCGTAGATCTCAGTCACAGTGCCTACAGTGGAGCGGGGGTTGCGGGTCGCCGTCTGCTGTTCGAGGGAGATTGCGGGGGTGAGCCCTTCTATCTTGTCCACGTCCGGCTTGTCCATCTGGGGCAGGAACTGCCTGGCGTAGGCCGAGAGGGATTCCACATAGCGCCGCTGGCCTTCGGCATAAACAAGGTCAAAGGCCAGGGTCGATTTCCCGGACCCGGAGGGGCCGCAGATGACGACCAGTTCGTTGCGCGGGATGTCCAGGGTCAGATTTTTGAGATTGTGTTGGCGCGCCCCCTCGATATGTATGACTTCCCGGGTCGCGGCGGCGTTTTTTTCGTCGGCGTTCGGCATAAAACCCATGTTGCTCCCTGTTCCGGGTACAAATTATGAAAGTTTGCGTTTGGAAATGGAGTTACGGCCTCTGCCCGGCGTTGCAGGCGAGAAAGGGGCAAAAAGCCAGGGCCTCGGGACTGAACCCGCCCTTGGCGGCGTGCAGGACCAGAGTGTCTTCGCGCGGACCGTTTTCCCGGGTGTTTCCGGCGATCCCCGCTTCGGTCAGGACCAGTCCGGCCTCTTTTTCCGGCCGGGCGCGCAGGAAGAGTTTGCGCAAAGGGACAAGGCCGGTCCTTTCCAGCGCGCCGGCGAGTTCGTCTGATCGCGCGGCCGGATAAAGTATCGAGAAGCGGCCTGAATCGGTCAGGGACTTGTATGCCGTCCGGCAAAAAATATCAAGGCCGCCGCTTTCTTCAAAGAGCGCGATACGGCGGGAGAGGCTTTTCGGCAGCCGTCCTTTTTCCGGCTGGCGGTAAGGGGGATTGGCAAGCGCCAGATCAAAGGAATGGGCCGCAATCCTCTCGAAAAGTCCCGCCTCGCCGAGGTCGGCGTTGATGACGCGGAAAGCGTCGGCAAAACCCAGGGCTGCGGCGTTGTATTCCGCGGCTTGCGCGGATTCGGCCTGGATTTCGACCCCGACGGCCCGCAGAGAGGGTTCAAGGCAGAGCGCGGCCAGGGCCGCCGCCCCGCAGCCTGTTCCCAAATCCAGAAGACGCCCGCCGCTTTTCAAATGCGCGAAAGCGGCCAGAAGCAGCGGTTCGCAGGAAAAACGAAAGGCGTTTTCCGCCTGCATGAGCCCGCGCGGGAACAAGGCCCTGGCCTCGGTCGCGGACAGGGTTTTTTCGGTGTTTGCGCGCATTTTCAGTAAGTCCCTGACATTTTTTTCTTGCCCGCGCTTGGGGCTTTCTGTTAGAGCAGTTTAGCTTCTGATGCCGATTTGCATTCAAGCGACTTTGAAAGCTCTACGCTTGATTTTTTGCCGGACGGGCAAAGCCTGATTTGGCAAAAATCGCGGGCGGGAGCCCGCCTGCCTGGTTGCCCCGGATTATATCTCCGTTGACGGCGGCCTGGTATGAAAATATTCCGGCGGCGCAGGCAGCGCGGTCCGCAACTGTTCCAGGGAAGGCGATGTCCCAGAGCGATACGGCGACAGCCGTTTCCGAAGCACGGGAAGAAACGCGCATCAGCGTGGCCAGTTATAGCGCGGAAGAGGTCATCAGACAATTCCTCGCCCTGTATCTGGGCCTGGACTTTGAGGAGGAACTCGCCTTCATAGGGGTGGGACGCCTGAGTTTTTTCCGGCGCCGCAAATGTCTCAGGGAGTTTCGTGCCCTGTCCATAGCCTTGTGGGAACTGGCCCTGCAAAAGTCTTTTCCGGACCAGGCCGCGGAATTTTTCGCCGCCGTGCTGGAAGACGCGAGGTTTGTCGGCCGTGGTCGGGAAGCGGAGAAATTGGTGGCCCGCGTAGACGCCTACGCGGAACTGCTCAAACCCAGGAAAGACGCCGATTTTCTGCCTGTGGCCGAGCATATGGCCGGACATTTGTCCCGATCGGCCGGAGATTTGGCCCGCCTGCGCCTCAAATTGTCCCTGAGCATAAGAAGCATCTACACGCTGATTTTCGACAAGCTGGTGTGAATCTCAGGGTCGTTTAATTCTGGAAAAACTTGCGGCAACCTCTGAAAAAAGAGGAGGCGGCGATGAGTTCTTCTTTGAAGTTGTCCGGGAGCGAGTTTTTCGCTCTTTTCTCCGATGCGCGCGAGTCATGTCGTAATTCGGATTTCAAATCAAAACTGCATCCATGTATTTTTGATTTGTCGGCAAGACGGGAGCGTGGTCTCGCCTTGCCATACGAAATGCTTTGTATTTCGGCGCGACATCCTGTAGCGCATTCCAATTCCAAATTAAACGTGTCGTTATGTCTAATTTTGAATTGGACTGACGTGAATTTGGCATACTTCTTGCTCTCTCTCTCTCTCTCTCTCTCTCTCTCTCTCTCTTGAAAATTCTTCACTGATTGTCACGAAAACAGTCTTGGCAACGCTTTGCCAGGGTTGTGTTCTGTCCTTTGTCCTGTGCCATGGGTTGGGACAACAAATTTCTGCATCCAACGGAATAAACTCGAATTTTTTAAGAGCGGATGGACATTGAAAATATCCCCATCCGCCAAGCGGGCATTTGCCTGCAAATCCCTGCCGCGAGATTGCCGCGAGGCGAACTTGCTTTGCCTCAAGAGACAATCTCAAGCATAACATGCTCCAAATAAAAATTGAAGCAACTTTTATTTGGAATCAAGATAACAAGTTGATTTGATCCATGGAGGCAGGACATGAAAATTTCCACGAAAGGTCGTTATGCTGTGCGTATATTGCTTGATCTCGCCGAAAATCAAAAGGATGGATATATATCTTTGAAGAGTATCGCCGAACGCCAGGATATCTCCAAGGGATACCTCGAGCAGATCATATCAATATTGCGTAATGCTGTGGTTGTCAGCGCGAGCAGGGGATTTCAGGGCGGATATCGGTTGGTCAAGACGGCCTCGGAGTATACGGTGGGCGATATTTTGCGTCTGACGGAAGGGGATCTGGCGACAGTCGCCTGTCTGGAAAAAGGCGTTGGCGTCTGTGCGCGCCAATCGTTTTGCCTGACCCGTCCCGTATGGGTCGGGTTGACGAAAGTCATTGCGGATTATCTGGATTCCATTACCTTGCAGAATATTCTTGACGCGAATCGCCTTCCCGGAGACAGCCCCATCCGGGCCGATTTCAAAAGAAGAGGATGCTGAACGCGGATCACGTTGTTTACATGTCTCCCGTCCGGGTTTGCCGCCATTTGCCGCAGTTATCAGGCTTTCAAATCAAAACTGCGTCCATGCGGTTTTGCTTTGGCGGCTGCGGCGAAAGCGCTGTTCCGCCTTGCCGCTCGAAACGCTTCGTATGCCGGCGTGACGTCCTGTCACGCATTTCGTTTCCGGATCAAAAATGGAGACATTTCGATCTGGAAATGGAATGATATGTAAAAATCACCCGTTCGGGTGATTTTCTTTTCCCGCTTCTTCGTATTTTGTATTTGCGGGAACAGCTTGCGTCAATTTCGCGGCAGAGATTTGCAGGAAAATCTCTGCAGAGCTATTCATATATTCTCAATATTATTTGAATTTTACAAAACTACTTCTGAATAGTTTTGTTTTGTCTGCTGTTTATAAAGCGGTATTTTATATTACCGCTTGAAATGCTTCACATTTTAGTGTGGTATACTATCACACATTCCATTTCCAGACAAAAATGAGGACATTACCGTTTTAATGCAATTTAATATGATTTGAGCTATGGAGACAGGGCATGAAAATTTCCACCAAAGGCCGTTATGCTGTGCGTATATTGCTTGATCTCGCTGAAAATCAAAAGGATGGATATATATCGCTGAAGAGCGTAGCTGAACGCCAGGATATCTCCAAGGGATACCTTGAGCAGATAATCTCGGTATTGCGTAACAGTGTGGTTGTCAGCGCCAACAGGGGGTTTCAGGGGGGATACCGATTGGCCGGGGCGGCCTCGGAGTATTCGGTAGGCGATATCTTGCGCCTGACGGAAGGGGCTATGGCGGTAGTCGCCTGTCTGGAAAAAGGTGTTGGGGGCTGTGCACGCCAACCGTTTTGCCTGACACGTCCCGTATGGGTCGGGTTGACAAAAGCCATTGCGGATTATTTGGATTCCATTACCCTGCAGAATATTCTTGACGCGAATCGCCTTCCCGGAGGCAGCTCCGTCCGGTCCGGTTTCAAAAGAAAAGGATGCTGAACGTCAGGAAACGACATCACGTTGTCTGCGCGGGACAATACCCTCTCCCGCATGGACAGGTGCGGATTTCCCCACAGATGATGCCGCGTCTGCGCGCGCCCTTGACAGGCGTCCCTTTTACCGGAGAAGCGTCCTGCTGCTCCATGCAGTACCATTCCGAACCGGCTTGTGGTCCTGTAGGCTCTTCATAGGCCTCAACCGCTGACGGCGGATGCAGTGGCTGCTTCTTCACCTGATTTCCTGCATTATGACTAAACGGAGAGGGCAGGGCCAGCGGAAACGAACCGCATCCCGCCGTGAAGCCGTCCCTGCCGGGAAAGCAGGGGCGGCTTTCGGGCGTCAGGCTTTATTTCTTTGTTTCCGGTTCCTTAATCGCGCCTTCCGGTACGCCCATAATCCGTTGGGCGTCCTTGGCGAAGTCTTCCCATTTGGTAAATGCCCGAACGACAAGTTTGGCGCCGTCCGGGGAACCGCCGCCGTGCATGCAGCCGGGAATGCCGCTGCCGTTGCACAGCCAGGTGACCAGACGGGACATCTTGCCGCGGCTCTCGCCGTCGCAGCCGGCCGTAAGGCCCTCAAGGATCTTTTTGCCATACGAAGGATGCTGAATATCCGCATACGACGGGAAGCAGTCCGTTTCGGAAATGCCGCCGGCGATGTCTATGCATTTGACCTTGGTGTCGTAAGGAACGCGTCCCACTAGCACCTTGTTGGCGTGCGCCTGCAGAGGCGAGGGCACCCACAGGCCGGATGGATCCTGCTTGCCGAGGGCGGTTGCCCCTATCCCCATGGTGTAGGTCAGTTCATTGTTGATGGCCATTTCGTTCAAGGTAGCCTGAAAAGTCTTCTGGGAAAGACCGTTGGCGCGAGCCATGCTGATGGCGGCGCCGATCATCACGTCGCCTTGGCCGGCGACGCAAGCGCCGATGGCCGCGCGGTAGATCGCAGCGAAGTCGCCGATGATTTTGCCGGTGTATTTGAATTCTCCACACATGAAGACATGTTCATCGGGGATGAACACCTTGTCGAAGAAGAGCCATGCCTGGGTAATTGTGCCGTTTTTCGGCACATCCCAGCCTTCTTCCTCGTAACGGCGGTCCATGCCCGTGCGGCATTCAACGATGGTCAACCCTTCCGCGTCGCGCGGAACGGCAAAAGCCACGCAGAAATCCTTTTCGCTCTCGCCGTAACCGGAGCCGGGCACGCAGATAACCATGTGCGCGGCTGCGATGCCGCAAATCTGGACTTTATAGCCGCTGACCACGATGCCGTTGGAGCGTTTTTCCACAAGATGCAGGTTGCTCATCTTGTTCGGCTGCTGCGAGGGGCGCAGGGCGCGGTTACCCTTGGCGTCGGTGATGGCGCCGGAAAGGGCCATGCTTTTGCCTTCCACCTCGTCGATCATGAATTTTTTTAGCCGGGCGTTGTAATTCGTGCCGAGGTCCTTGTCCATGGCGTAGGTGGCGGACCACAGGGCATTTAGGCCTGTCCAGCCGGCGCATGTCGCTCCCTGGCAGGTCCCGGACTGGCGATACTGGTGGCGTTTCAGGTCAGAGTTGCCTCTTACCGACTCCATGGAATCCATTAACGTCGTCCAGCGGTGCGCCACCTTGCCGGTGAGGGCGGATTTACAGGTGTAAATGGACGCATAGTCCGGGTTGTGCGAATAATCATAGGACCGGGCCACGGATTTCACATGTTCCGAAGTATGGGGGTTGGTGGTCACATCTTCAATCAGTTTTCCGAATTTATAAATATTCGGACGCATTTTTTTGATGGACTCGACATACTCTTTACCAGTCATCATAACGCATGCTCCTTATGTTATACTGTTCATGTTGCAGGTTACCTGCCGGTTTTGGCCATAATTTCAGGACGCAGATTCATTGCCTCTTCATGGAAAAGACGGCTATCCATAATCTTGAGATCACGGGCGACTTTGGGTTTGAAGTTCATTTGTCCAAGCACGTCTTTTTCAAGGTTGATGCCCGGAGCGATCTCCACCAGGGTCAAGCCGTCCTTGGTCATGGCGAAAACAGCCCGCTCCGTCACATACAGAACCTGCATGTTGTTTCTGCGCGCAAACTCGCCGGAAAAGGTGATGTGCTCGACCTTTTCAATCAGCTTGCGGACCTTGCCTTCCTTGACGATGGAAAGCTTGCCTCCGCCGACGGAGCATTCAAGTCCGGAAGCGGTAAAGCTTCCAATGAACACGACCTTTTTGGAGGCTTGGGTGATATTGATAAAACCTCCGGCCCCGGCGATGCGCGGCCCGAATTTGCTCACGTTCACGTTGCCGGCGGCGTCGAGCTCCGCCAGTCCGAGTACCGCGAGATCCAGTCCGCCGCCGTTGTAGAAGTCGAACATGCCGGCATGATCAAAAAAAGCTTCGGGGTTGATCGTCGTTCCGAAGCGCAGACCGCTTTGCGGCATTCCTCCGACAGGGCCCGGTTCCACAGTGCTGGTCACGTCGTTTAGCAGGCCTTCTTCCGCGCATACGGAGGCCACGAATTCCGGCATCCCTATCCCCAGGTTGATGACCGCGTCAGGCACCAGTTCCATGGCCGCCCTCCGGCAGATGGCCTTGCGTTCCGACAGTTCCATACTGGAGAGTTGTCCCATGGGCAGGCGCATGTCGCCCGTAAGCCAGGGCTCATACTGGGCGGCATAGCTCTGGGCATTATGCCGCTGTTCCTTGACCGGCACGACGTAGTCCACAAGGATGCCAGGCACCAGGACATCTTTGGGACGAATGCTGTTATTCTGGGTGACCGCCTCCACCTGGGCGATGACAATGCCGCCTGAAGCCTTGGCGGCCATGGCAAGCGTCTGGTGTTCCAGCTTGATGGCTTCGTGCTCCCAGGACAGGTTGCCTTTCAAATCCGCATAGGTGCCGCGGATGAGGGCGACGTCAATTGGGAAGGGCTTGTACCAGAGGTATTCCTCGCCTCCCAGCGTGACCAGTTCCACCAGATCTTCAGTGGTGCGCTTGTTGAGCTTGCCGCCGCCTTCCCTGGGATCGACGAAGGTGTTCAGACCGACCGGAGTTACCAGACCGGGCTGTTTGCCGCCGATAGCCCTGAACAGATGGATCATCACCCCCTGCGGCAGGTTCCAGGCGTCGAGCTTTTCGGCATTCACCAGACCGGCCAGATCTTTCTGCAGGTTCAGGTGTCCGGCGATGACGCGGGAGAGCAGTCCTTCCTTGACCAGGCGGTTCAGCCCCGTGTTTTCGGCCGGGTTGGCCTGGGAAGCGCCTATGGCCAGGGTCAGGTTGTTGGGTTCGCCGGTTTCCAGAAAGCGTTTCTCGATGGCCACGTCAATTTCCCGCGGATGTCCCATGCCGATAAATCCGACCGTAGCCACCGTGGCGCCGTTTTTTATCAGGCGGGCCGCCTCGTCCGCAGTGATTACTTTATTTTTTTCCATAGGGCAGTTCCTCCTGCGCGTAGCGCTATTTTTGTTTTATGGCGTTACCGGGAATATTGGCCGGGACTCCGGGCGCGGAGCCATAGGTCTCGCGGGTCGCCAACAGCGCCAGTGTGCCGGCGATCATGCCGCAGAGGCAGAGCAGGAAGGTGCCGGCATAGGCCTCCGGGGCAAATCCCAGAACAGGCTGTCCGGCTGAATCCAGAACCGCCACGCCGTCGCGCACCAGAGGGGCCTTGCCGTAGGAATCCAAAATCTTGCCCATGAACTGCTGGTACAGCGCGCCGCCGACGAAATACCACATGTTGAAGACCCCGATGGCCGTGCCCACGACCTTACGCGGCAGATGCTCGCTGACATGCGGGTAGTTGATGATGTACCAACCGCCGAAACCGCCCATCAAAAAGCAGAATACGGACAGGCCGGTCTGGCTCCAACCGGTCGGGTTCATGTAGATATACAGCCAGCCCAGAGTATAGATTGCAGCTCCTATGATGACTGGCTTTTTCCGGCTCTTCATGATGCGGTCGGACAGGATGCCGGAGAGCGGACAACCGACAATCATCCCCAGAGCCCAGAACGATATGACGTTGCTCGCCTGCTGTTTGGTGAATCCCAGCACGTCCTGCATGTAGGGCACGGCCCACAGCCCCTGGAAACCCATCATCGGCCCGTACACGGCAAAGGCGTATACGGCCAGCCACCAGAAGTTCCAGTTGGTCAGGGCCATTTTCAGGGTGCTGGAGAAGTTCAGGGAATCGTCCATTTGCTGGACTGCGGCGTCAACCTTGATGCCATCCACCTCGTTGATGGTCGGCAAACCCATATCTTGCGGGCGGTTGCGGACAAAGAGCAGCACCAGGATCGCCAGCAGCACGGTAATGCCGCCCAACCAGTAAAAGGCAGCGCGCCAACCGGTTATCCCTACAAAGATAGCCAGAGGAGCGGCAGCGCCGAGGGCGCCGATGTTGCCCACCGTGAGCAGTATGCCCGTCAGTGTGGCGAACTCCCCAGGCCTGAACCATTGGGATTGTATTTTCATGATCGGGATGTACACGACGGCTACCCCGATACCCATGCATACGCGCCCGATAATGGCTACCGTGTAGGATTCGGCGAAACCGAACATGGCGGTGCCGATACCGGCGACAATAAAAAAAATGGCCACGGATAAGCGTGGCCCCAAAAAATCGGAAAGTACGCCGGATGGAATCTGCATACAGGCGTACGGATAAAAGTACGCCGCCGCCAGAAGCCCCATCTCCGCTGCCGTGATGCCGAACTCTTTCATCATTTCGGGCGCGACGACGGCCGGGGCCACCCGGTCAAAGTAGACGAAGAAATACACGAGCCACAAGGTTCCAAGACATATCCACCGATACGTTAAAACTTTCCTGGATTTTACCGGATCAATACTATCCATAAGGTTTGCCTCCTTTTGGTTGTGCATTCGCGGCATCCGCACAACGGAAAGTACCTCGACGCAGCATGGCTGCGTATATCAGTGAATATTGCTGTTTCTGATCATGAGATTAAAATTCCCTGTAACCCGGATGCCTATTTTTTTAATTATTGACATGAGGAAAATTTTATTGTCAATAAAAATCTAAACATATTAGTCATATATGAATTATATAGATTTACTGCTTTTCCTTGATGCAGTAACGCCATTCCCATAGTAAAATTTTTTTATCAATTAAAATCATAATAACATATTACTCATATATGAATTATATGAATTCGCTGTTTTTTCTCTAAAAAACCGCTCCCTACAGTTTGCCTTTTGTTGCATTTATCTGTTAAAGTAGAGAAAATTTGGGCAAATGTTTAAAGGGTAAATTTCAGCGATTATAATCTGGACAGGTAGTTCTTGACGCTGTGATCGCAAAAACCGTCTTCCTTTTCATCGTGACTGCCATTGCGGAGATTACAGGCTGTTTTCTCCCCTACGTATGGCTGCGCAAGGGAGGTTCGCCTTGGCTTCTGGTTCCGGCCGCGGTCAGTCTGGCCGTTTTCGTCTGGCTGCTGGCAATGCATCCGGCTGCCAGCGGCAGGGTGTACGCCGCCTACGGCTGCGTATATGTCGTCGTGGCGCTTTTGTGGCTGAGAATCGTGGACGGAGTTCTACTGACGGCAACCGACTTGATCGGCGGGGCCGTTGCCATCGCAGGCATGCTGATCATCGTTTCCGGCTGGGGGAGATCCGCGTGAAGACCCGTCTCCCGGAAGAAGGTCGGAGTCGCTTTGGACCAGTAGTTCCAATTATGGGTTGAATGACTCGTTCTCAAGGCAGTCTGTTGGGATAACCACCTGGTTTCTCGTCAGGCGGAGTGCCTGAAAAGCTCCTTTTGCACGCGAAAAAGTCTATAATCAGGGAAGCACCGATTTATTTTTGAAATGACTTTGCCCTCTGTACTCTCAATAGATATTTCAACGAGTTACTATCGAGAGGGTCCAGGAGAAAGCATTATCGCCGCTGTCGTCATCCGCTTCCGGAAAGTAAACCTACGGACACGTTACAGTATGGGAGCGTCTTGTCATTGAAAATATCTTTCCGATAAATGCTCTGGCGGTGCGAAGCGTGGCAACGTCCGCGAGATTGCCGCGGGCGGGTTCGCTGTTACGCGGCAATCCCAAGCGTAAAACGCTCT
>JAITRF010000137.1 GCA_031288535.1 Desulfovibrio sp. | reverse complement strand
TTACGTTTCCGATCCTGACGACGGACTGCTGTACAGTACCGGCAACAAGGCTCCCTATCGTGAATCCGAGGTCAGGGACGACGACAGGCCCGTTGCCTGCGACTGGACGCTGATCTGGCCGGACGACCGGTATAAGGACGCCTCTCCCCTTCCCGAGGAGGAAAAGCTGTACTTTCCTTAAGGAAGCACTGATTTATTTTTGAGATGACTTTGCCTCCTATACATCCAATAGATATTTCAACGAGTTACTATCGAGGGGGTCCGGGGGAAATCATTATAGCTGCTGTCGTCATCCGTACGGCTCGAAACTTCGCCTACGGCTGACGCTCCCCCGGCGGGGTTTGGGGCGGAGCCCCAATTAATCAGCGCTTCCTTAATGGTACGCGGTTTGGAGAACTGCCGAAATGTTCCGATACGGCGCGTCAGCCCTGGAGAGATGTCTTCCCGCCCTTGCCATACTCCGTGATTGCTGTAAACTTGAAGCGGGTGTGGACGCGTTGCGGAACGGCCCGGGAAAACCGGGTTCGCAGCCGCCAAATCATGCCAAATGGATGCGGGGTTGATTTGAAATCCGAATAGAGAGGACAAAAATGCAGGAATGGCCGACGGAAAATATTGAAGCCCTCGGAGGGGATATTTTGCGCGATTTCTGCGAGGCCTCGGCGATCCTCGAGGAACAGTTCAGCCGCTTTGACGAAAGCGGCACGCTCTCCGATTCCATTCTGCGCGCCGCCGTCGGCAAAAGCTGGGACAAGGGGCTGCTCTGGCGGCTCAAGGACAAGGCCCACAATCTCTTCCGCCGGGAAGAAAACCCTCCTCCGGCCGATTCCCTGCTGGACTGGAGCATAGGCTATATTTTCCACGAATGCCGGAAACTGCTGGAAAACGTGCATCTGGACCGCCATTACGCCCCCAAGCTGAAAATGTTCGCGCAGAACCTTCCCGATCCGGAAACGGCAAACGAGTTCGCCGAACTCGCCGACATTCATGAGGACATTGTCAGAACCATGCGGATCTCCATCCTGCGCGTCAGGTCACTGACGGCAAACGCGCGCAAATTCTTCTGCCGCCATTTCGCCGGACGCAGCAGCCACCTCCGGCTGGCCCGCTTTCTCTACGACGAAAACGAGCTGGCGCGCAGGGTGTTCGGAGACGATTACGGGGCTTTCATCAAATCCGTCTACGGAGACGAAGAGGAGACACTGTACATAACGGCGGCGCGTTCTCTGCTGCAGAGCGCGCGCTTCGATCGCGCCCGTGAAGCCCTGGATGCCGCCCTGCGCATAAATCCCTCAAGCAGGGAGGCACTGGAGATGCTCAAGGCCCTGCAAAATGAAAACTGAGCCCCGCGAGAGAGCGCGCATAGCCCTTATGTTGCCCCGCCTTTCCCTGTACGGGGGGGTCGAGCAGTTCGGTTTCCGCCTTGCGCGCGGGCTTGCGGAACGCGGCCACCAGGTGGATTTCATCTGCTCGAGACAGGAAACCGCTCCGCCGCCCGGGGTGCGCGTTCTCAAAGTCGGCCGTCCGTGGGGGCCGCGCTTTATCAAAATGCTCTGGTTTCTGGTTCGGGCGGAAAGATTCAGAAAGATCGGAGAGTATGACATGACGATAAGCCTCGGCAAGACCTGGCGGCAGGATCTGGTCCGCATGGGCGGCGGACCCCTCAAGGTTTTCTGGGAAAAATCCGAACTCTCCATAGCCCCCGGTCCGCAACGCGCCCTCAAAAGGCTGACGCGCCGGCTGTCGCCCGGCAACCTGCTCACCGTCTTTCTGGAAAAACGCCAGTTCACCGGAGAAAGCCGGGTCATCGCCGTGTCCCACCTGGTGCGGGAATGGTTGCTTGGGGCTTATCCGGCCCTGAACCCGGACAAGGTTTCCGTGGTCTACAACCGTCCGGACGCCGCCCGTTTTTCGCCGCCCGCGCCCGAGGAAAGGGAAAAAGCCCGCGCGGCCCTGCTTAAGACCTCCGGACTTTCAAGGCGCTTCGCCGGGCGGGTCGGGGAATTGCTGCTCATCGGCACGGCCAGCACCAACTTCCGGCTCAAGGGAGTGGACAAGCTCATCCGCGCTCTGGCCCTTCTTTCGGAAAACACCCTGCTCTTCGTGGCAGGCGGAAGAGACGCCTCGCATTACAGGGCGCTCGCCCGCTCGCTCAACCTGGACAAACGCGTGGCCTTTACCGGCAAGACGGAAGACATGCCTTCATTCTACAGGGCGCTGGACATATTCGCGCTTCCCACCTTTTACGACGCCTGCTCGAACGCCGTGCTGGAGGCTTTGGCCTGCGGCTGCCGGGCGATCACCACTACCGCGAACGGAGCTTCTTTTTTTCTGGAAGCCGACGCACTGCTTTCCGACCCCGCCGATGTGGAAGAACTGGCCCGGCGCATCCGGGCTCTTGCGGCAAAACCCGCGCCCGCGCCCTTTACCTGGCCGCTTGCGGCGAAAAGCGGACTTGAGGCCTTCATGGACGAGGCGGAAGGAGCCCTTTGGGAAAAAATCGCCCGCCAATCTTGACATCCCGCCCGGGGATCATTATGTGTCTGACAAGTATCTTTCTTGTCTTAGAGCTTGTTCATAAATAATATTTACAAATAGAGCATTACTCAGGGTGGAACTATTTTGTTCTTACCACATAAATGTCATGGTAATCAATAAACAACTCCTTAACGTTAATTCAGGATATTATGATATATACCCTTGAGATTCGCGGCGGCGGCAAAGCCGCCTTGCTCCTTACGAAGCCTGCGGCTTCGGACGATGCTTGCGCATCGCCGCAGGGCTGACGCAACAAGATGCGACAGCCCTGCTCACTACCGGGATGTCACGCCTGAACTGCCATAACAGGCGTGAAGATCGCAAAGCAAAAAACGTGGTTTTTGCTTTGCCCACGCCGCCTGCGGCGGCGCACCCGGCTTCGCCGGGCGACCAGCGTCATGACATTCTGCGAATGACATGACATTATGGTAAGCAACTCTAACAAGGAGCTCTGTGACATGCCTAATGCCCCGTATCAAAAATACTTTGAAGCCCAAAAGGCCATGTTCGAGGAGTGGCGGAACTTCATGAAAGCCAACTTCTTCAAGGATGACCGGGAGGCGGACGCGGCCTTTTTCAATCCGGAGGAATACTTCGCGAAATTCAAGGACGCCCCGCAGGATTTCTGGAAAAAAGCCGAAAACAGCTACAAAGCCTATCAGGCGGTCTATGAACTGTGGAAAAAACTGAGTGAAGACAATAAGATTCCGAACAGCCAGGACGTGCTGCAAATCTACGACGAATGGTCCAAACAGTTCTTCACCCTGCTGAAAGACGGCATCACCCCGGCCATGCCGGGGTACATGAAGGATTTTGCGGCCAAATTCGTGGGAGACATGGAATCCGGCAACGCCACGATGAGCGGTTACCTGAAAAACTGGTCCGACTCGGCCGAAACGCTTAACAGCGCCTTCCGGGATTCCATGCAGAAAGGCCCCAAGGGCTACATAGATTTTCTTAACGTCTGGCAGGAAAATTACGAAAAGAGCTTCGGCACGCTGCTGAACTCCCCCACTTACGGCAAGGAAATGGAGTTCTGGCGTCTGCTCAAGGCCAGCCTTGATCGCTTCATCAAATACGATATCGCCGCGCGCAAGTTTTCCTCGCGCCTTGCGGAGATCATGCAGGACGCGACCAAACGGGCCCTTGAGGATTATGTGGATATGCACGCCAAGGGCACGCAGCCGAAAACCTTCGAGGAATTCTACAAATATTGGGTCAGACTGGTTTCGGACTCCTACCAGAAGGTGCTTTCTTCGGACGACGTAAGCATCCTGGCCGGCAACATGGTAGACGCCATGTCCAAGTTCAAGATTGAATTCGACAAACTTTGCGAGGTTTATCTCTCGGTCCTTCCCATTCCCAAAAACTCCGATATGGATGCCCTCTACAAAACCGTGTATGAGCTGAAGAAAGAACTGCGGGCCTTAAAACAGGAGGTCAAAGCCAATGAAAAACGCAATGCCTGATGCTGAAAACAATCTGGCCGCTTTCAAAATGTTTGAGAGCGCGGTTGAAGGAGCATTGAAATACCGCGAAAAAATGCTCAAGGGGTATGAGGTGTTCGCCAAGCTGAACCTTGACGAGATAAACTCCACCCCCAAAGACGCAGTCCTGCAAATTGACAAAATGACTCTCTTTCACTACAAACCGTTCGTAAAAAATCCGACCTCCCCTCCCGTGCTGCTCGTCTATGCTTTGATGAACAAGCAGTACATCATGGATATTCAGCAGGACAAGAGCTTCGTCAAAAAGCTTCTGGAACTCGGTCTGGACGTCTACATAATTGACTGGGGATATGCCACGGACGAAGACAGATACATAACCACCGAGGATTATGTTGAAGACTACCTTGGCGCGGCCGTCGACCACATCATCGAAACGCGCGGCGTTCCGCAGATCACTTTGGCGGGCAAATGCCAGGGCGGGACGTTCTCCGCGATCTATACGGTGCTGCATCAGGAAAAGATCAAAAACCTGGTGACCATAGCCGCTCCCTTTGACTTTGACATCCACGACGGCCTGCTTTTCAGATGGTCGAAATTCATGAACATCGACCTGCTTGTGGAAGCGTACGGCAACCTGCCGGGCGAGTTCCTGAACAATGTCTTCGTCATGCTCAGTCCTTACAACCTGGCGGTGGGCAAATACATAAGCATAGTGAACAGCTTTGACGACCCGCAGGCCTTGGGCGAATTCCTGCGCATGGAAAAATGGATCTTCGACAGCCCGGATCAGGCGGGGGAAAACTACCGCACCTGGATGAAGGACCTCTGGCAGGAAAACAAGCTCATCAAAGGCAAGTTCTGCCTGGGCGACAAAAAAATAGACCTGAAAAAGATCACCGTGCCCCTGCTCAACGTGCACGGGAGCAAGGACAACCTGATCCCGGAATCCGCCAGCATCCCCCTCAACAACCTGGTGAGCAGCAAGGACAAGGAGAACTGGTCCTTCCCGATCGGACACGCCGGCATCGTGGCCAGCACGCTCTCACAGAAGGAGATCGCTCCGAAGATAGCCGCCTGGGTGAAAGACCACAGCAAATAACGCATCTTCCCTTCGAGCGTGTTGACTTCAGGTTTGACACGCCCGACAGGGTTCTGCCGCGCAAATTCGAACCGCAGACGCCTGCGGGAGGGGAACGCCCGCAGGCGTCTCAAGTACGATGTATCGCTTAGAGTACTTTAACTTCGAGATTATACACGGTTTATCTTCAGGCCGCGCCCGCTCCGGCGCTTAACCGCGCAAACAAATTGCGCTTGCGCCTTCGCGGCGGGCGTCCGCTCGCGCGGCCGCCAGAGCGATTTCAAAGCGAAATCGCTATAAGAAAATGGACATCATATGTTAAATTTGTTAAGGTCACATCGTAATGGTCGCCCCCA
>JAITRF010000111.1 GCA_031288535.1 Desulfovibrio sp. | reverse complement strand
ACGTCCGGCGGTCAGGAAAACAGTGCGCATGACTTTTTCAATCCGTCCTCCAGTTTCCGGGACGGGCGCATCAGCGGCAAACGGCCTCGCCCTTGACGAGCCTGTGGAAAACAAACCGGAAAAAAACGCGCCCGTACTGGAGCCTGTACCTGGAAAAACCGAAATTCAGCCGTCGCAGTGGGAGGAAAAACTTTCTCCGGTTTTTGCCGGAAAGGGGTGGGAAGCCTTTTCCCCGGACGGGCGGACTCCGGTAACCGCCGCTGCCCCCTCCATTCCGAAAGTCGAGGAGTCAGATCAGATTGACGGTGAAAACGCCAATCTGATCTGCAGGGATTTGCCTGTAAATCCCTGCAGCGAGATTGTCGCAAGACAAACTTGTTTTGCAGACAAGCGACAATCTCAAGCGCAAAACGTTCCAGGCGGGTCGGCTGCGCGGCCGGCGCCAACGGCTTGCAAGACGCCGCTGCCGTCTTTGCAGCTTTTGGACGCCGTTCCTCATGCTTTTGGGGGAGTTGAGCGCGAAAAGCTGGAGCGGAAGGGCGCAAACCTTATGAGTTGCCTGAACGACTTCGGCGTGCAGGGTGAACTTGTGGGCATCACCCCTGGGCCGGTGGTGACAATGTTTGAAATAAGGCCTGCCCCGGGAGTGCGCGTAGCGCGCATCGCCAACTTGAGCGACGATCTCGCCCTCGCCCTGAAAGCCGTCTCTGTGCGCATACAGGCACCTGTGCCGGGCACGGACACCGTTGGCATCGAAATTCCCAATGATAAACGCGAAACCGTATACCTGAGGGAATTGCTCGATTCGGAGACTTTCAGAAATTCAGCCTCTCTGCTGACCCTGGCTCTGGGCAAGGACATAGCCGGGCATCCGGTGACGGCCGACCTCGCCTCAATGCCCCACCTCCTGGTGGCGGGCGCCACCGGCGCCGGGAAAAGCGTCGGCATAAACTCCATAATCTTGTCTTTGCTTTACAAGGCGCGGCCGGAGGAAGTAAAGCTTCTCCTGGTGGATCCCAAACGTGTCGAGATGGCTTCCTATGCGGATCTTCCCCACCTTGTGCATCCGGTGGTCACGGACGTGCATCTGGCCAAAAACGCCCTGGAGTGGGCGGTGGCGGAAATGGAGAGACGTTATTCATGCATAGCGAAGGCGATGGTGCGCAATATTACGGATTACAACGCCAAGACGGCCGCCTTTGGAGATTGTCCGCCGCCGGGCATGGAAGATTTGGTTCCCATGCCTTTTCTGGTCATAATAATTGACGAATTTGCGGATCTCATGTTGACGGCAGCCAAGGAAGTGGAAACAAGTATTGTGCGTCTGGCCCAACTGGCCCGCGCGGCCGGCATCCATCTGATTCTCGCCACGCAACGTCCGAGCGTGGATGTGGTCACAGGACTGATCAAGGCCAATTTTCTCTGCCGCATCGCCTTTCAGGTGATGTCGAAGCACGATTCCCGAACCATTCTGGACGCTGTGGGCGCTGAACACCTGCTCGGCAAGGGTGATATGCTGTTTAAGCCCAACGGGGGGAAATTTAAACGTCTGCACGGAGCCTTTGTCAGCGACGGCAATGTCAACGCGGTGGTGGACTACTGGAAATCTTTGCAACTGCCGGATTACAAAATCAATTTTCTGGAGTGGGGCCAGGACGGAGGTGGAGGCGGAACCGGCGGCGGCGGCGGCGACCTTTATGCCGACCCCATGTACAATGAAGCGGTCGAATTTGTACGGGACCGGGGCACGGCTTCCATTTCTCTCATCCAGCGCAAATTCAGCATCGGTTTCAACAAGGCCGCCCGTTTTGTGGAACAGATGGAGGCGGACGGGATCATCGGGCCTGCGGACGGCAGCAAGCCGCGCAAAGTCATCGGGTAGGACAATTTTTGACGCAAAATGGGAAGCGGCAAACATTGTTTTGTGTTGGAGGATACAGGAACAAACATGCTGAAGTTTTTGATGCGACTGCCGGCAATTTGTCTTTTGACGCTCATCCTGCCTTTTTGCGCCAGGGCGGCCGGCACTGTGGACAATCTGCAGCGCGTCTACGCGGGCATATCCGCCATGCGGGCCGAATTCAGACAGACATTGCTGCACAAAGAAAGTGGTTCGCGCGAGGAGCGTAGCGGCAGCCTGATCTTTAAAAAACCGCTTCTTTTGCGCTGGGAAACGAAAAAACCCGCACCGGAGCTTCTGGTGATCGGTCGGGATGCGATCTGGCACGCTTTTCCGGAAGAAGAGCTGGTCTACAAATATTCCCCAGAACTGGCCGGTTCCGTTTCTTTGGCGCGTATTGTCACCGGTCAGGCGCGCATTGATCAGGATTTTGATCTGGAAGAGGAAGGGCGGGAAGGAGGTCTGCACACCCTGCGTCTTTATCCCAAAAAGGCCGAGCAGTCTGTAGTGGAGGTTCTGCTCTGGGTAGACCCTGCGAATTTCATGATCCGCAGGCTGCGTGTTTATGATTTTTACGGCAATGAAAACGAGATTGCCTTTTCCCGCTACGACGCCAAAGCCGGTGTGCGTGATGCCGTTTTCAGCTATACGCCCCCCAAGGGTTTTGAGGTGGAAGACAGAACCGCTGCCGCCGCTCCCGAACGTTCCCTGTTCCAATGACGGATTTTATATCGTTTTCCATTTGAGATGCAATTTATTTAACAATTTTTACATTAAAATTCAGCATATTGAGCGCATGGACCACGGCATTGGCGAAAGGAACCGCTATTACGCGCCAAGCATATGGTTACGTTGTCTTCAACCGCAGTTACGGAACTTGTCGGGCAAGCCCGGGAGCTTTGCCGCGAGCACGACGCCGCCTTGCTTTTTCTGACCCTTTTCGGATCCGCTCTCTACGGGACACAGGTGCCGGGCAAGTCGGACCTGGACGTCCGCGGTGTCTTTCTGCCGTCTCTGGCATCGCTGGTCTTGGACAAGGCGCCTGAGATCCTGCATTTTTCCACCGGCGATAACGTCCGGCGCAACTGCGCCGCCGACATGGACATGGACCTGTGGTCCGCCCGGCACTGGTTGCTGAAGCTTCTGCCGGCCGGTGACACCGGAGCCCTTGACCTTATCTTTGCACCGTCGAACGCGGAATGCATACTATACCGGCATCCGGCTCTGGACGCGGTGTTTGCCTCTCCGTTGCGCCTTATGGATACGGCCGGAGGCCGGGCCTATGCCGAGTACAGCTTGGGACAGGCCAAAAAATACGGCATCAAGGGGTCCCGCATCGGCGTGCTGAAATCCGTCCGCAACTGGCTGCGTGAAAATTGTCCGGAGCCGGCGGAGAACGAGCGTCTTGAGGCTTGCCTCGACGCGCTTGTCAACGCCTGTGGAGACGGGCGTTACTGCTCTTCGGCGACGGTCCGGGGAGAAGAAAGGGCTCTGCAGCTCTGCGGAAAGCTGCATGTGGCAAGCATCAGCGTCCGGGAGCTGGTCCGCCGCGTTGAGGCGGGCATGCGGCGTTACGGGGCTCGGGCCGAGGCTGCCGAGCTCAATGAGGGGCTTGACTTCAAGGCTCTCTCCCACGCCCTGCGCGCGCTGGATCAGATGGAGGAACTGCTTGAGACCGGCAAAATTGTCTTTCCTCTGAAGAATCGGGAGGAGTTGATTGCGGTCAAGGAAGGGAAGTACCCTTGGTCCGAGTTGGAGCCGCGTATCCTGAAACGCCTTGAACTGGTCGACCGTTTACGGGAACAGGCGAATTTTGTCGGCGTCCACGATGCCGCCTTTGCGGAAAAATGTCTTCTGGACTGCTATGGATGGAGGCAAGGCGCAGACTCTGGGCGTTCTTATCATGTTTCCTTTATGTGAAACGGGATCAGCCCGTTTTTTTTCTCTTTCCGTGCTGGAAGTTGGCATCGTACAGGCACGAGCGGGCTTTCCTCCTTTTTTCGGGCCCGGTTTTTTTCCGCTCCTGCTCCCCTGGCAGGACTAGAAACAGTGTTTGCGCGTCAAAAGCGCAGTTTGCAAGAGTTTCCTCGAGTCCGTCCAGGTCGGTCCAAACAAGTTTTTCCTCGGGCAACGACACCTTGTGGGCGATCAGGATGGCCGTGTCTCCGGCCAGTCCGCCGGAGCGCAGCTCGGCGGCCAGGGTATCCATTCCTGCGGACAGGTATACGGCCAGACTGCCGCCGTGCCCGGCATAGTCCGCGACCTTTTGCCCGTCCGGCATCGGCGTGCGCCCCGCAAGACGGGTGAAAACAAGGCTTTGCACTTCCTCCGGCCGGGTCAGGCTGACCTTGGCCGCCGCCGCCGCCGCGAAAGCGGCGCTTATGCCGGGAACGACCGCGCAAGCGATGCCGTCAGCTTCAAGTAGTTCCATCTGTTCGCGCACTGCTCCGTAAAGGCCTGGATCGCCGCTGTGCACGCGCGCTACCAGACCTCCGCGCAATGCGCAATCACGCATCAGCCGGTGCAGTTCCTCCAGATGCAGAGGGGATGAATCCAGTACTTGCGCGGTTTTTTTAGCCTCCGCCACCAGAAGGCCCGGAACCAGAGAACCGGCGTAGAGCACCAGATCCGCGGCGCGGATGAGGTTGCGGCCTTTTACGGTTATGAGTTCCGGGTCTCCGGGACCCGCGCCGATGAAATACACTTTGCCCGTGCGGTTGGTATGTTCAGCCATGGCTTTTTTCTCCAAGGACGAGGAAGACCGGGTTTGATGCCTCAAGGCGCAGGTCCCCGGCCAAGGTTCTGCCTTCGCCTGCCTGAAAGCTCATAACGCGCGTTTTTGCTCCCAGGTCTTTGAGGACGGCCCGTGCCAGTTCCAGGCTGGAGAGCAGGATGCAGTGGGCGAGCAGCCTGCCGCCCGGGTTGAGGGCCGAATATGCCTCGACGATAATTTCCCGCGCCGCTTGCGGCGGCCCGGACAGGCCGCCGCCTATGAACACGCGATCCGGAGGAGGCGGGAGTTTTGCGTCCGGGCTACGGGAAAAGGGCAGGTCCAGGGCCATGATTTCCAGGTTGGCCGCCCCGGATTTTTTTCGGTTTTCCGCAATCGCCTTGAGGCGATCAAGCTTGCGTTCCACGGCGAAAACCTGTCCCGCCCAAGCCAGGCGGGCGGCTTCAAGCGCGGTTGCGCCGCTGCCCGCCCCCAGATCCCAGACCGTATGTCCGGGTTCTATGCCCAAAGCCGCCATGCCGGCCGCGCGGACCGGGGCCTTGCTGAACATTCCGCCGGCTTTGGAGAGTAGTGAGTCATCCAGGCAGGAAGGCCGGACGACAGGCGGTTTGGTCGGTTCAAGCAGAATCGCCCTTTGTCCGGGGAGGCCTGAAGGAGGGGGAGCGGCTTTGCCCTGCGCGGCCGCCGCAATGGAGAGCGTCTGGCGCTGTCGCGCCCGCGCTCCAAAAGCCGGGTCGAGACGCAGACCGTCGAGTATGTGCAGCCGGTAAGCGGAATATCCGCGCTCCAGCATCCAGGCGGACAGTTTTTGCGGGTCGGTGCGCTCGTCGGTGAGCAGGAAAACCCGGCGTCCGCTCATCAAGGCATGGGCGAAAGGCAGAAGGTCGGATCGCCCGTGCAGGCTCACGCAACGCGTGTCTTCCCAGGGAAGCCCCAGGCAGGCGCAAGCTGTCTGCAAACTGCTGGGGCTGGGGATAATTCTGACCGCGCGGGGTTTCAGAAACGCGGCGACGCTCGAACCCAGGCTGAAAAACAGCGGGTCGCCGCTGCACAGCAGAACCACCCGGCCGGGTGCGCTTTTTATCCGCGCGCAAAGATTTGGAATATCCGGACCGACGGCAATCTTTTCCCCCGGATGCCGGTCCAGAAGCTCCAGTATTTTTCCGGGACCGACAAGGGTTCGCGCGGAGTTCACTATTGAGTTTCCTGCCAGTTCCCGCGCTGCGTCCTCCGGCGCGGCCATCCCCAGGCCGAGTATGTAGACCGATCCATGTGCGCGCCTTTTTCCGGGTATTGTGGATGGGCGGTTTGTCGCTTTTTTTTCAGTCATTGCCGTATCCTCCGGGGTCAGGAATGGTGAGCAGAAGGCGTTCGTCGGTGGAAAACACGTGCAACCGCAATTCAGGCAGGGAAGACGAAGAAGGACGCGCGCTTGCGAGCCACTCCTCCATGACGGCGAAGGCGTCTTGACCGAGGCGCGTAAGAATTGCAAAGAGCAGCTTAGGCTCGTCGTCCAGAAGCGTTAGGGCGGCGGAGAGAGTGGGGGAGGCGCGCAGGCGACCCTCCAGCGCGACGTCCGCCCCTTCCGCGCGGCAGATATCGGCGACTAGGGCCAAGTCCGAGCTGCCTTTCCCGGCATGGGTATTTTCGAGCCCCTGAGCCAGTTTCAGGAGTTTGCCGGGGAAACAAACCCAGAAAAGATGCGTGAAAAAGTTTTTGCCGGCTGCGGCGCGCAAGGTGAAAGCGGCGTAATCGGCGGCCTGGATGCAGGACTGTTCGGCAAGCCGGGGATAGAGGGCAAGGCCGAGCCGGGCGCTGCGCCGTCCGGTGGATACGAGGATTTTACGCGATCCCAGAGCCGCCGCCACATCCAGGCTTTGCTCGATGGTTTTTGTCCAGGCTTCGTGGCTGTAGGGCTTGACTATTCCGCGCGTGCCGAGGATGGAAATGCCGCCGATGACGCCCAGACGGGGGTTCATGGTGCGTTGGGCGAGATTTTCGCCTCCGGCTACGCTGATCAGAATATGGACGGGGTTTTCGCGGTTTTTTTCAGGGCGGCCGGGTGCCGGAGCCGGCGTGTCTTTGCCGGATGCGTACCGGTTTGTCCCTGGCGTTCCCGATGTCCGCGGCATCTCCGGCGTATCTGGTGTCGTAGGCGTGGCTGACGTCCGGCCGTTCGTCACGGCGCGCAGGGCCTCAAGCACCGCGGCGGTGATCTGCCTGCGCGGTTCAGGGTTGATGGCCGGTTCGCCGACCTGCACGGGCAGGCCGGGCAGAGTGGCTACTCCGACGCCTTCTCCACCGTACAGCAGGATGTTTTCCGTGCGCCCTGCGGCCCTGACCGGCCCGAAGACGCGGTGGCGCGTATTTGCAAAAGGCATGTGCGCGGCAGTAACGGTTATGCGCGCGCCGTGCGTGACGTCCGGGTCGTCACCCCCGTCTTTTATGACCGAGGCGAAGGCGGTTTCGCCGCTTAAGCCACCGTCCTCGACCGGAACTGACAGGCGTGACTGCCGTGAGGCATACCCGTTGTCCGGGAAAGGAGGCAACGGCACGGAAACGGATCGCGGCAGGGGGAAGCCGAAAAGCAGCAGGGTGGCGGCGTGGGCCGCAGCCGCGGCTGCGGTGCCTGTAGTGAAACCTTCTTTGAGCATGGAGAAAGCCGCTTTGCCGTCGCCCTTTGTGAACGGTCTCATTTCATTTCCGAATGCGGATTTCTGCATGGAAATCCGTATTCGGCGGTAGCGGTTTATGCATTTTCAATGTCAAATCGTTCTATAGTATTTTACGCTTGAAATGCTTGCTTGACGGCGAGCAAAGCCTGTCTGCAAGTATTTTGCGTCAAGGATTTGCAAGCAACTCCTTGACGAGCGGTCCAACTTTGCAAAGTTGAATTGCTCTAAGGAAGCACTGATTTATTTTTGAGATGGCTTTGCCCTCTGTACTCCCAAGAGATATTTCAATGAGTTACTATCGAAGGGGTCCGGGGGAAATCATTATCGCTGCTGTCGCCATCCGTACGGCTCGGAACCTCGCCTACGGCTGGCGCTCCCCCGGCGGGGTTTGGGGCGGAGCCCCAATTAATCAGTCCTTCCCT
>JAITRF010000084.1 GCA_031288535.1 Desulfovibrio sp. | reverse complement strand
CCCGGCCGCCCCGGCAGCGACATACCAATTCATGGCCTCGGCCGGGTCTATGATTATAGTGCCGCGCGGCTGCACATCCACCGGGTCATAAAAGGAGCCGGCAATGAGCATGGCCTCGGACAGCCCCTTCTGGGCGGCATCCTCGGCGAGCAGGAAGGCGGCGTCGGCACCGTCCTCAAGGGGCCGGAACTCCTTGGCCATGGCAAGGCTGGTCGGGGCGTCGGCCGGGCCGGAAAGATGCGCGCGCGCCCTTTGCAGCGGTGTCAGGACCACAGGCGGAACCCCGAGAGGGATACTTTCGCTTTGTACCGGCGGGGTCTCGGTTTTCCCGCTCTCTGCCCGCTCATCGACGTCGCGTAGCAAGACCCGGAAAGCTATGCCCAGGCAAAGCAGAAGGAGCAGCGCGACAAGCGCGGGAGTTTTGCGGCGCCGCGGTTTTGTCGGCTCGGGCGGCAGGGATAAAACCGGCTCGGGCGGCAGGGACAAACCCGGATCAGGCGGTTGTTCGCCGGGATAGCCTGCGTCACCGAAATTCAGGGCGAGTGAATGTTTCTTCCCGTCCGCGCCGGTGAAGTCCACGGCGTATGCTTCGCCGGGAATCAGGTTGCCCGCCGCTTCCGGCCCGAGGGAAAATGTGCAGCCTTCCTCAGTGCCGGCCGCCCCGCGCAAAGGAAGATCGGCCTCTTCCGGCTGCCAGCCGGAGCGGCCGAGGCACATGCCGTCCGCAACGCGACGGATCCGGCAGTTCGGGCGTTTGCTGATATCTCCGGCCCCGGTTATATGCAGGATGCCGCAGCCGTCATCCGGGCCGCTCATATATGATGCGTACATCGTGATCTTGCTCTCCAAAGGGTGCTCTCCGCGCTCCGGGAGTGTTCTATGGAGGTGAAGGCGGAAACCAGCCCCACCTGAGTGCTCTCCGCGCTCCGGGAGTGTTCTCCAGAATGCGGGTCTTTGCGGAGATTACGCCTTTTGCCGGAGAATGTTAAGTTGTATCTTTTCCCAGTAACCGCCGGGCTTCCTTCCTCGGCCGATGCCGGGGTTATATGGGGGCGGGTCTGTCCCGTCATATCCTCTGTACGCGACACCGGCCCCCAGGGCAATCGAATGAGTTCTACAATACATTGAAATTACAGAAGAAAATTTTCGCGTCCCGACAATGCACAGTAAACAATTTCAGTAAATTACGGTTGTTCACTCGATTGCCTGACATCGGCCCGAACCGCGCTTGACAGGAAAACGCAAAAAAAAGATAAGAAAAATCTAAGGCAACACTGATTATTTTGGGCTCGCCCCAAACCCCGCCGACGAAGCGTCAGCCGTAGGCGAGTCTTCAAGCCGTAGGGCTGACGACAGCGGCGACAATGATTTTTCCCGGATTACCCAGTGATAACATAGTTAACTAGATGATTAAACAATATAATTTTATCCGATGATTGTTTGTTCTCATAACGAGGAGATGAGGAATGGCTTACGAACTCGCATACGGAAAAACATCCTTAAGCTTCACTCTGCCCGCCGACGTAACGCCGACGGTGATTTTACCCGGTGAAAAACCGGGATTGCCGAACCCGCTGGCCGCCACGCGCGACGCTCTGCAAAATCCCATCGGGACGCCGCCATTGACGGAAATGTTGCGTGAACAGAAAAACGGCCGGATCGTGGTGGTCTTGAACGACATAACCCGCCCCACCCCCTATGCAGTCATGCTGCCCCCCCTGCTGGAAAGCTTCGCAAAGGCCGGCATCAGGGACGAACAGGTCACCTTTCTCGTGGCCACCGGCATCCACGACGGACATACGGAGGAGGAAAAACGCGCCATCTACGGCGCTGAACTCGTCGAGCGCTTTTCCGTGGTCAACCACGACGCCTTTGCCGCAGACGCACACGTCCATCTTGGCAAATTCAAATCCGGCTACGACTTCTACGTCAACAAGCTTGCGGTGGACGCGGATTTCCTGTTGACGCTCGGAGTGGTCATGCCCCACTATTTCGCCGGATATTCCGGGGGACGCAAATCCATTCTGCCTGGTCTGGCGGGCAAGGATACCGTGGAAAAAAACCATGCCCGCATGGTGGAGTTGATGGACAACCTGCCCCCCATCGACGAAAATCCCGTCAGCCTGGAGATGATCGAAGCGGCGCGCCAGGTGGGAGTAAACTTTATTCTGAACGTTGTGGTGAACGACAAACAGGAGGTGGTCACGGTGGTCGCCGGGGACCTGGAGAAGGCATGGCGCAATGCTGTGGACGTGTCCGCCGCCATGTTCGAGGTGCCGTTCGAGCGCCAGGCGGATATCTGCGTGACCTGCGCCTGCGGCCACCCGCGCGACATCAACGCCTATCAGACACAGAAAGCTCTGGACCACGCCGATCGCATCACTCGGCCGGGAGGCACTATCATACTGGCCGCCGAATGTTCCACCGGCTACGGAGAACACGTCTTTCAGGAATGGATGAGCCGCAGATGGCCCCCGGCCAGGGTCATGGAGGAAGTGAAAAAAAACTTCGTCATGGGCGGGCATAAAGCTTACGGCTTTGCCAAGGTCGCCGCCGAAAAGGAATATTATCTTGTTTCCGCGCTAAGCCGCGAAGATACGGAGCTGCTGTACGCGAAAAAAACGGCCACGGTCCAGGAAGCCGTCGATGCCGCCGCCTTGAGGCACGGTCCGCGCGCAGCATGGGTATACATGCCCTTGGGCAGCGTGTCTCTGCCCATTCCGCGGGTGCGGCGCTGACCGCATCCCGCGACAAGGATTTGCGCGGCAAATCCTCGCAGAATACGTTAACGCTTAAACGTGACACGCTCTGAAAAACAACCGTCTTCGCGCTGTGGGCATTTGATGCAAAAACGCACCGTCAGAAAGCTTGATATTCCCGCAACCCGAAGTCTGCCGGAGCGTATATTTGTGAGAAGATAACATATGGAAATTATTGACCCCATCTAAATACATCCGGTTCTTCTGCGCTGATTATTTCAATATATCATACTCAAAGCCCTACAAGCTCCCGGGAAAATTTATCAAAAATTTTTGCCCTGATGATGCAAACATGCACCGCGTAACGCGGAACGCGTTTGCAAATGAAGCGCCCATTGCCTGACCTGTGTCTGCAAAACCCCCGTCCATCGCGGCTTTCCGGCGGACATGGCCGCGTTTTTCCCTGCTGGTATGCAACTTGCTGGGATTGATGCCAAGTTACGACAGCCTTTATTCAACATTCAGATATGGTTATCCGGAAAAATTATTTTACTTCGGGCAAATATCTTGAATAGGAAGAAAGGAATGAGCGTGGTCGGCCGTGCCGCGTCGTCCCCGCCAAAACAGCGAATACGAAAAAAATCTTGCGGGACTTGTTGATACTTTGCGAAGGCGTCTTTCACCCTGTCCAGTCACCACAACAGTCGGAGGTTATCGTATGAAAGGTTTTCGCAGCATTTTTTGCGCGCTCCTCATTTTCGTCATGAGCGCGGCGACAGGAGCAAGCGCCGCCCGGACCTTCACCATCGGTTACCAACCCTATGACACGATTTCCTATCAGGTAATCGTCAACGCGGAACTCGGCCTCTGGAAGAAATACGCGCCCAAGGATGTGGAATTTGAGTTCGCGCCCGCCCTCCAAGGCACTATCGTGGCCAACAACATGCTCGCCGGCAAAGCGGTCGCCGGCTATATGAGCGTCATGCCCGCGACGATTCTCTGCTCCAAGGATCAGCAGGCGGAGATCAAAATGGTGGCCTCCCTCGGGATGTCCGAAGGCACGCGCTGCTCCCTGGTCCTGGTGCGTAAGGACGCGCCCGAGTTCAAAAGCAACGAGGAGGTCGCGAAATGGCTCAACGGCAAGGTCATAGCCGCGCCCAAAGGCAGCGCCTCCGACCAGTATCTGCGCCGTTTTTTCGAGCGCTACCAGGTAAAACCCAAAGAATATCTGAACCAGTCCATTGAGGTCATTGCCACCAACTTCCGTAGCGGCAAACTTGACGCGGCCTCCGCCTGGGAACCTACAGTTTCGCGCATAGCGACCGATGTCGGAGACGGCAGCGTACGCATCGTGGCGGACGGAAGCGCCTGTGACAACCCGGACCTCGGCATCCTGGTCATGCGCAACGATTTCATCAAAGACAACCCGGATGTAGCCAAGGCCTATCTCCGTTCGGAACTGGAGGCCCAGCGCTTCCTGCTCGATCCGGCCAACCAGAAGCAGGTTGTGGAAATGGTTGCAAAACACGCTTCCGGCATTTCCAAACGCGTGCTCTGGTACTCCATTTACGGCAAGGTGCCCTCCACCGGCACCGACCCCGTGCGTGAGTGGAAGTCGTATTATTTCAACAAACGCGAATTGGACAACATCAAAGCCGTCGCTCCCTTCCTGTATCAGGAAAAAGTCATCGGCGTTCCCGCCCTGAAAGACTGGGTGGTGGACGACAGTCTGGCCCGCGCGATATTCAAGGAAGCCGGCTACACGCCGGTGGACGGCAAGGCCACGCTCGGCTATATCAAAGGCTTGCTCCCAGCGGAGTGCCCTTTCAGCGATTAGAACATCTTGCGCGATTGTCGCTTGTCGGCGAAGCAAGTTCGCCTTGCGGCAATATCGCGGCAGGGATTTGCAGACAAGTCCCTGCAAGAGCGGTTTAAATAGTTTCAATGCCAAACCGCTCCAGCGGCCTTGGGCGAAGCCCGGATCGTCCACGCGCGGACGATCCGGGCGCATGGCCCATGTCAGGCGTCCTCTCATCCGGCAAGGAGAACAGAGTGTCATCAGAGACCCCGGATAATCCCGGCATACAGTTGAGTTCCGGCGCCCGGACCTGGATGCGGATGAAGCACTGGCTGGGAAGCCCGTCGCCCTATCTGAACCTGCTCGGGCTATGCGGCTTCGTCGCCGTCTGGTACGCCGCCACCGAGATTTTTAACCTGCCGCTCTTCAACAAACTCCCCGGTCCGAAAGCCACCTTCACCGAATGGCTTTCTCCCGACCCACTCTACGGCATTTCCTTTTACACCAAAGAGTATTACCAGCACATCGGCATAAGCACCTGGCGCGTTTTCCAGGCCTTCATGCTGGCTACGGCTCTGGGGGTGCCGATCGGGCTGTTCATGGGCTGGAAAAAGACCTTCAAGGACTACACCTTCCCCCTTCTTGAAGTGTTGCGCCCCATCCCCATGCTGGCATGGGTGCCGTTGTCCATCCTCATGTGGCCGGGGCGCGAGGCCTCCATTATTTTTCTTACCTTCCTCGGCTCTTTCTTTGCCACCGTCCTGAACACGCTTCTGGGCGTAGAATCCATAGACGAGGCGTATTTCAGGGCGGCCGCCTCCCTCGGCGCTTCAGATAAACAAATTTTCTACAAGGTCATCGTCCCCGGCTCACTCCCCTTTGTTTTTACCGGTCTGCAAATCAGCATGGGCTACGCCTGGTTTTCCCTTGTGGCCGGCGAAATGCTGGCCGGAGAGTTCGGCCTCGGCTATCTTATCTGGAACTCTTACACACTCGTGCAATATCCGGTCATCATCATCGCCATGATCACCTTGGGCGTGATAGGCTCTTTGAGCAGCCTCATCATCCGGCTGGTCGGGGACAAACTCATGCAATGGAAGGTCAGGGAGGCCGCATAATGAGCGCCGCGCCTTTTGAAAGCGACGGGGGGAAGACACCCCGTGGGGCCATAAGCATCCGCGCCGTCAGCAAGGTCTACGACCCGGAAGGGGCGCGGGTGCTGGCCGTGGATGACTGCTCCATGGAAATCGAAGCGGGCGAATTCTGCGTGATCGTCGGCCCCTCTGGCTGCGGCAAAACCACTCTTCTCAACGCCATTGCCGGATTCCACGGCATCAGCGCGGGCGAAATCCATCTCGACGGGGAACTGCTCTGCGACAGCGCCCGGATGCCCAAGCCCGGATCGGATCGGATCGTGGTCTTTCAAAACGGGGCGCTCTTCCCCTGGTTCACGGTGCTTGAAAACATAACCTTCGGTCCGGTGATGCAGGGGGTCGCCTCCAAAAAAGATGCGGAAGAAAAGGCCCTGATCATGATGGGCCAGATGGGTCTTAAAGGCATAGCCCACAACTATCCGAGCGAGATTTCCTCGGGCATGCGCCGCCGGGTGGAAATAGCCAGAGCCATGATGAACGACCCGCGCGTGCTCTTGCTCGACGAGCCCTTCAGGGCCATGGACGCGCTTACCAAGACCGTGGTGCACCAATTTTTGCTCGACGTCTACGACAGGAACAAGACAACGGTTTTCTTCATCACCCACGATCTTGACGAGGCCATTTTCCTCGGCAGCAAGGTCTACATAATGACAACCAGACCCGCCACCATAAAAAAGGTGCTCTCCGTTGACATCCCCCGCCCGCGCGATTTTCGCGTCCTGGCCTCCCCGGCCTACCAGAGACTTCGGAGCGAGTGCATTTCAGCGGTACACGAGGAAGCCGTCAAGGCCTTCAAGGCCGGCGAGCGGGAAATGTAGGAGGCTTGAGTGAGCGACGGCATCTGTTCCCGGGCCTTTGCCGGAATAAAAAAGAAAGGGCGTTCCCGGACCTTCTGGCGCGGCATATTTTCTCTGGCGGCCTTCACCGCGCTCTGGGAATTATGCGTCTATCTGAAAGCGCCGATCATCGGCAACGTGCCCGCTCCCTCGGAAGTGGTGTCCACCCTGGCCGTCCAACTGCACAACGCCTATTACTGGCTCTCCTGGAAAGACAGCATGATCCGGATTTTCACCGGCTTCATCATCGCCCAGATCATCGGAGTGCCGCTGGGACTTTTTCTGGGCGCCAACGACCGGGCCAGGGAGGTTCTTTTCCCCATTTTCGAGATCATGCGGCCGGTGCCGCCGCTGGCCTGGGTTCCGGTATCCGTCATTTTCTGGCCTTCGGCGGAGATGAGCATGATCTTCGTGACCTTTCTGGGCGCTTTTTTCACCGTGGTGCTGAACATTGTGGAAGGCATCACCAGCATTGACGTGCGCTACATCAGGGCGGCCCACTCGCTGGGTTCCAGCCGGAGGGACATTTTCTGGCGTGTTCTGCTTCCCGCCAGTCTGCCCAGCGTGGTGGTGGGCATGACCGTCGGCATGGGCATCACCTGGGCCGTGGTGGTGGCGGCCGAAATGATCGCCAGCAAGACGGGACTCGGCTATCTCACCTGGCGCGGCTACGTGGCGGGAGAGTTCCCGCTCATTATAGTGGGCATGATGAGCATCGGAGTCGCGGGCTATTTTTCATCGGCCCTGATCCGTTTGACAGGCAGCCGCTTCACTCCGTGGCTGAAGACCCGCTGATCTTCCAATGCGATATCAGGCGAAGGAAGCGATGATGAAGACCACACTCACCCCCGGACAACGCGCCGGCGAAATGAGCATGGAAAACGTCTGCAAAACATACGGCGCAGACATCCTGGCCAAAGAAGTCCTCAAAGATTGCTCCTTTATGCTGGAAAAGGGCAAGCTTACCGTTCTGGTGGGACCCTCGGGCTGCGGCAAGACCACGCTCATCAACATGCTGGCGGGCTATGAGAAACCGACTTCCGGACGCGTTTCCATAGACGGCGAACCCGTCTCCGGTCCAGGGCCTGACCGCCTGGTGGTGTTTCAGGAAACGGCCCTTTTCCCCTGGATGACCACCTTTGAAAACGTCAGCTACGGCCCAAAGGTGCGCAAGGAACTCTCCGGGAGGGAACTGGCCGATACCACCATGCAGTTGCTGAAGATGGTAGGGCTTGAGGATTTCGCCGGCAAATATCCCTCCCAACTCTCCGGGGGCATGCAGCGCAGGGCGGAATTGGTGCGGGCCATGATCAATCATCCCAAGGTCATGCTCATGGACGAACCCTTCAGGGGTCTGGACGCCATGACCCGTTCCCTTATGCAGGAATACTACGTGCGCCTCTTTGAGGAACATCGCGGCACAAACCTGTTTGTCACCTCGGAACTGGAAGAAGGCATTTTCCTGGCCGATCGTCTGGTCATCCTGACCAACCATCCGTGCCGCGTCAAAAAAATCATGGAAGTCAACCTGCCCAGGCCGCGCGAATTTTCCGTCATGGGTTCGCAGGAATACTTGGACGTCAAACGCGAGGCATTGGAACTCCTGCACGAGGAAGCCATGAAATCTTTTGCCGCCGGAGCGGTCAACGCGGCCGACTTTCTGGAGGCATACTCCAAAATGGGCGAGGAACAGGCTGGAATAAAAGCAAACCGCACCGGGAGCACGCATGAAAATCATTGATTTCCGTTTCCGGCCCCACACCCCGGAAATAATTAACGGCATCAAAAACAGTTCCATGTTCAAGGCCACCTGTGAAGCCATTAATTTCGACAGGAGAATTCCCCAATCCCTGCCGGAGGTGGTGGAGGGTCTGAAAAAGCGCGGCGTGGAACTTGCGGTGATCACCGGACGCGACTGCGAAACCACCTATTGTTTCCCGTCCAACAACGACAGCGTGCTGGAATTCGCGCGCGCCCGTCCGGACATCTTTGTAGGTTTCTGGGGCATAGACCCGCACAAGGGCATGAAGGCCGTATACGAGGTCAACCGCGTTGTGGAAAAATTCGGCATGCGCGGCATCGCCACCGACCCGTATCTTGCGCATATCCCGCCGCATGAGGCGCGCTACTATCCCGTGTATGCCAAATGCGCGGAACTGGGCGTGCCGGTGTTCATCACCATGGCCCCGCCCCCCCAGGTGCCGCGCGCCGTCATTGACTACGTCGATCCGCGCCATGTGGACATAGTGGCCAGAGATTTTCCGGAACTGACCATCATCATGAGCCACGGGGGATATCCCTTTGTGAACGAAGCCATTTTCGCCTGCATGCGCAACGCCAACGTCTATATGGACCTCTCCGAGTACGAGCTTGCTCCCATGGGCGAGGTTTACGTGCAGGCGATCAATACCGCCATCGGCGACAAGGTCGTCTTCGCCAGCGCACATCCCTTTGTGGAACAGGCCGAAGCCATCGACATATACAACAAAATGAACCTGACGGACGCGGTACGGCGCAAGGTCATGTACGAAAACGCCGCCCGCATATTGGACAAATCCGCTGCGCGCGCGGCCGGGCCGCGATCTTCCGTAATCGGAGCGCCTCTGCCTTTTGCGCCTTATGTCCCTTCGCTCCAATGAACGGACGATTGCCTGGGGTAACGTCAGGAAAAACGCCGCGAAAAAACGCCGGGAAAACTCATGTACATGCCGCTGGCCCTGTCCTCCCTGTTTGTAGGCTTCATCATCGGGGCCAGCGGCATAGGCGGCGTACTGCTTATCCCCGCCCTAATGCTCTTCGGCGGTCTTTCCACGCATCAGGCCATGGCCACCGCCCTGTTCAGCTTTTTTTTCACCGGCATAATCGCCACCTGCATCTACCAGCGCTACGGCAGCATCCACTGGAAAACTACCGCGCCGGTGCTGGCCGGGAGCCTTGCAAGCGGCTACGCGGGGGCGTCCGTGAGCGCGCGCCTCTCCTCACCGGCTCTTTCCCTGCTGCTTGCGGGCATAATCATCCTTTCAAGCCTCTATTCCCTGCGTCCGGCAACCGGGGCGCGTCTTGCGGACAGACTGGACGCGCGGGGAAATTTCCTCCTGCTCCTTGGCATAGGCCTGTTCACCGGCTTTCTCTGCGGCATGACCGGGGCGGGCGGGGGCATTGTTTCGACCCCGGTCATGCTGCTTTTCGGATATACCATCATGCCCTGCATAGGCACCGCCCAGGTATTGCAATCCTTTGTCTCGGTCGCAGGCTCGGTGAGCAACTACGGCAACGGCTTCATCGTCTTTCCCCTGGTCTGGTGGGTAACGGTCTGCGAACTGGCCGGAGTGGCGCTGGGGGTGCGCGTGGCGCACAGCCTTCCCCTGAACAGCTTGAAAAAATATGTGACCTGGTTCTGCCTCGCAATCGGCCTGCTCATTGCCGCACGGGGCGTCCTGGACTAGAGCAGTTCAACTTTGGAAAGTTGGACTGCGCTGCAAGGATTTGCTTGCAAAGACTTGCAGAGAAATGTTTGTAGGCGGGCTTTGCTCGCCGTTAAGCAAGCGTCTCAAGCGTAAAATGCTCTGGAAGCGCCGACGCTTGCGAAAACAAAATCGCGCCTGTTGCAAAATTGCACCGCAAGAGTGGGGCCTCGAAGCCAACCTCCGTATGATGCAGAAACGCAACGCGGGAACGAACCGAAAAACACACACGGCTTGGCGACAGAGACTGTCTCAAGCGCAAACAACCTTAATGCGGCGAAAAAATTATAGGAGGGTGATATGAGACTGCAATTTACCGAATGCGAATGCTTTTCCCCGCAGGAAAAGCGTCTTGCGGATCTGGCGGCGGGCGTTGAAGACCGCTTCCGCGTCGAACACAGCCGGGTTTTCAGGCTTGTGGAACGTTTTGAGGGACAAAAACCCCGCATTGACGTGGAGCGGGCCCTTTATTTCACCAAGTCCATGGAAAAGACCGTAGGTCAGCCCCTGGCGCTGCGCTGGGCCAAAGCCATGATGCACATAGCGAAAAACATCACGATTTATGTGCAGGACGATCAGTTGCTGCTCGGCCGCGCGGGCTGCATCGGACGCTACGGCGTCCTTTATCCGGAGCTGGACGGCGACTTTCTGGACAGGGCCGTAAAAGACCTGCCGACGCGCACGACTTCGCCCGCGACCATCACCGCGGAAGACGCGAAAATAGTGATCAGGCGGATCGCGCCCTTCTGGAAGGGCAAAACGTATCATGAAGCGCTCAATGCGGCCCTGCCGCCGGAAGTGCACAAGCTGACCTACGATGACCCGGAAGGGCTCGTCTCCCGTTTCATCGTCAACGAGACGTCCAGCTTCCGCTCTTCCATCCAGTGGGTGCACGACTATGAAAAGATATTGAAACGCGGCTTCAACGGCATCAGGAAAGAAGCGGAAGAAAAACTCGCGGCTCTTGACCCCGCAAGTCCCGTCGATCAGGTGGAGAAACGCCCCTTCCTGGAGGCGGTGGTCCTTGTGTGCGAGGCCATTGTGCTCTGGGCCCGCCGCCATGCGCAGGCGGCCCGCAAGGCGGCCGCAAAGGAAAAAAACCCGGAGCGCAAGGCCGAGCTGCTGCTTATGGCGGAAAACGCCGAACATGTGCCCGGCAACCCGGCGCGCACCTTCTACGAGGCTGTGCAATCGCAGTGGTTCACCCAGATGTTTTCCCGTATGGAGCAGAAAACCGGCACCACCATATCCAACGGGCGCATGGACCAATATTTTTATCCCTTCTACGCCAAAGACCTGGAGGAAGGCCGCATCACCGAGGAAAAGGCCCTGGAACTGCTGGAGTGCATGTGGGTGGGGATGGCCGAATTCATAGACATGTATATTTCCCCGACCGGTGGCGCTTTCAACGAAGGCTACGCCCACTGGGAAGCCGTGACCGTCGGCGGACAGACCCCGGACGGACGCGACGCCACCAATGACCTGACCCACCTCTTCCTGAAATCCAAACGCGAGTTTCCCCTGCACTACCCGGATCTGGCGGCGCGCATCCATTCCCGTTCCCCCGACCGCTTCCTCTGGGACGTCGCCGAAACTGTCAAATACGGCTCGGGTTTTCCCAAACTCTGCAATGACGAGGAAGTAGTGCCCCTCTACGTTTCCAAGGGAGCGACCTTTGAAGAAGCCTTGGACTACGCCGTTTCCGGCTGCACGGAGGCGCGCATGCCCAACCGCGATACCTACACCTCCGGCGGAGCATACATCAATTTCGCCGCGGCCCTGGAAATGGCGCTGTACGACGGCAAGATGAAAAAATACGGCGATATCCAACTCGGCCTGAGCACGGGCGACGCCAGACAATTCAAAACCTGGGGGGAACTCTGGAACGCCTATCTGCAACAGCACCTGCTTTTCCTGCGCGCCGCCTTCACCCAGCAGTACATAGTCAACAAGACGCGCGCCCGCCATTTCGCCCAGCCCATGGGCTCCGCCATGCACGACCTGTGCATGAAACACTGCATAGACCTGCACCAGGAGCAGATCCCCGAGGGCATCAACCTGGGCTACTTTGAGTTCATGGGCTACGGGACGGTGACGGACTCCCTCGCCGCCCTGAAAAAAATCGTTTTTGAAGAAAAAAAACTGACCATGGACCAGGTCATGGACGCGCTGGAGCACAATTTCGAAGGCCATGAAGACATACAGCAGATCCTGCGCTCCGCCCCCTGCTACGGGAACAACGACCCCTATGCCGATGCCGTGGCCCATGAACTGGACCGGGTATCTCTCGAGTTTTCCAAAAAATACAGCAAGGAACTGGGCATCCACAACGACTTGCGCTATGTGCCCTTCACCTCCCATGTACCCTTCGGCAAGGTGGTTTCCGCGACCCCCAACGGACGCACGTCATGGTTCCCGCTTTCCGACGGCTCTTCGGCCTCGCACGGCGCCGACGTCAACGGCCCGACCGCGATTCTGCTGTCCAACTACCGGACGAAAAATTACGGCTACCGCGACCGGGCGGCCCGCATGCTGAACATCAAATTCACGCCGAAGTGCCTTGAGGGCGACGCGGGCACGGAAAAACTGGTTTCCTTCATCCGCACATACTGCGACCTGAAACTCTGGCATATCCAATTCAATGTCATCAACAGGGAGACCCTGCTCAAGGCGCAGAAAGACCCTCAAAGATACCGCAACCTGATCGTGCGTATAGCCGGCTACAGCGCCTACTTCGTCGATCTTTCCCCGGATCTGCAAAACGACCTCATCGCCCGCACGGGACACGGAAGCATGTAGGACGTTTCGCACTTGAAACGCCTTTCACGCGCGCATACCGGCGCCACAGGGGGAGAGTTCCGCTCTCCCCCCAACTTTCCAAGGAAGATTCATGGCTTCGTTTGAAGACGGAAAGACGAGCGGCATCGTTTTCAACATTCAGAAATATTCGGTGCATGACGGTCCTGGCATCCGTACCATAGTCTTTCTCAAAGGCTGTCCCCTGTCATGTCTGTGGTGCAGCAATCCGGAATCCAGATCGGCGAAGCCGCAGCCCGCCTATAACCAGGGCCGCTGCCTCGGTTTGGACAAATGCCGGCGCTGCCTTGACATCTGCCCCAAAGGCGCTGTCTCGCCCGGCCCCGGCAAAAGCGTTGCCATGGACAGAAGCGTCTGCAAACTCTGCGAGGCCCCAGTCTGCGCTTCTGCCTGCCCTTCACAGGGGATAATCATATACGGCCAGACGAAAACTGTCGCTGAAATCATTGAATCCGTGGAACAAGATTCCGTCTTCTACAGCCGGTCCGGAGGCGGCATGACCCTTTCCGGCGGAGAACCCCTGGCCCAGCCGTCGTTTGCCTTGGCGCTGCTGCGTGCGGCCGGGAAAAGAAGAATCCGGACGGCCCTTGAAACCTGCGGCCACGTTCCCTGGGAAACGCTGAGTGAGGCGGCCGGTCTTCTGTCGTCCATCCTTTACGACGTCAAGCACATGGACAGCGCGAAACACAGGGAAGGCACCGGGGTCGGCAACGAAGGCATCCTCGAAAACCTGGACAAACTGCTCGCCAAATTCCCAAATCTGCCTGTGCTGGTGCGCACCCCCGTCATACCCGGCTTCAACGATTCCGAAGAAAACGCCGAAGCCCTGGGCGCTTTCCTGGCCGGGCACGCCAACGTCAGTTTTGAAGCCTTGCCTTATCACCGTCTCGGCACGCAAAAATACGCCTTTCTCGGCCTGGACTATCCCATGGGCGATATAAGCCTGGGACAGGGCGCGGCCGAAACCTTCCAGGACATAGTCGACAGGACGCGGGTCTGAACGCCTCACAGCAAGTTGCGCCCTGTTGGCCGCAACCTGGCGTCACGCCCTTCCATTTCCGGATGCAGCCATGAGTATCCGCATCCGGAAGCTGAATGATTCCGGCGCAGGGGAAAAGGACTTTGCCGCGCTCCGGTTCCGGGTTATTCTGTAAACAAAGCCGCATTCAAACGGGTCTGAATGCGGAAAGGCGCCCGCTTTGGAGAGATGCCCATGCCCCAGCCCTGCTCCGTCAAACTTAAAGACAACGTGGACGCCATTCTCGATCTCATGGAGGACGGTATTTACCTTTCGGATCGATCCGGCCTGACCCTGCGCGTAAACAAGGCCTACCAGCAAATCATCGGCCGCCCGCGCGGGGAATTGGAAGGGAAAACCGTGCAGTACCTGCAAAAGCAGGGCGTATTCAACCGCATACTCAACCCGGTCATCGTCAAGACCAGGAAACCGGCCAGCGTAGTCCAGGAAATGGGCATGGAAAAAAAGAACGTGCTCCTGCGCGGCTTTCCCATACTTGACGAGAAGGGAGAAGTCTGTCTGGTAGTCACCTTCGCCCGCGATATCACCTCCATTACCCAGTTACGCGAACAAATCGCCGAACAGAGCCGCGTCATAGAGCAGCATGAACGCCGCATGTCGCGCATTCTGGGGTCGGCGGGACCCGTGGAAGGCGTTTTCCGGAGCGCGGCCATCCGTGATGTCCTGCAGACCTTGGAGCGGGTGGCTAAAACTGATGTCACCGTGCTCCTGCTCGGGGAAACCGGCGTGGGCAAGGACGTGCTGGCGCGCATGATGCACGCGCAAAGTCCGCGCAGGCACAAAATGTTCCTGAAAGTTGACTGTTGCAGCATAGCCGAAAACCTGATCGAATCCGAACTCTTCGGCTATGTGCGCGGGGCCTTTTCCGGCGCGTCCAGCCAGGGCCGGGAGGGCTACTTTGAAATGGCCGACGGCGGTACGGTCTTTCTCGACGAGGTCGGAGAGATTTCCCTGGCCATGCAGGCCAAGCTCCTGCGTGTGCTCCAGGACAAGGAATTCATGAAACTGGGTTCTTCGCGTCCGCAGCAGGTGGACGTGCGCATCATCGCCGCCACCAACAGGGACCTTGACGCCTGTGTCGCCGAGGGCAGGTTCAGGCAGGATCTGTATTATCGCCTCAGCGTGGCCAAGCTGGAAGTGCCGCCGCTCAGGGAACGAAGGGAAGACATACCTTTGCTGGCAGAATACTTTCTGGAACAATGCAACGCAAAATACAAAAAACGAACGCGCCTTTCCGCCGGAGCGCTTCAGGCGCTCGACAGGTACTCCTGGCCGGGAAACGTGCGGGAGTTGCAGAATATGATCCTGCAGCTAGTCATTACCAACGAACACGAACTCCTGGATGTAAAGGATCTGCCTGTCCGGGCGCGTCCGTCACGGACGGAAAAAAGCGCCGACTGCTCCGCAGAAGTGCGGGTTTCGCCGAATGCTCCCAAATCCCTCAAGGAAACCATGGCTGAGGTAGAATACGCCCTGCTCTGCGAAACAGTGCGCGAATGCGGCTCCTACACTGTGGCGGCGGAACTGTTCCGGATCAACCGCTCCACCCTGTTCCGCAAACTCAGACGTTTCAACCCTGGACTCGCGGACACGGAGGAGGGTAACCCGCGTCGCGCAGCCCACCGGCTTCCATAGAGCATTTTACGCTTGAGACTGTCGCAAGGCGAACTCGTTTCGCCCGCCGTAAAGCCGGCATCTCAAGCGAAACCGCTCTGTAGACCGCGCAAGTCGGAATTCGAACTTTGCGAGTCCCCCGGCAGAGCCGGGGGATTACCGATTTCAATTACCTGTCGAACAAGCCGTAGCCCCTCCTCTCTCTGAAAAAAACTGCATTTTCCGGCTTGCAAAAAATTATGCCTCGCATTATTGGAGTAAGCGGCCATGTTATATTGCAATGATGAACAGAATGAAAAATATTCCGGCTATGTATGCGAACATACCGGTAATTCAATTGTTTTATGCCCATATTTCCGTTTTACATTATATTCCGATAAAACACATCCGCAATGTAATAAAAAGTCCGCTACCGGCATTGTGCCGAACCGCGATCTGTATTCACGTGGGCCTCAGCATGGCGGCCACACCGGGCAGGAGGCTGTTTCCGACGGGACGAGGAACTCCGCAAACGCTGAATCCTGTCCGCGGCCGTCCGCATCATTAAAGAAAGGGGACGGCCCAAGGAGAAAACCATGAAGCAACTCCTCGCTTTTCTCGCCGGACCAGGGCTGATCGCCGCCCTGCTAATCTTTTCCTGCGGGCTGACGTTCAGGCTGGTCCGGTATTTCAGGGGCCTTGACTGGCGACTGGATCGCGTCGCCTACCGGCCGCAGATGTCCGCAGGCATGGCGGGCGGCCTGCATTCCATCTTCAGGTGGCTTTTGCCTTACGGCACGCACGGCTGGCGCTCATATCCCCTCCTGACCCTGTGTTTTTTCCTGTTCCACGCGGGTCTTGTTCTCCTGCCCCTCTTTCTTCCGGGGCACACCGTGGTCCTGGAGCAGACCGTCGGTTTCAGTCCGCCCTCCCTGCCCCAGTTCGCTGGGGATGCGCTGACGGCTCTCTCCCTGTTCGGCGGCTTTTTCCTTCTCCTGCGCCGCATCGCCCTGCCGGAGACGCGCCTGCTCGGAACATTCGGCGATTACGCGCTTTCGGCGCTTGTTCTGCTGGTGCTGGCCAGCGGGCTTCTCGCCCGCATGCAGGCGACAAACTACGATCTGTGGCTGCTCCTGCATATCGCGGCCGGTGAACTTACGTTGATTCTCGCGCCTTTCACCAAACTTTCCCACATGGTTCTGTTTTTCGCCGCGCGTTGGCAACTGGGCGCCGATTACGCCGTTAAACGCGGCGGACACCGGCGCGGCCCCTGTTTCCCCTGGTAGCCCGAATGCGGACGGAAAAAGGAGAAGTGCATGCCTGAAGGTAAATTCTGCAACAAAAAGCCCATCACTACCGAGGAGGACTTGAAAGCCCTGCTCGCAGACAAGGGCGGCAAACAATATTATGAGGAAATGGCCGAATTGGAGGTAGACACGCAAAAGCTCCGGGACGCCTTGCGCCGGACCTGCGCGTCGCGCACGCTCACCTGGCTGGAAATCTGCGCCCGTTGCGGCATGTGCGCGGAAAGCTGCTTTTTATACATGGTCAACGACCGCGACCCCGAACAGGTGCCGGCTTTCAAAATTCAAAGCACCCTGGGCGAGATCGTGCGCCGCAAGGGGAATGTGGACAACTCCTTTATGCGCCGCGCCATGGAATACGCCTGGGCGCGCTGTACCTGCTGCAACCGTTGCGGAATGTTCTGTCCGAACGGCATCGATACCGGAGTCATGTTCAGCTACCTGCGCGGCCTGCTCTACGCCCAGGGATTTGTCCCCTGGGAACTCAAAATCGGCGCGGGGATGCACCGCGTCTACCACGCGCAGATGGACGTGACCACCGACGACTGGCTGGAAACCTGCGAATGGATGGTCGAAGAAAACAGAGAGATCTGGCCCGGGCTGGATATCCCTGTCAATCGGCAGAACGCTGACATCATGTACACCTTGAACGCCAGGGAACCGAAGCACTATCCCGAAGATGTGGCCGAGGCCGCCATCCTCTTCCATCTTGCCGGAGAAAACTGGACGGTGCCCAGCGAAGGCTGGGAGCAGACCTCGCTTGCCATGTTCGCCGGAGACTGGGAAGCCTGCAAAATCAGCGTGGAAAACGTGTATGCGGCCATTGAACGCCTGAAGCCCAAGCGCGTCATCGGCACGGAATGCGGCCACGCCCACCGGGCGACAGTTGTGGAAGGACCTTACTGGGCGGGGCGTCCGGACGGCAAACCTCCGGCGGAGTATATCCATTATGTGGAATGGGTTGCCGAAGCCCTGCGCACCGGCAAGCTGAAAATCGATCCCGACAAAAAAATCCGGGAAAAGGTCACCTTGCAGGATAGTTGCAATTATGTGCGCAATCACGGGCTGGCGAGGTACACGCGCGAGATCATGGGTTACATAGTGGAAGAAGGCTGTTTCGTGGAAATGACGCCGAACAGGGAATACAACTACTGTTGCGGCGGTGGCGGCGGTTTCAACGGCATAGGACTGTTCCGCGCCCAGCGCAACCAGGCCCTGAAAGCCAAGCGGGACCAGATCGTCGCCACCAAAGCGACTCTGGTGATCGCCCCCTGCCACAACTGCTGGGACGCCATCCGCGACATGGAGGAAGAATACAAGCTCGGCATCCGCTGGAGTTTTCTCAAACCTCTGCTGGTCAGCATGGTCCTCGTGCCGGAGCACCTTGGCGGCTGACGAGGGATTTCCATGCGGGAATCCGTCTGATGCGCACGGTGGCGAATAATCTTTTTAAGGAACAACGGACATCTTCGCGGGGAAGGGACATGGGAAAAGGGTGTATACGGCAAAGCGCGCCCGTTTTTGCAGCGCTGGCTTTTTGTCTTGTCTTTTCGGCCGGGGGCGGCGCCTTGTCCGCGACCGCGACCGAAAGGAGCACGGCGGCCACGCCGGGCGAAGCAGGGATCCTGCGCATTGAGCCGGTTGCCCCGCAGGAGGGAGAGCTTCCCCCTGTCGCCTTTGATCACGAACGGCACACTGCCGCTCTGGACGGCATCCGCTCCTGCGCAAACTGCCACGAGAAACGCGACACCGGCGCTTATTCCACGGTTTTCAAATCAGCGGAAGCATCGGATGCAAAAGGGCGCATGCGTGAATTTCACACCGCCTGCGTAAGCTGCCACGCCCAATTCCGGGAAACGAGCAGGTCCTCCGGGCCGGAAAGCGCACAATGCCGTTCCTGCCACGCCGCTCCCGGCCCGGGAGGAACGCGCGCCGACGGCGGGCTGGACCTTTTTCTCCATTACCGGCATATCACGGCCCTGGCTTCTGACACCCAATCCGACCGGCCATGCGCGGTCTGCCACCATGAACCCAAAACCCCGCCGCCCGGCCCGCTGGTGGAGGCTTCCTGCCGGGGCTGCCACAGGGACAACCCAGCCGACAAACCGCCCTCATTTGCAAAACTCGCCCACAACCGCTGTATTTCCTGCCATCTGGACAAAGCCGGAGGCACTCGGACAAAAGGTCCGGTCACCTGCGCCGGATGCCACGACGCCAACCTGAAAACGACTTACGCGCGCCCGGACATCCTCCCCCGCCTTGCCGCCGGACAGCCTGAAGCTTTACTTATGCCCGCGCGGGAGCAAAAACTTCCCTCCTCCGCGCTGGTTCCGGAGGCAAATGGTCCGGAAAATCCCCAAAGGGGCGCGACAGGGCCGGTCGCTTTCAATCACGCCCTGCACGAGCGCAACGCCGCCACCTGCCGAAGCTGCCACCACGCGGCAACGGAAGCCTGCTCGACATGCCACACCCTGCAAGGAACCGAAGGCAGACCTACCCTGTTCCAGGTCATGCACGCTCCGGCTTCCGATCGGTCCTGCTTCGGCTGCCACGAAACGCGAAAAACCCGGGAGGAACGTTGCGCCGCCTGCCATACCTCTCGTAAAACCGAGCGCGCCTTTGCCTCAGACTGCGCCCTCTGTCATGCCGTTCTCCCTGTCGATGCGGCGCGCGGGGAAAACGCCGGAGAAAAGAAAGCCCTGGCCGAAGAACTCCTTGCGGCCCGCGCCGCCGCGCAGCCAAAGATCGCGCCCAAGGTGCCGGAAACCTTGCTCATCGGATCGATGAGCAAGGAATACGCACCCGCAACGTTTCCGCATGGACGCATCGTCAAGGCGTTGGAAAAGGGCATCGAGGACTTCTCGCCCGCCTGGTCCGGCCTTCACGCCGCCAAAGACGCACTGTGCGGCTTTTGCCATCATTACAGCCATGACGCGGCTAATTCGCGCAGTTGCGTAAATTGCCACGCTCCCGCCTCTCCCGCCTGGGAAACGCGGGCCGGGGAGATATGGGGGAACGATGCGCCCATAGGCCTGAAACAGGCCTATCACCAGCAGTGCATGGGATGTCACGAGCGCATGAATCTGAAAGAACCGGCGTCCGCCGACTGTGTCGCCTGCCACGCCCTGCCCGCCGAAGGGCCTCTGCCGGCCGCAGTAAAGCCGCGCCCATGAGTTCGAACTCCGAATAAATTCAGTCTGCCGGAAACCTGCTGCGGCGGATGCGCCTGCGTTCTTCGACGAAAACGTGGCGTATCAACCCCTCGCGGTCTTCTTCATCCATCTCCAGGAAGGAAAGCTCATAGGACCTCTCCCCGGAGGAAAGCGACAGTGCCTCACGCGCATCGTCCGGGGTACAGACGGCAATCTCCGTTTCCACCTTGGCCAGGGCCGAGACAATCAGTTCCTGCGCGTCCCCGAGAAAGAGCAGCACCTCCAGAACCTGGCCCTCGGCCAAGGGGAAATCGCAGACCAGGGAGAACCCCGGGACGCCAAGACGCAGGGCGCGGCCTTCGTAGGGAAAAGACTTTTGCAGGGTGTTTTGCCGTAAAAGGGAAAGAACGGCGTCCACCTTCCTGTCCAGTTCCACCAGAAAGCGCGCGGTGGGGTCGGAAAACCCCCTGCTCGACAAAAGCTCCTCGCGCAGGCTCAAACCCACGGCAAACGACGCTCCGACGTAAAGACGCTTCCGGTTGCTTTCGCAACGAAACATGACGCGCGCGCGCGCAGGGACGGAAAGAAGCGTATCCGACATGGAAACCCGCCGGGAAATCGTGGAAAGAGGCATTTATATAACATATTTCATTGGTATTTCTATAACATATTTTCCTTGGCTTTTAAAGCCGCAAGTGCCATAAGGAGGAAGCGCTGCCTCCCGTACCGCAAGGTTGCGGGGAAAAGGAGAAAAGCGCGCGGCGGACGAATGGACAACAAAGGACGACGAGCTTGCGGCACGACTTTGACGAAATAATTGAACGGCGCGGCACGCGCAGCGAAAAATGGGACACCTATCCCGCCGACGTCCTGCCCATGTGGGTGGCGGACAGCGACTTCAAAAGCCCGGAACCGGTCGCTCAGGCCATCATTGAGACGGCACGCAGAGGTCTTTTCGGCTATACGGTTTCGGACGGGGCCTTTGAGCGCGCCTACGCGCACTGGGCGGCCTCACGCTACGGATGGGAAGCCGACCCGGACTGGGTTCTCTGGGCGCCCTCACTGGGAGCGTCGCTTGCCATCTGCATCCGCGCCTTCAGCAAGCCCGGAGGTCGGGTGGCCATGCTAAGCCCGATCTACCCTCCCTTCATCAATCTCTGCTATCTGAACGGACGTCTGCCCGAGCAAAGCGTTCTGCGCGACAGGGGTAACGGCTACTCCATAGATTTCGCCGACCTGGAAGCCAGGCTCGCCCACCCCGACACCAAGCTTCTGCTTTTGTGCAACCCCCACAACCCCACGGGCCGAGTGTTCTCGCGCCGGGAACTGGAACGGATCGGCGAACTCTGCCTGAGCTACAACGTAATAATTTTTTCCGATGAAATACACGCGGACATAGTGTTCAAGGGCAAACACGTTTGTTTTCCCACCCTTTCCCCGGAACTGGCCTCCATAACCATGGTCGGGATGAATGCCAGCAAGACCTTCAACCTCGCCGACCTGCGTTCCGCCGCGATCATCGCCTCCAATCCGCGCCTGCGCCAGTCTTTTGCCTCGGAAATCGCGCGCTGCAATGTCGGACGCTGCTCTCTGGGCATAGCCGGGGTCATTGCCGCTTACACGCACTGCGCCGACTACGCGGATCAGCTTGTGCCCTATCTTGAGGCCAACATGCGTCTGGCGGTGGACTCCATTTCCTCCGCCACGGAGCAACTTTCGGCCCGGATGCCTGAAGGCACTTTTCTGCTCTGGATCGACTGCAAAAAAATGAAGCTGACCCAACCGGATCTGATCAGATTTTTCCTTGAAAAAGCACATGTGGCCCTGAACTCCGGCTCAAGCTTCGGTAAAGGTGGGGAAAGCTTCATGCGCCTCAATGTCGCCTGTCCGCGCGCGACCTTGCAGGACGGCCTGCGCAGAATCGCAAAGGCCCTGGCTGAACGATGAAACCTCGCGCCTGCAGAAAATTTCCTTATGCGACTACCTATTACCACCAATCCGGAAAAATGCACGGGCTGCAACCGTTGCATCAGTTGCTGCCCCATTGAGGAAGCCAACGTCGCCTATGTCGAGGCCGGCAAGGCCAAGGTGCGAATAGAGGCCGCCAAATGCATCAGTTGCGGCGCCTGTGTAGAAGCCTGCCCGCACGACTCCCGCTCATACCTCGACGACACGGAACGTTTTTTTGAAGACCTGGAACACGGGACGCCCATATCGGCCTTCTGCTCTCCGGCCGCGCACGCCGGCCTGGACCGCCTGCCCAACATCCTGGCCTGGCTCAGGAGTAAAAACGTCCGCAAAATATACGATGTGTCCATCGGCGCCGCCATCTGCGCCTGGGCCTACATACGCTTCATACAGAAAAACAGGCCGGGCTCGCTAATCGCCCAGCCCTGCCCGGCCATCGTCGATTACATCCTCATGCATCGCAACGACATGCTCTCCCGCCTGGCCCCAATCCACTCCCCCATGCTCTGCACCGCCATCTACATGCGCAAGCGCCAGGGCATAAGCGACAGGCTGGCGGCCATATCTCCCTGTATCGCCAAATCCTGCGAATTCGCCGAAACCGGCGGCATAGTTTCATACAACGTGACCTTCGCCAAGCTTGAGGAATATATAAAAAAACACGGCATAGTTCTGCCGGAGACAAAAGGGGACTTTGACGATCCGGATTCCGGCTTGGCTGCCCTCTACCCCATACCGGGCGGGCTCGAAAAAAATATGGAACTCTTTACGGAGAAAAACCTGCGCGTCGAAAAAAGCGAAGGCCCGGACGCAGTGTACAAGGCGCTCAACGAATATGCCAAAGCCGACAAAGACGATCTGCCGGATGTCTTCGATGCGCTGAACTGCCTGCAGGGCTGTAATATGGGCACCGGATGCGCGCAAAGGCGCAACCCGTTTTCGACAACCGCCTCCCTGGACAGGGAACGCCGCAAGACGATCAGGGAACACGCCCCGGACCACTTTGAGGAACTGCTCGGAGAATTTGACAGGACCTTGCGCCTTTCGGATTTCACCAGGCATTACCATCCAAGGCAGGCAAGCCGCATACGCGTCCCGGAAGAAGACATCGAGGCGGCTTTCGATCTGATGGGCAAAACCGACCCGGTCTCGCGCAATTTCAACTGCGGAGCCTGCGGTTCGGAAACCTGCCGCGGCATGGCCCTGAAAATAGCCAAAAAGATAAATTCCCCTCTCAACTGCATCCAAACGGCCCACGCCGCCACAGTTCGCAAACACAAGGCCGTGCTTGAATGGCAGACGGGAAACGCCAGAGCGCTCCAAATGATACAGCAGGAACTGGCCGACATAAAAGACCTTTCGGAAAAAATCGTCGCCGATATTTCCGGCGTGGACAAGATGATCGCCGTATACGACGGCTTGGGAAAGGACATAGACAACATCGCCCGCAACATCCACATGATTTCACTCAATGCCTCCATTGAAGCCGCGCGGGCCGGAGAATACGGCAAATCCTTCGCCGTGGTGGCCGAAGCGGTACGTTCCCTCGCCGGGGACACGCAAGGGGCCACGGCAAAAATCGTCAAGGCCTCAAACGACGCCAAAGCCTCCCTCCTGGACATCTCCGACATGGTAAAAGGCATCGGCTCGGAGATAGCGAAATCCTATTCCAACATGAGGGAAATAGACGAGAGCACGCAAAAGGTCTTGCGCGAATAGAGCAAGGCCGCTTACGGCCTTATGGCGTCTGCACTCGAGACGCTTGCCTGGCGGCTGGCAAAGCCCGCCTGCGGCTCTCCGGATAAAATTGAATATTTTATCCGGAATTCGAATAAAATGCATTATGGTAAAAAAACTGGAGCAAGGCACCCGGTGTTCAAATCTCTTCTCCCGCAGGGAGCGCCCTTTTTTGAGCTCCTGCTTACTCAAAACGAAAAACTCTGCGCTTCCGCCGAGGCTCTGAACACGATCATCTCCGAACCGGCGATGACGGAAAAGGCGCACCTGGAAATATCCGTTCTGGAGGCGGAAGCCGACAAGATACACGCCCGCATCACCCGTTACCTTTCCCGGACCTTCATCACTCCCATAGACCGGGAGGACATACTGCGCATCACCAAAATGCAGGAAGAAGTCACGGATCAGCTTTTCAACATGGCAAACCGCCTGTATATTTTCGAATTTCCCAGCATGCCTTTTCCCATGCTCAAACTTGGAACCGTCTTGAAGGAAATGTGCCGGTTCACCCGCTCCATGCTCACCGGACTCTCCGAGAACCGGGACACCCACGAAACCAGGGCCTTCCGCACCCTGCGCAACGAAAGCGAAATGCTGCTCAGCATGTGCCTTGTGGAACTGCACGATCTGCCTGAACCGAGCCCGGAAGCCCTCCTCGGCATAATGAAATGGAACCAGATTTACGATCGGATGGAAACGGCCATGAATCGGGTCGTGGCCCTGGCCGAAACCATAGACGAAGCGGTTCTGAAAAATGTTTGAGGTCCCGCTTCTGCTTGTGCTGATTATAGCGGCGGCGCTGGTTTTCGATTTTACCAACGGGGCGCACGACTGCGCGAACGCCATCGCCCCGGCGGTCTCGACGCGCGTTCTCACGCCGCGCGCGGCCGTAGCCCTCGCCGCCTCACTCAACCTGCTCGGCGCGCTGCTCGGCGAGGAGGTGGCCAATACCCTCGGCAACGGCATAGTACGCCCGGAAGTCATAAGCGGAAGCCGCATCCTGGTTCTCGGCGCCCTGATCGGGGCCATAGCCTGGAATTCGATCACCTGGTATTTCGGCATCCCTTCCTCCTCCTCCCACGCCCTGATCGGCGGGCTGATCGGTTCTACCCTGGCCCAGGCGGGTTCGCAGGCGATAAACCTCATGTCCGTCTTCAGCAAAGTGCTTGTGCCCCTGTTTCTTTCCCCCCTGGCCGGCTTCTGCATGGGCTTTTTCCTGATGAGCCTGATCGGGCTCATATTTTTCCGCATTCATCGGGCCTTTGTCGCGCGCGTCTTCAGCCGGGCACAGATTCTCTCCTGCGCTTCCATGGCGCTCAGCCACGGCTTCAACGACGCACAGAAGACCATGGGGGTGATCAGCCTGGCCTTGCTCATTTTCGGCGAAGTCGAAACCTTCCGCATACCGTTGTGGGTAAAGCTGTCCTGTGCCATGGCCATGTCCGCCGGGACCCTTATGGGCGGATGGCGAATCGTGAAAACCATGGGGCATAAAATTTTCAAGCTTGAGCCGGTACACGGATGCGCCGCCGAACTTTCCGCCGCCGCGGTAATCGGCTGCGCATCCCTGGTCGGGGCTCCGGTCAGCACCACGCATACCATAACCGCCTGCATTTTCGGGGTCGGCTCCACCCGGCGACTCTCTGCCGTGCGCTGGGGCATGGCCGGCAACCTGCTCTTCGCCTGGCTGCTCACCATACCCGCCTCCGCCTGCGTGGGAGCGGCCGCATTCCTTGTCCTGCGCCTAATCTGGGGACAGGTGTAGCCGTGTTTCTCTCCACGGATCCGAAGACACTGCCCCTTTCCCCCCAGGACTTGATCCGAGGCACGGTTCTCACTCTGGGCAATTTCGACGGCGTGCATCCCGGCCACCAGGCGCTCATCAGCAGAACCGTCTCCCTGGCAAGAGAAAAAGGCGTCCCCTCCATAGCCGTCACCTTTGATCCCCACCCGGTGCGCGTGCTCAAGGGAGACGCCGCCCCAGCCCAGCTGCTGACCCTGCAAAACAAGCTCGAATACCTGGACGATCTCGGTCTGGACCTCACCCTCACCCTGCCCTTCACACCCGCCACGGCCGCCATGGAAGCAGAAGATTTCGTCCGCGTCATCCTTTGTGAATCGCTGCGCGCCCGCTGCCTGGTGCTCGGATATGACTACGCCTTCGGCAGGGGACGCCGGGGGAACGCCTCCCTGCTTGCGGATATGGGCAAAGAACTCGGCTTCGGGATTGAAGAAACGCCCGCCTTGCGCCTGGGCAAAAAGATAGTCAGTTCGACGCTCGTCCGGGAAGCGCTGCTCGCCGGCAAGGTCCGCGAAGGCGCCTTTCTGCTCGGGCGCCATTATTTCGTGCAGGGCACGGTGGAATCAGGCGAGCGCCGCGGGGGGAGCCTGCTCGGGTTTCCCACCGCCAATCTGCGCCTGGAAGAAAATATCCTCCTTCCCAAAAAAGGGGTGTACGCGGTGCTGGCGGAAATAAATCCCTCCCCCGCCGCTCTGGGAAACACGTTTGTCAATGCCATAAAAGGGGTCGCCAATGTGGGCACAAATCCGACTTTCGGCGGCAACGCCTTGCGTCTTGAAACGCATCTGCTCGATTTTGACGCCGATATCTACGGATCACCCATGCGCGTGCATTTTATCGAACGCCTGCGCGATGAACGCAAGTTCCCCGGTGCGGACGAACTCTTGCGACAAATCCGCCTGGATGCCGTCAAAGCCGGTAAAATCGCCTCATCCCGCCTTGATGCCGACAAAGGACAGGAAAACTCATGTTAGAGCATTTTGCGCTTAAGCTTGTCGCTTGCCGGAGAAACAAGTCCGCCTTGCGGCAATACAAAACCTGCGGTTTTGGCGCCTTCCCCGGCAGACGCAATTCCAATACCGGACAAAAATTGAAGCAATTTTTGTCCGGTATTGGAATAATCCTTCTTTTTCTCCTGTCCGGCCTTTGCGTTTCCGGGGCGGCTCCGGCCGGGGCCGCAGGTCCGCTCTCAGCCCTCGCCAGAGCCCAGGAAGGCATCGACACTTGCGATTCCGGCCTTTTCAACAGCGCCGTGGATTTGGGCGCGATCACAGACAAAGCCGCGACCGCGCTGCTCAGCGCCATGCGCAAGGCCTCCGTCGAAGGACGACTGGAAGGGCCCGCCGCACTGATCGTCTCGCTGGCCGGCACAGTTAGCGATGGCGGCCAGGACAAGCTCATACGGCAACTGTTGCATTCGGAGATAAAAAGTTTCCTGGCCGCCGGCATCAACAGCGGCTGGTTCGCCGGACGGGAAAACCCCGCTCCGGGCGGCAGGGGCTTTGCCTCCTATCTGAAAAACATACCGCGCGGACGCAGGGAAATCGTCCCCGGAAAAATCGTGTCCGAGGCCGGGGACAAGGCCGTGGTCACAGGACGATTCATTGACCCGCAAGCCGGAGCTTTGCCACTGCTTCTGGAACTGGAACGCCGGGATGGTGTCTGGCGCGTCGTGGAGATAAAAAATGCCGCTGAACTTTTCACTCTGGCCGGGAGGGGCGGGGGCTGAAAAAACTGCCCGCTCCCGTCTGCGCCTCTGTCTTTTTTTGTCCGCGTTTCTCCTTGTCAGGGCGGCCTGCCCGGCCGGAGCGGCCTGCCCGGCGGGGGAAGTGACGCTTTTCGTGCCGGAACGGGCGGAGAGTCCCCTGTACAGGATATACGGCCTGCTTGACGCCGCCTTCAAGGAAGAAATCTTTCTGCGCATAAAGCCGGCCGTGCGTCCCGGACGCGGCGGAAGCTACGCCATAAGCGCCCTGCAGGACAGCAAAGGCGACAGCTGCTCCATGGCGGCCGTCTCCCTGCCGGCCTTTTTCCTTATGTCGGCAGGCTGGGATCGCCTGTACGATGCCGGGGAAATTTACCCGTTTGCCGTCATCGGCGCCATCCCCAACGCCCTTTGGGTGGACGAACGAAGCCCCTTGCGCACTCTTGAGGATTTTCTGGCCTGGGCCAGGAGAGAAACTGTCCTCAGGGGCAAACGCCTTGACGTGGCAGGAACGGGACGCTTCACGGATCAACACTTGGCGAGCCTGCAACTCGGCCGGGCCACCGGCCTCAGAATCGGCTATCTGCCTCTTCTGGGCGCGGCGGAAAGCGCTGAATCGGCAAAAAGCGGACCGGCAGCCGCCTGCTGGGGCCCGGCCTACCCTTTGCGTGAGATGCCCGGTCTGCGGCCCCTGGCGGTCGCCGCGGCCAAACGCAGCCCGGCCCTGCCCAATGTCCCGACCTTTCTTGAATCAGGCTGCGCCGTGCAAAACCTCGTCTGGCTCTGTCTGGCCCTGCCGGCCTCGACCCCGGAGGCGATCCGGGAAAAAAGCCGCGCGGAGGCGGCGAAGGTCCTGAAAAACCCCGCCCTGCGCCAGAAACTTGCCGCCTTCGGCCTGACCTTGCCTGGTGAAAGCGAAGACCTGGAACGGATTATGGACCACCAGAAGGAAACCGCCCTAAAACTCATCCGGGACTACGCCCTGATCCCCAAAGAAGAAATCCCGCCCAAGGCAGCATGGTGAGCGAGTCTCCCGTCTTTCTGCCCTGCCTGCTTGGTCCGACGGGCTGCGGCAAAAGCGCAGCCGCACTCACCCTGGCCCGGATGCTCCCCCTAAGCCTGATAAACGCCGATTCCCGCCAGGTCTACAGAGATTTTCCCATTATCACCGCCCAACCCACGGCGGAGGAAAAAGATATCTGTCCTCATCTGCTCTATGGCTTTCTGCCCACGGAGAAAAAGCTCGGGGCCGGGGAATATTCCAGGCTGGCGCGGGCCGCCGTAGCGCGGGAGGAGGCCGGAGGCAGACTGCCGATGGCCGTGGGCGGGACCGGGCTTTATTTCCGGTCTCTGATCGATGGTCTGGCCCCGATACCGGAAGTTCCCGAGGAAATCTCCCGGTGCTTGCGTGAACGCTGCCGCCTTGAGGGAAGCGAAACCTTTCACGCGCGGCTTGCCGAAATCGATCCCGGGTACGCCGCGAAGATCCACCCGAAAGACCGGCAACGCGTGTGCAGGGCGCTTGAGGTTTTCGAGGCCACGGGGCGGACCTTTTCCTGGTGGCACGCCAAACCGCGCCGCCCGGGACCCTACCGGGTTCTGAAAATAGGCTTTTCCCTGCCCCTGCCGGAACTGGAAAGGCGCCTTGCGCTCCGCATCGAAGAGATGTTGGAAAAAGGCGCCTTGGAAGAAGCCGAAGCCGCCCTGAAACGTTGTCCGGACCCGAAAGCTCCAGGGTGGTCCGGCATCGGCTGCGCGGAAATTTTTCTTTTTCTGCGCGGGGGGTTGAGCCTTGCCGAATGCCGCGCCCTGTGGCTGAAAAATTCCCGGGCTTATGCCAAACGCCAGATCACCTGGTTTAAGGCGGACAGGGAAATCGTCTTTTTCCGCCCGGAAGAGACGGACGACATTTATGAACACATTTTACAGAGCTGGAACGGGGGGAAGGCGCCGGAAAAAAAATTCCCCCCGGCCTAAAGGCTTGGCGCCGGGAACCGATAAGCAGGATGGCAACGGCATGGAATACGGCTCCTGTCCGTTTGCGGTTCCCGGTGTGGGAACTCCCCTTGAGAAATAATCTGTGCGCTCTCAGGGGCATGGGCATGGCGGCCCGGCGCGGAAAAAAATTTCAGCTTCTCCGGGCCGCCGTAAAACAGCGTAGCGCGTGAGCGGAACAGCCGCATGGAAGCGGCAAAGATTACCCGCTTGAACCACGTAATATTCAAGGAGGAATATTATGAGCCTTGTTATCAACCACAACATGATGGCGATGTCCGCCGCCAGGAACCTCGGAACTGCTTACAACAACCTCTCCACCTCGGTAAACCGTCTGTCTTCGGGATTGCGCGTCACTTCCGCAGCGGACGACGCCGCGGGTCTCGCCATTCGCGAGCTTATGCGCGCGGAAATTGCGGCCATGAACCAGGGCGTGCGCAACGCCAACGACGCCATTTCCCTGATCCAGACAGCGGACGGAGCGCTGGGCGTCATAGACGAAAAGCTGATCCGCATGAAAGAGCTGGCCGAACAGGCCGCCACCGGCACCTACAGCTCCGACCAGCGCCTGATGATCGAATCCGAGTACCAGGCCATGGCCTCGGAAATCACCCGTATCGCCAGCTCCACGGACTTTAACGGAGTGCACCTGCTGAACGGCAACCTCTCCTCTGAGGATCACGACGGCAGCGGCCTGGTTTCCAAGGGCAAGCTGAAGGTACACTTCGGGCCGGAAAACGATTGCTCCGAAGACTACTACTACATCAAGATCGGCAACGCCACGGCCTCCGCTCTGGGAGTAGGCAACGAAGGCCCGACAACAAACGATGCCTATACCGTCTCCACCCAGTCGCGGGCCCAAGCCGCTCTGGAAGGCATCAAGGACGCCATCACCTCCAAGGACAAGATTCGGGCGAACTTGGGCGCCATGCAAAACCGCCTGGAAAACACGATCAGCAACCTTCAGGTCCAGGCCGAAAACCTGCAAGCCGCGGAATCGCGTATCTCGGACGTGGACGTATCTTTGGAAATGACGGAATTCGTGCGCAACCAAATTCTCACCCAGGCGGCAGTGGCCATGCTTTCGCAGGCAAACTCCCTGCCGCAGATAGCTCTGTCCCTTATGGGCTAGACCGAGACCCTGGGGTGGGGTTCTCTTAATACGCCTCGCCGGAGGCGGACGCCGTCGCGCCCGCCTCCGGCGAGAACCGGACTGGTCCGCCCGCTTCACGCACTGTCAAAACCGCGCGTCCTCCTGCAATTCCTTCCGCCAATGAAAATGTATAAAACGCTCTGCAAGGGTTTGCCTGCAAATTCCTAATGGCCATGAGCGGACAAAGGATGAACTTGTGGCCGAAATCATCCGCATGGCCCCGAAACTGAACGAGAAGGACGCCCAAATCGTCTACCGCATGCTTACCTTGATGACTCACGGCTGATGCCGTACGATTTTACACCTCCGCTATATCATCCGCATAAGTGTATCGAATAGGCTGTTGACACTCTACGCACAAGTTTGGCATTCTCACGCTCATTCGCATTCAAGCAGACTCGAATGCTTTACGCCTGATCTTTGCGAAACAGGCAAAGCCGTTGAAAAAACTAACAACAACCCTTTATCGCCTGTCCGGCGACAGGAAGGAATATCCCATGCCTGAAAAGAAAATGCCGACATCGGGGGAAAAACCCGCTCAAACTGCGGAATTCCAGGCGTATATAGACGCCAAAATGGCGAAGGCACGCAAGGCTCTCGCCGCTCTTGAGCCATATACGCAAAAACAGGTGGACGCGCTGGTCAAAGCTTGCGCCAAGGCCGTCTTCGACAATGCGGAGGAACTCGCCAAAGACGCGGTGGATGAAAGCAAAATCGGCGTCTATGAGGACAAAGTCAGCAAAAACAGAAACAAGGCCAAAGTGATCTGGTGGTCGTTGCGCGACAAGAAATCCGTTGGCATCATCGAACGCGACGAAACCGCCGGCATCGCCAAAGTGGCAAGCCCGGTCGGCGTCGTCGGGGCCGTCACCCCGATGACAAACCCCATCGTGACCGTCATGTCCAATGCCATGTTCGCCATCAAGGGCCGCAATCCGATTATTTTCGCTCTACATCCGAAAGCCCTTAAATGCGGCTGCAAAACCGTCGAGTACATGGTCGCCGAACTGAAAAAACTCGGGGCTCCGGAAAACGTGATCCAGGTTCTGGAGATTCCCGATCTTGAGCTTACAAAGATATTGACCAAGACCGTGGACGTGGTCATCGCCACCGGCGGCATGGATATGGTCCGTTCCGTCTACAGCAGCGGCAAGCCGGCTCTGGGCGTCGGCGCGGGCAACGTGCAGGCGCTCGTCGATTCCGATGTGGATTATGC
>JAITRF010000057.1 GCA_031288535.1 Desulfovibrio sp. | reverse complement strand
TATATCTACGGGCGGTTATGCGAAACATTTCCTTAGTGCCGGTCATTTTTTGCCTCCTGACGGCGTTTTTCCCCGCCTGCTCCTTGGCTCCGGCCTACACGCGTCCGGAAGCCCCGGTCCCAGACCGTATAAGCGCCGGAACCGGAGGAGAAACGGAGAATGCGCCGCAAGGGGATCAGAAAAATGCCGCCATCGCCGCGCGTTTGGGTTGGAGCGAATTTTTTCGGGATGCGCGCCTGAGGGAACTGATAGCCTTAAGCCTGCGCCATAACCGGGACGCGCGTCTGGCCGTACTGGCCGTTGAGGAGGCGAGGGCGCGTTACGCAATTCGGAGGGCCGAGCGTTTTCCCCGGCTTGAGGCTGCGGGGACGGGCGAATATTCCGGACAGGTGGAGGGCAGGCATGCGGAGGTACTGGAAGTGGGCCTGATGCCGTCCTTTGAACTGGATTTCTTCGGGCGCGTGAAAAATATGTCCGAAGCGGCCTTGCAGTCCTATCTGGCCACGGTGGAGGCGGAAAAGACCGTGCGCATAAGCCTGATTGCCCAGGTGGCGGAGAGTTACCTGAACGAGCGATTGGCTGTGGAACAGTTGCAGTTGGCCCGCGACAATCTTGCCAGTTGGCGCAAATCCTATGCCTTTGTCGAGAAGCGCGTGCAATCCGGCCAGTCGTCCCTGCTCGATCTCGAGCAGGCGCGCAGCATGGTGGAGTTCGCCTCGGCGGCGGTTGCGGAGCGGGAAAGACAGGTCATTCAGGCCGGCAACGCCCTGCGTCTGCTGATCGGCAGCTTTGCCGCCCATGAACTGCCCGTCCCCGTTCCCTTACGCGGGCAGGCCCTGGCCGCTCTGCCTTCTGACATGCCTTCCGCCGTCCTGCTTGAGCGTCCGGACGTGCAGGAAGCCGAGCACGCGCTGCTTGAGGCGAACGCCGACATCGGCGCGGCCCGGGCCGCCTTTTTCCCTTCCATAAACCTGACCGGCAACCTTGGCTATATGAGCGAGGAACTGAACAGGCTGATCGCGGGCCCCAACGCCGCCTGGTTTTTCCTTCCCCGCGTCACCCTGCCGATTTTTTCCGGCGGAAGCCTGATGGCCGGGCTGGATTTGGCCGAGGTCCGCAGGGAAAGTTCCGTAGCCCGCTACGAAAAGGCGGTGCAGACCGCATTTACCGAAGCGGCGGACGCCTTGCGGAGCAGGGCGTCATACTCCCGGCAGTACAAGGCCCAGGAACGCTATCTGGCCTCGCAACGCACGGTGCTCAACCTGGCGATGAACCGCTACGTCAACGGCGCCGTCAGCTACCTTGAGGTGCTGGACGCGCAGCGCGGCCTCTACCAGGCGGAACAGGACCTGCTGGGCATAAGGCGGGACCAGTTGCTTAACGAGATAAGGCTTTACAAAGCCTTGGGCGGGGGGACGCGCGGCTGAGGCCGCATGATCCGATGCCGCCGATGTTCTAAAAACAAACGTGGAGCAAACAACACTACAACCCTGACGAGGAAAAAATGAACAGACAGCTTCTTTCAATCCTGACCCTTCTTTTTATTGTCGCCGCTTTCCCCGGAAACGCTCCGGCCGCAAGCCACGATCACTCCGGGCACGGCGCGGGCCAGGGCAGCCATACGGCGGGGCGGGCGGAGTCCGGCAAGGTCTATACGGCCACAGGGGTTATCGAGGCCGTAGAGCCGGAGGCGGGCAGGGTGACCATCCGGCACGCCCCCGTGCCGGAACTGAAATGGCCGGCCATGAGCATGGGATTTGCCGTGGAATCGCCCGATCTGCTTGAAGGGCTTGCCAAGGGTCAGGCGGTGCGCTTTGATTTTCGCGCGGCTGGTGGGGACTACGTCGTCGTGGACGTTGAAAAGACGCGTTAGAGCAGTTCAACTTTGAAAAATTGGACTGCTCGGCAAGGATTTGTTCGCAAATCCTTATGTCCGGAAATGGGATACCCGGCGGATTTGGCGGAAAAATATTACAAAGAGAGCTAATTATGTCTGTAAAAAGAATATTCGGCCTTGCGGTCCTGGCGGGCGCGGCCTTTGCCGCCGGCTATTTCCTGCCCCGCGCCGGTAAACCGGAGGCGGACGGGCGGGCGCTTGCCGGAGCGGAGCGCGCCTCTGCCGAAGAAACAGGCGAACGCAAGGTTCTCTACTGGTATGACCCCATGTATCCCGCCACCCATTTTGACAAGCCGGGCAAATCGCCCTTCATGGACATGCAGCTTATACCCCGTTACGCCGAGGCCGGAGAAGGGGCGGGCATCCGCATCGACCCGGCGCAGACGGAGAACCTCGCCGTGAGCACGGTCAGGGTGGAGCGCGGGCGTTTGTCTTTCAACAAGGAGATACCGGCCAACATCGAGTTCAACGACTATCGGCTGGCCAAGGTTCAGCCGAGGGCCGAGGGGTTTGTGGAAAAGCATTACTTCCTGGCGGTGGGAGACGTGGTGCGGGCCGGACAGGAACTGGCTGACATCACCGTTCCGGGGTGGGCTTCGGACCAGAGCGAATACCTGCTTCTGAAAAGTCAGAAGGCAGACGTCCGCATAATACAGGGAGTGCGGGAGCGGCTGCGGCTTTCCGGCATGCCGGAGGAGATGCTGAAAGCCGTGGATGCGGACGGGACGGTCCAGACCCGGATGAGCCTGCTTTCCCCCATTGACGGGGTGATTACTTCCTTTGACGTATACCCGGGCATGAACGTCGGCAAGGACATGACTATCGCCACCATCCAGGGAACGAACCCGATCTGGATCATGGCCGATGTCCCGGAGCGGTATCTGCCCATGGTCGGACGGGGGAGGATAAGAATATCCGTTCCGGCTTATCCGGGTCGGGTCTTTTACGCCGATTCCTTCACCCTGCTGCCCAGGGCGGACATGGAAACGCGCACCGTTCCTTTGCGCATAAGCCTGGATAACTCCGAAGGGCTGCTGCGGCCGGGCATGACGGCCGCCATACGCTTGCGCGGTTCGGACGAGGAAAGTCTGCTTATTCCCACTTTCGCGGTCATAGACCTGGGAGACGAGCAGAGGGTGATCGTCCGTACCGAAGACGGCGGCTTTGCGCCGCGCCGCATCCGGATTCGCGGCGAGTCCGGCGATATGACCGCCGTGGAATCCGGGCTTGGCGAGGGTGAAGAAATTGTCATGCGCGGGCTTTTCCTGGTTGATTCCGAAGCGAATTTGCGCGGGGCGCTGGACCGGATGCGCCGGGATGACGGGCCTGCCGCCGGAGGCGGATAATGATTGCCCGTCTGATAAGAGCATGCGTGGAAGGCCGTTTTTTTGTGTTTGTTTGCGCCGCTCTTTTAAGCGTCTGGGGCGTCTGGGCGATACGCAACACCCCGGTGGACGCCCTGCCGGATTTGTCGGACACCCAGGTAATCATACGGACTTCCTTTCCCGGCAAGGCGCCGCAACTGGTCGAGAACCAGATCACCTATCCGTTGACCACGGCCATGCTTTCCGTGCCCGGGGCCAAGACCGTGCGCGGGTTCTCCATGTTCGGGGATTCCTATGTCTATATAATTTTCGAGGACGGGGTGGACCTGTACTGGGCGCGCAGCCGGGTTCTGGAATATCTGAGTCAGGTGCAGGGAAGGCTTCCTGCCGGGGTTGCTCCGTCTTTGGGTCCTGACGCCACCGGCATAGGCTGGATTTTTGAATATGCCCTTGTGGATCGGAGCGGGCGGCACGATCTTGCGGATTTGCGCTCCATCCAGGACTGGCTCTTGAAGTTTGAACTGTCTTCTCTCCCGGACATCGCCGAGGTCGCCTCCGTGGGCGGAGCGGTCAAGGAATACCGGATAGTCGCGGATCCGGTGAAGCTGACCCGCTACGGTATTCAGCTTGAGGAGGTCATGAGCGCGGTGCGCGCTTCAAACCAGGAGGCCGGAGGTTCGCTCGTCGAGCAGGCCGAATCCGAGTACATGGTCCGGGCGGGTGGTTATCTGCAAGGCCTGGAGGATTTTCGCAATATCCTGCTCAAAACTTCGCCGCGCGGGACCCCCGTCTATCTGCGGGACGTGGCGAACATCACCCTGGGGCCGGAAATGCGGCGCGGAGTTGTCGAGTTGGACGGGGAAGGGGAGGTGGCCGGAGGCATTGTGCTGATCCGCTCCGGAAAAAACGCCCGCACCGCCATAAGCGCGGTCCGGGAAAAGCTGGAGTCCCTGCGCCCCAGCCTGCCGGAAGGGGTGGAAATAGTATCCGTCTACGACCGTTCCGCTCTCATCGACCGGGCTGTGGACAACCTGAGCCGGAATCTGCTTGAGGAATTCATAGTGGTTGCCGTCGTCTGCGCGGTTTTTCTCCTGCATCTGAGATCGGCCCTGGTCGCTGTCTTCTCCCTGCCTCTGGCCCTGTTTATCTCCTTTATCATCATGTACTACCAGGGAGTGAGCGCCAACATTATGTCCCTGGGAGGCATAGCCATAGCCGTGGGGGCTATGGTGGACGCCTCCGTGGTCATCGTGGAGAACACCCACCGCAAGCTTGAGCAATGGGAGAAAACCCACGGCGTCAGGCCGGAGGGGAAGGAGCGGCGGGAGTTGGTGATCCGGGCGGCGGGAGAGGTCGGCCCGGCCCTGTTCATGAGTCTTTTGGTGATCACCTTGTCCTTCATTCCCGTTTTCGCCTTGCAGGGTGAGGAAGGCAGGCTTTTTCGTCCTCTGGCCCTGACCAAGCTCTATGCCATGGGCGGCGCGGCGATTTTGTCCGTGGTCGTGATTCCGGTGCTGGCCGATCTCTGGGTGCGGGGCAGGATTCCTTCCGAAGACGGGAACGTGATCAACCGTTTTCTCATCCGCGCCTATTCCCCGGTAATCCGGGCCGTGCTGGGGCATCCGAAGTCGGCGCTGCTTTTGGCCCTGCTCCTGTTCTGCTCTTCCTTCTGGCCTTTGGCGCGGTTGGGAGGGGAGTTTCTGCCGCGCATGGACGAAGGGGACCTTTTGTACATGCCTTCCACCCTGCCGGGAATTTCCGTGGAGGAAATGGGACGGGTGCTGCAGATAACCGACAGGCTGATCAAAACCGTTCCGGAGGTGGAACGGGTGTTCGGCAAGGCGGGCCGTGCGGAAACGGCCACGGACACCGCTCCCGTGGAGATGATGGAGACGACCATCCGCCTGAAGCCGGAAAGCGAATGGCGGGACGGCATGACCATAGACGGGATAATCGAGGCCCTGGACGAGACCGTGCGTCTGCCGGGGCTGGCCAACCTCTGGGCTCCGCCGATCCGCAGCCGCATCGACATGGTTTCCACCGGAGTGAAGAGCCCCATCGGCATCAGGGTTTCCGGGACCGAGGCGGCCAAAATCGACGAGACGGCCCTGGCCGTGCAGAAACTGGCGGAGAAAGTGCCAGGCGTTTCTTCGGCCCTGGCTGAGACCTTGTCCGGAGGCCGCTACCTTGACGTCTCCGTCCGCCGGGATAAAGCCGCCCGTTACGGCATGAGAGTGGCGGACGTCCAGCTTTTCGTATCCTCGGCCGTAGGCGGGGAAGTAATAGGGGAGACGGTGGAAGGGGTGGCGCGTTATCCGATAACTCTGCGTTATCCATGGGTATACCGTGAAAGTACGGCCGCGCTTAAAACCCTGCCCATCCTTGCCCCGGACGGGCGGCAGATCACGCTTGAGGACGTGGCGGACATCCGGATGCTCCCCGGACCCTCGATGATCAAGAGCGAAAACGCCCGCCCGGCGAGTTGGGTCTATATTGACGCGCGCGGGCGCGACACTTTGTCCATAGTCGGCGACCTGTCCAGGTCCATCCGCGCGGAGTTGAGCCTGCCTCCCGGCATAAGCATCGCTTTCACCGGCCAGTACGAAATGCTGGAGCGGGCCGCGGCGCGCTTGCGCCTTATGGTGCCGGCCACTCTCGCAGTCATCTTCATCATGCTTTACCTGGAATTCAGAAACGTAAAGGAAACCCTGCTGATCATGGGCTGTCTGCCTTTTTCGCTGATCGGCGGCATCTGGTTCATGTATTTGCAGGGCTATGCGATTTCCGTGGCCGCGGGGGTGGGTTTTATCGCTTTGGCCGGACTGGCCGCGGAGTTCGGGGTGATCATGCTGATCTACCTCAAGAATTCGGCGCGGGAGCACGGCGTCCTGCCGGAAGAGGGGACCGGGGAGAAGCTTGCCGGCGCGGATCCGGCCGCGTTGCGTGCCAAAGTAGACGATGCCATTTATGAGGGAGCCGTTCTGCGGGTTCGGCCCAAGGCCATGACGGTGATCACCACCGTCGCCGGGCTTCTGCCCATATTCTGGCGGGCCGGGACGGGGTCGGAGATAATGACCAGGATAGCCGCGCCCATGTTCGGCGGGATGGTGAGCGCGGCCGCGCTCTCCATGTTCATTGTGCCGGCGGCTTACAAGCTGTTGCTTTCCCGCGAACTCTCCCGGCGTTGAAAGCCGCCGGGGAACACTATGCTTGATTGTCGCCAGGCGAATTGCTTCGCCGTTAAGCGACAATCAAGCGTAAACTGCTCTAGCGCAGCCGTTCCATTTTCTCTGCCCGGTCGGCGGGGTCGGGATGCGAGGACAGGATGCTGCCTTTGCCTCCGCCGAGCTTGGCCAGTTTCTGCAGGGCGGATACGGACGTGCCCGTGTCCTTGTTCAGTTTTTTCAGGATGTCCAGGCCGTATTTGTCGGCATCGGATTCCTGTGATTGAGAGAACTGGGCGTTGATGACCTGTTCAGCCAATGCACCCAGTTCGGAGCGCGCCAGACTGCGGACGGCGGCATCGGCCGCTCCGCCGCCCTTGGCCGACGTGGACGCCACGCCCTTGCGCGCCGCTGAAGTGGCATATGCCATACGCAATTGATCGGCGCTGTCTCCGTCGACCACATGCCCGATCTCATGTCCGATCACGAATAGGAGCTCATTGTCGTCCATGAGGTCCATCAGTCCGGAGAACACGCGGATCGATCCGTCAGCCATGGCGAAGGCGTTGACCTGCTGGGTCATGTAGACTTTGAAATTGAGCTGTTTGCCGCCCTCATTGCGCACAGGAGCGACAATGGACTGGAGGCGTTTGTCATATTTGCTGCCGGGTTTGGCGATACTCCGCTGATTTTTGGCATCCATGGCCGCGGAGAGTTCCTTGGCAAGCTGGCTGGCCTCCTCATCAGTCAGGGCTGCGGCCTTGTAGGCGTCGCCCGCGGCGTCAAGCGCGCCCTGAGTGCTGGTAACCGTGCAGCCCGCAAGGGCCAAAGACATGGCAAGGAACAAAGTCAGAAGTTTCATAAGGCCTCCAGGTTTGCGATGGATTTTGACGGACTATACGCATGTGTCGTTGCCGGATGATTTGGCCGACAGCAATAGCCTATGCACAATCCGATGGTTTGTAAAGTTTCGAAAAAGACAGTTCCGAAAAACCGGGGACCGGCAGCAATTATAGAGCAATTTCACTTTGAAATGGCTCTGGCGGACGCCCACCGCGCAGGCGCAAGCGCAATTTATTTGCGCGGTTAAGCGCCGGAGCGGGCGCGGCCTGAAAATAAACCGTATATAATCTCAAAGTTAAAGTGCACTAGTACGCTGTGACACTAATAAAAACATACATCGAACAGCGTACTAGCCGCCGGGCGGATAAGCTCGGCGCGGCGGCGAAGCCGCCGGAGCAAGCCGGAAACCACGCTTTCCGGCGAAGCGATCTTGTCACTTAAAACGAAGCGAATGCACAGTTTTAAGTGACACATTATAAGATCGCTTCCACAACACGCTTAGGCCAGCGTCTGATAGGCGGCAACGGCAACGCTGTAGGCAAGGGCGAGGTTGAAGACGAGACTGAAGAAAAGCCACTTCCATGAGCCTGATTCCTGCTTGATGACAACCAGGGTGACGAAGCAGGGAGAATACAGAAGGGTGAACAGGAGCAGGGCGACGGCATTGGCCTTGGTCCAGTGGCTGTCCGCCCGGATGCGGTCAGCCAGGGAATGCTCGTCATCGCCGATTTCTCCGAGCGAATAGGCCGTGCCCAGAGTGGATATGACCACTTCTTTTGCGGCTATGCCGCCCACAAGGGCGATGTTGGTCCGCCAGTCAAAACCGGCCGGCGCCGTGATCCTTTCCAGGGCGGCGCCCACCCTGCCCGCAAGGGAGTGACTCAGGGCCTGAGCGGCCTTTTCGTTCTCTATTTCCGTAATCTTCGCCTCAAGCCGGATTTCCGGCAGCGCATCCCTTTCCTTTTGTTTCAGGCCGATGACGGCCTCAATGGCGCCGGAAGGGGTCTTTTCCAGGGCTTCGCTCAATTCGTCCAGTTGCCGTTGCATGGCCTTGGCCCCGGCGTCTTCCGGCTTCAGCCATTCAAGGGATTCGGAAAGCTTCGCCACCTGCTCGCGCAGTTTGTCAGCCGCAGGATCTTTCGGCAACGCATCCTTCTGCGCGGTAAGCTCATCGATTTCCACCTGGAGCTTCCCTGCGGGGAGGGCGTCGCGTTGCGCCGTGAGTTCGTCAATCCTGGCTCGAAGTTCCGCCGCCTTGGGATCATTAGCGCCAAGACCGTCCAGTTCCTCCTCCATCCCGGCAATTTCGTCCGAGAGCTTCCTGTGAGGGAAGGCGGAAAGCTCCCCTTCAATGGAGGCCTTTTTTTCGGCAAAGCCCGCGGACACGTCATCGGGCAGTGAGGGGAAGGACATGGCCGCCCACAGCAGGATGGAGATGGCCAGGATGATGGTGCCCGCCTTTTTTATATACTGCCAGGCTCGTTCCCAGGTGTGAATAAGCATGCCGGAGAGGGTCGGCAGACGGTAGGGAGGCAGTTCCATGACAAAAGGCGTGGACGCCCCCCGGATCAGCGTGGAACGAAGCAGGCGCGCCACCAGCAGGGCGACTGCCCAACCTGTCAGGGAAAGCAGGAGCATGATCAGGGCCTTGTCTTCTTCAAAAAATATGCCCACAAAAAGCAGAAATACCGGCATCTTGGCCCCGCAGGCCATGAAAGGGGCCGTCAGGATGGTAGCCAGACGCTCTCTGGGGCTGCGCAGGGTGCGCGTGGCCATGACGCCGGGCACGGCGCACCCGCCGGCGATGCCGCCGGAAATGATGAAGGGCATGATGGACGCGCCATGCAGGCCGAAAAAGCGGAAGATCCTGTCCCACATATACGCGACCCTCGCCATGTATCCCGAGTCCTCCATGAAGGCGATGAGCATGAACATGATGACGATCAGGGGGACAAAGCCAAGCACGCCGCCGACTCCGCCGATCACGCCGGAGGTGATCATGGATTTGAGCAGTCCGTCCGGCAGAGTGGCTCCCACAGCACCATCCAGCCATTCAAAAAAGTTTTCCACCCAGCCAAGGGGGTAATCGCCTATTTCAATGGTCAGATAATACATGGCGTAAAGAACGCCGATCATGATCACGGGACCCAGAATGCGGTGGGTAAGCACCTTGTCCATTTTGTCCGAATAGGCGATGCGATTTTTCATTTCGTCAACGCCTTTGAGCACCCCCTGGCGAAGAAGGGACGAGATGTACCCGTACCGGTAATCGGCGATCAGGGCCTCCGGATAGGAATGCAGGGTGGTTTTGATGTGATCGGACAGCCTGGCGGTGATTTTTTCCAAGGCGGCGCTGGTCGTTGCTGAAGCGACGCGGCCCTGGCTGATGATGTCTTCGTCGCGTTCGAGGTATTTCAAGGCCACCCAGCGGGAGGGATATTTGTGCGTCAGGAGTTCGGCCTCCTCGACGAGGGGCGTCATTTCCTTCAGGGTCGCATCAATTTCCGGTCCGTAGGAAATTTCCAGGGGAGCGGTGCGGCCTTTTTTCTCCTCCGCCAGCTTGAGCGTTTCGGCAAGCGCCTTGGGCAGACCTTCGCCGGTACGGGCGACTGTGGGTACGGCCTTGATCCCGATAAGCTCTTCCAGCCGCTTTTCATCAATAATAATGCCCTGATCCCGTGCCTCGTCCATCATGTTCAGGGCCAGAACCACGGGGATTCCCATTTCCAGCATTTGCAGGGTCAGATACAGGTTGCGTTCGAGAACGGAGGCGTTGATAACGTCGAGAACGGCGCCCGGCCGTTCCTCGGCCAGCACTTTGCGCGCCACGACCTCTTCCAGGGAATAGGCTGTAAGGGAATAGGTTCCCGGTAAATCCACCAGAGTGACGGTCTTGCCGTCCACATGGGCAGTGCCCGCTTTTTTCTCCACTGTAATTCCGGGGTAGTTGCCCACATGCTGGCGCGAACCCGTATAGCGGTTGAAGGCGGTGGTTTTGCCCGAATTTGGATTCCCTGCGATGGCAATGGTATTTTGTGCGGCTGGCATACGTTTTCCCCGTTTACGGCAGTTTTTCCCGCCGTTTGGGCTGAAATGTCGACAAAAAGGCGATCTCTTGTTTTATCGCCGCCGCCCGGAATGAGAGCGGATATTTTCCGGGATTTACTGGGTCACTTTGATAAAATCCGCTTCGCTGTTGCGCAGGGTGAGGGTAAAACCCAAAAGGCGCAGGGCGACCGGGTCTCGAAGCGGGGCGCGCCCCACAACCTGCACCGAAACTCCCGGCACCAGCCCCATGTCGCGTATCCGCCGGCCCATTTCGCCTTCGGCGGTAATTGTAGATATGACAGCCGCCTGTCCTTCATCCAATCTGCGTAACGACATCTGTTCCATCATGCTCAGCTCCCTGAAAAATTACTTTTCGCGTTCAGCTACGGTTGGAACCGTCTCCGGAACCGTCGTTCTCAGGCGAAAGGCAGCAGCAGCCTCCGGATCCGGATTGACCGTTCTGTTTTACGCCGCCTTCGCAAGCGCTCCCTCTGCCGCAGCCGCAGTCGCGACGTACGAAAAGACGGTAGACAGCATAGGCGGCCGCGGCGAGAACAATTGCACCGACAATGATATTTTCCACAGCTATCCCCTTTTTCCCTGCCGATTGTAGTCGAACGGCACGATGCGCCATGCCGCTGCGGCAGGGAAGGAGTTTGCGCGTCGGCCGGCAAGGCGGCGCGTCGCAATCTTCTCCCGCCATCCGCGCTATGCGTCCGCGAACTGCGCTTCCAGAAGTTCCGCGGTCCTGATCAGTGTTTCCCGCGTAATGACAGCGGGGTCATAATGCACAAGGAGACTTCCGGTTCCGACGTTGCCTTCGACCTTCAGAACACCCTGCCTGGTTTGCGCAAACTTTTTCGCCATGGCCATGGTTTCCGCATGTTTCAACGCCTTGGCCCGAATGCGCACTCGTCCGTCAATGAAACTTGTGATCACAGGTCCATCTTTCTTCATGAGTCGCCACCAGGCCGCGCGACCGCCGCAAAGGGGCGTATCCCGGACAAAGCTATGCCCGAGGTCAGGGCGTTGTGCAGAAAGGCCGATAGTCCCGGACTCAGCACTCCCAACAGCCCTCCGGCCAAAAACAGGCTGTTGCAGAACAGGGAGATGTGAAGGCCGCTGCGGATTCTGGTCAGCGCCTCACGCGAGATACTTCGAGCCAACAAAATGTCGTGTAAATCCCCGCTGGTCAGCACAATATCCGCCACTTCCCGGGCAACGTCCGTCCCGTCCGCCATAGCGACGCCCACATGGGCCACGGAAAGCGCCAGGGAATCGTTTACGCCGTCCCCCACCATGGCGACGATGCAGCCTTGCTCCCTCAGACGGCGGATATAAGCGGCCTTGTCCTCAGGGAGCATTCTGGCCTCGTATTCCTGGATGCCTGCCTGGACCGCGATGCCGGCCGCCGTTTTTTCCTCATCTCCCGTAAGCATGACGACCCGGGAGATGCCGTCGTCGCGCAGGGCCTGCACGGCCTGCGCAGCGTCACTGCGCAGTTCGTCCTCAATGAGGATGATGCCGGCCAACTCATTGTCCATGCTCAAGTACAACAGGCTCCTGCCCTTCGCGGTTTCCCTCCGGATAAGGGCCAGTTGTTCCTCGTCCAGTGGCGGCTTCTGCCCGGCGCGGTGTTCGCGCTCCAAATGTTCAAGAACGAAGTGGGCGCTGCCGATGCGAATCTTCTTGCCCTGCCAGGAGGAGAGGATGCCGTGTGCGACGATCAATTCCACCTTGGTGTGTTCTTCCCTGTGCTGTAAATTTTCTTCTTCCGCCGCGCGAACCACCGCCTGTCCGACCGGATGGACGAAATGTTCCTCAAGGCAGGCCCCAAGGCGCAGAATGAGTTTGCGGTCCCTTCCGCCGAAGGGAACGACGTCCACCACCGCCGGGCGGGCCATGGTCAGCGTGCCTGTCTTGTCAAAAACCACCGTATCGGCGTGGGCGATTTCCTCGACAAACTTGCCGCCTTTGATCAGCAACCTGTTGTTGGCGGCTTCCCGCATGGCGGTAGACATGACCAGGGGCGCAGCCAGGCGGATGGCGCAGGAGTAGTCCACCAGCAGCACCGATCCCGCGCGCCGGAAGCTGCGCGTGACGGCATAAGTCAGGGCGCTCAGGAGAAAGTTGAAAGGCACTATGGCATCCGCCATGACCTCATAGCGGTGTTGCAAAGCCGACTTGAGATTTTCCGATCCTTCGATGGCCCGCAGGATGGAATGCAGGCGCGTGCCGCCTCCCGTCTTTACCGCCTTGACCACAACTTCGCCCATTTCCAGCGCCGTCCCGGCGTAAACGCTTGCGCCGGGGCCGCGGGGGACGGGCAGGCTTTCTCCCGTCAGAGAAGCCTGGTTGACCATTCCCTTGCCGGAGATGATCGTTCCGTCCACCGGCATGGCGGACCCCGCGCGCACGACGATCTCATCGCCCACGCATATCTGGGAGAAGGGAATCATCTCTTCTCCCCCTTCCTTGCGCACCCACACATGGTCAATGTGCAGGGCCAGACTTTCTTCAAGGCTCATCCGCGATTTTTTGCGCGTCCAGTCCGTCAGGTATTCTCCCAGGTCGAAGAAGAAGACCATGGAGGAGAGCATCCGGAAATCCCGCTGCAGAAAGCAGACAGCCAAGGCCGAGCCGTCCAGCACGTCCAGATCCAGCCTGCTTCGCAGGAGGGCCTTGAGCGCCCGGAAGAGATAGCGCACGGACCGCAGGGCGGCGATTAGGAAGACAAGTGGACGGGGATAAAAAAAACTGCGCAGTTTGCCAGGTATCGGGTTGCGCGGCGTCTGTTGGGAGGCGCCGGACGCACCGGGCTTCACGCCCCCTGGAAGCTCCCGCCCCGCCGCCGGCACTTTTCCGCTCTTTTCGCCCGGCTGTTTCCGATTTTCTTCCGGGCGGCGGTTTTCAGAGCTGACCAGCACGCTTCCCGTGCGGGGCGAGAAGGCAATCCCCGCGCCCGGAAAAATGCGGGAAAGCTCTTTGGCCAGAGCTGCCTCCTCATCGGCTCCCGGGCGACGGACCCCGTGAATCAGGCGCAGACGCAACCGGCCGGGAATGTCGTGGGCGACGAAATAGCGATCCATCAGACCGGAGGCGCTTTCTGCGGCGGCAACGGTCGCTCCCGTACGTTCACGCTTGAGTTGCCCGCTCATGATCCTTGCGCCTGTCCCTTGCGTACCGGTTCACGCCTGGCCTTCGCCGCGATGCAGCCACTGTTTTCCTTGGCGGTTTCCACCGTGGCGGCTGCCCGATCCTTGATATCCACGCATCGGCTTGAGAGCGCTGCGCAGGATTTCTTCGGATTCACGGAGCCTCGGGAAAGCAGCACAACGCCGAGAAGACCAACGGCAACGCCGGCCCCGGCGGCAATCCCGTACTTCCAGGTAATTCCAATAGGCATACCTGTCCTCCCTAGTTGCATCCCCATCCCGGCAAACTTTTTATTCCCGCGCCGCGTCCGGTAAATGGCGGCGCTTCGCTTTTAAAAATATCAGTAACAAAGGTGAAAATGAATGTCAATATCATTTTTTCCTGATATATGGCTTTCTTTCGATTTATCAGCGCAAAAAACTTGACGCCCGCGGCGGGGATTTGCACGGCAAATCGCCGCGGAGCGGTTCGACATTTTCAAAGTCAAACCGCTCGGGTTGCGCCGGGATCGCCGCAATTCGATTGATTTTTGCAGAGCCGTTTGCTATATGCGGCTTTCCGATGAGGCGCGCTTTTCTTTCCACGCCGATACTGAAAACAAAGGCGGATTCTTATGAAAATCCTGGTTGTCAATTGCGGCAGTTCTTCATTCAAGTATCAGCTCATAGATATGGACTATGAGAAAGTCCTGTGTTCCGGGCTCGTGGAGCGCATCGGCGAAAAAACCGGCAGCCTGACCCACAAAAAGGACCCGGGCACGGATATTGAGCGGAAAACAAATGAAGAAAATCCTTTTCCGGATCATACGGCGGGCATGACCAGGGTGATGGCCCTGCTGACGGACCCGGTGTTGGGAGCGATCAAGGACCTTTCCGAGATAAGCGGCTGCGGACACCGAACCGTGCAGGGAGGGGAGGAGTTTACGCAATCCACACTTATAACTGAAGATGTGCTTGAAGTAATTCAAAGGTTGTCTCCGCTTGCGCCTTTGCACAATCCGCCCTCGATCCAGGGCATACGTGTAATCATGAAACTTCTGCCGCATTGCCCGTCGGTTGCGGTGTTCGATACGGAATTTCACGCCTCCATGCCGCCCAGGGCCTTTATGTACGCCCTGCCGCTGGAGTTCTACGAAAAATTGCGCGTGCGCCGTTACGGGTTTCACGGCACCTCGCACGCCTTTGTGGCGGCCAGGGCGGCCGAACTGCTTGGCAGGAAAGAGGAAGAGGTCAATGTAATTACCTGCCATCTGGGCAACGGCTGTTCCATCAGCGCCGTAAAACGGGGGAAATGCATTGATACCAGCATGGGTCTGACCCCTCTGGCCGGGGTGATCATGGGCTCGCGTTGCGGCGACATAGATCCCGCGATCCTGTTCTACCTTGCCAGGCAGACAGGCATGAGCATTGAAAAAATAGACGATACCCTGAACCGTCGCAGCGGTTTGAAAGGCATTTGCGGGCTCAACGACATGCGCGACATCCACTCCGCATCCGGCAAGGGCGACGAGAAAGCCAGACTGGCCCTGGACATGTTCTGCTACAGCATAAAGAAGTACATCGGCTCGTACTGCGCGGTTCTGGGGAAGACGGACGCCCTGGTGTTTACGGCCGGGATAGGTGAAAACGACAGTGAAGTGCGGGAAATGGTCTGCGCGGACATGGAGGGACTGGGCATTATCCTGGATCCTCTCGCCAACGCGGCCCGTTCCGGGCAAGCGCGCGTCATAAGCGACGGCAAAAGCGCGGTCAGGGTAATGGTCATCCCGACCAATGAGGAACTGGCCATAGCCAAATCAACGGTGCGCGTGCTCAATGGTCTGAACGCTTGAAAACAGGCCGGTTTTCAGGGCGTGTTACATTTGGAGCGTTTTACGCTTGAGTTTGTCGCTAAACGGCGAAGCAAGTTCGCCTCTCGACAATCTCGCGGCAGGGATTTGCCGCGAAAATCCTTGCTTGAGATGCTTGCAGGCGAGCCTCGCCCGCCTGCAAGCATCTCAAGCGTAAACAATGCCCTGGAATCCGGATCAGACCGCTGACGGTTTGAACCAGCTTTCGATCAGTTCGCGTTCCCTCTCGCCAATCTCCAACTGTGCGAGCCTGCACAGTTCAACGGCGCTTGCGGCGTAAGCCGCGCGCATCTGCTCCAGGCTCGTCTCCTGCCCGCCGGCGCCTGTTCCGGCAAGATTGGCTCCCCCGCGGATAACCGCCTCCACGATGAAGGCAATTTGCGCCGCATTGACCGGCACCCCCTCGTCCTCGCAACGATCCTCGATATTGCGGACCGTGCCGGTACGGGAAAATTTGTTGACCCGCACTTCCTCGGACAGCATGGTGAAGAGCTCCGCGTATTGTTCGGGACTCAACATGGGTATGTCCGTCAGACGGTGCGCTTTGAGCGCCAGTTCGTAAAGTTGGGGGTGTTTCTGGCGGAATTCGTCGCGCAGCTTGTCCACATCCGGTCGTTCATGGCGTTCCGGGTCCATGACAAAACCGGGGCCGGCCTGAACGAAAGCCAGGGTTCCCAAGTCAAGGGCCTTCAACAGATCGCGCAACGTCCCCGCGCCGTACCAATTTGACGGTATTTCCTGCTCCCGATGCAAAATCTGTACTATTGACGGCAAAGGTACCGGCACGGCTGATTCAGCCACTATCTGACGGATTGTCTCAACAAGGCGGGCGCGTTTATGGGCGGGGAGTACAAGGCCGGGCAGCTTGTCAGGGCGTTCCGCCTGATGCGGCGCCTCCGCGTCTCTAGGCGCGGCTTTCGGGACGCTCCGCTCCTCGTGGTGTCCCTCGGTTTTTACCGCGTCGCGTTCGTCGCGCTCCGCGTCTTCCCTTTGGTCCTCAAGGGCCTGGGACAAGAACCAGTCCTCGCGTATGCGCCAGGAACAAGCGGCGGCGTAGGCGGGGGAAGTATAGCCGACGCTCAGCACCAGGCTGCGTCGCGCGTGTTCCTGTATGCGCAGGAGCAGGGGGGTGAAATCCGCGTCTCCAGAGAGGATGATTATTTCATCAAAACGCGTGGCATGGGCGAGGGCGTCCATGCAATCCATCACCAGGTGGATGTCGGCGCTGGTTTTCCCGTAATTGGTCAGAGGAGGGCAGTCCACCACCTGGAAAGCCGAGCGTATGAAATAGGGGCGGAATTCGTGATAGCGGATCGGGTTGAGGTAACAGCAGCGTTTCAGGATGCGCCGCCGCACCCCGTCGCCGTACATCATGCGCAGGGCGTGGCCTTCCAGCCAGCGCACCCAGCGTTGCGGGTTGGTGGCGAAAGTTCTGGCCAAGGCAGGATCCTGCTCTGACAACCGCGTGTATATATTGTCGAAGTCCACATAGAGGGCACTGAAAATTTCTTCAAAATTCTGATAACGGTGCATAAGACATAACTCCTCGGCGGCGCTTGCGCCGCCTGTACAAAATATGCGGTAATTGCGATCAAATACAAGCGATGAATGAGCGAAAAACAAAATAATGGAAACGCTGTAACATCACGAGACCGGACAAATATGAAAAGCAAAATTCCGCGGGTTGAACGTACTATCTTCCGAAGCAAAATTACGTCCTGCAATTTTGCTTTGGCGGCTACGGCAAAAGCGCAGCTTTGCCTTGCCGCTCAAAATACTTTGTCTTTCGGCGCGGCATTTTGGTGTGACGTTCCGTTTTCAGGTACAAATCAGCGATTTGCACCTGAAAATGGAATCACCGATTATTCCGCGCCCTGGCGGGCGGACACTCCTGTCTGCCGGCGCAACCCCAAAAAATTTTAATCTTGAACAATGCCTTTCACGGCCTTGGCCAGCCGGGAAATTTTTCTGGCGGCGGTGCGGCGATGGATTGCTCCCTTGCCGGCGGATTTGTCCAGAATTGAAGTAGCGCGGACAAAAGCGGCATCAGCTGCCTGCGGGTCTTTTTCCAGAACGGCGAGGCGCACGGCCTTGACCGCGTTTTTAACGCGGGTGCGGTTGGCGCGGTTGCGCTGCGCCCTTTTCAGGCTCTGTTTATGGCGTTTGAGCGCCGATTTGTGGTTTGCCAAGGAAATTCCTCCATCTGAATAATTGTTTTCACCGAAAAATTGTCTCACCGGCGCGGTTGGCCTGTCCGTACGCGCGGCCGGAAGAATTTTTATGATTTTCCCGCGTCGGCGTCAACCCGGATCGGAAGCCGTCACAATCAAAGCGGTTTAGGGAAGCGTTGATTGATTGGGGCTTCGCCCCAAACCCCGCCAGGGGAGCGCCAGCCGTAGGCGAATCTTCGAGCCGTACGGATGACGACAGCAACGATAATGATTTCCCCCGGGCCCTCTCATTTGTAACACGTTGGGATAACTATTCAGGGTACAGGGAAAGTATTCCCTTGCTGGGGGAGTTTGAGGGGCAAAGCCGCCTCAAGGAAATAAATCAGCGTTTCCCTAAATCAGAAAGCCGGCACGATGCCTTTGGGGACAAGCTCTTTTTCAATGTACGCCTTGACTTCCGGGGAATTCACGGCCCGGATCAGGGCTTTGACGGCTGGCGTTTCCACGTCCTCCCCGCGTACCACCACCACATTGGCGTAGGGAGAATCCTTGTCTTCGATGATTATGGCGTCGCGCGCCGGCAGCAGTCCCGCTTCGGCCGCGAAATTGGTATTGATTACTGCGGCTTGTACGTCTTGCAGGATTCTCGGCAACTGTGCCGCCTCCACCTCGACGAATTTCAGGCCGCGCGGGTTTGCGTTTATGTCTCTCACGGTCACCAAATCTCCGGGTTTTACCGTCACCAGAGCGTATTTTTCCAGAAGACGCAAGGCCCTTGCTTCATTTGTGGGGTCATTGGGCAGGGCGAGGGAATTTCCTTTCTGCAATTCATCCAGCTTTTTAATTTTTCGGGAATAAAGTCCCAGAGGCTCGATGTGCACCTTGGCGACCCAGGCCAAGTTAAGGCCCTTTTCCTTGACCATGTTCTCAAGGTAGGGAATGTGCTGGAAGAAATTGGCGTCCAAAGCCTTGTCGGCCAAGGCCAGATTCGGCTGCACGTAGTCGGAGAATTCCCTGATGTCCAGAGTTACTCCGTCCTTGACCAGCAAGTCCTTTACTATGAGCATGATGTCCTTGTGCGGGAAGGGGGTGACGCCGACCGTCAGTTTCGCGCCGAAGGCAAGGGCGGCGTTTCCGGCAAGGTAGGCCGCGAGGATCAGGATAAGGAAAACTTGTTTCATAATCAGCTCGTTTACCCGCACGCAGGTGTTTGTCGTGAAAGGGGTTTATCGCAGTTTTTTGTAGATGCGGTTGCCGCAGATCTGGATGCACTGCACCACAAGGATCAGCACAGCCACGGCCCCGAGCATCATGTCGGCCCTGAAGCGGATGTAGCCCTCGTTGTAGGCCAGCGCTCCCAGGCCGCCTCCGCCGATCGCCCCGGCCATGGCCGAATAGCCCAGCAAAGCGATGGCCAGGACGGCCACGTTCAGCACAATGGATGGCATTGCCTCCCTGACCATGACCTGAAAGATGATCTGGCCGTCCGAGGCGCCGAAGGAACGGGCCGCTTCCACAACCCCAGGGTCGACCTCCAGCAGGCTCCCCTCGACCAGCCGGGCCATGAAGGGGATGGCCGCGACGGTCAGAGGCACGATGGCGGCCGTGCTGCCGTAGGCCACGCCCGCAACCGTGCGGGTAAAGGGAATGAGGGCGATCATCAGAATCATGAAGGGGAAAGATCGCAGCAGGTTCACCACGGCATCCAGCGCCGCGTATATGCCGGGCCGGGGCCTCAAGCCATGGGGGCCGGTCAGGATCAGAAAAATCGCGAGGCCGAAGCCACCGATGGAAGAAAAAAGCGTCGCGAAAAACACCATGTACAGGGTTTCACTCAGAGCGCCGAGAAGAGCTTCAAGCATCGTCAAGCGCCTCCCAGCGCAAGTTCTTTTCCCGTAGGTAGCCGTATACCGTATCCAGATTTTCTTCAGGCACGTTGATTATAAGAAAACCAAGCACATCGTCAATATAATGCTCAAGCTTGCCGCCTACAATGGGAAAACTCAGGCCCAGATCCCTGGCCATGGCGGCGATCACGGCTTGCCGCGCTATCTCACGTGGAAAAAGCAAACGGATGTTCACGCCGGAGGGCAGACGCGCGTATTCCTCATCCGCGAAGCGCCCCATACCTCCGGGCGACAGAAAAAGGTCTTCGGTTCTGCCCAGGCGCAGGCCGGCGCCTTTGTCCAGGAGCAGCAGCCTGTGGCAGATGCGCTTGACCACCTCCATCTGGTGGGTGACAACCACCAGCGTCAATCTGAAGTGAGCGTTAATATCCTGAAGAAGTTGGAGAATATCAAGGGTAGTTCCGGGATCGAGAGCCGATGTCGCCTCATCGCAGAGCAGTATCTTCGGGTTCAGTGCCAGGGCACGGGCGATGCCAACCCGCTGCTTCTGCCCGCCCGAGAGGTTCTGCACCCGCTCAAAACGTTTGTCGGCAAGGCCGACAAGCTCAAGAAGCTCCATTACCCTGGCCCTTGTCCGCGCATCCGCCGTCTCCCCGATGCCCAAGAACCTGCGCACGCGCTTTGGCAGGGCTGGATGACTTTCCCATACGCGCAGAGGGAACGCCACGTTTTCAAAGACGTTTTTCCGGTTCATGAGGCAAAAATTTTGAAAAATCATGCCCATGTCGCGGCGCAGTTCCTTGAGTTCCTTATCGCGGAGCCTTGCCACTTCCCTGCCCATTACCTGCACGCTGCCGCTCTGATACGGTTCCAGGCCGTTGAAACAGCGCAGCAGAGTGGACTTGCCGGCTCCGGACTGTCCGACGACGCCGAAAATTTCTCCGGGTGCGACGGAAAAGGACAGATCCCGGAGAACAGGCTCGCTTTGATAAAATTTCACAAGGTTCCGGACTTCTATCATTATTGCCCCGTATCAAGGCGCGTCCCGGCTTTATTGCCGGATACAACTCCTCAGAATTTGTATCCGGAAATCTGATTGGAACGATTTAACATTAAAATGTATAAACCGCTCTAACGCGCTTTATGCATAGCGCGCTGTCTCTTCCAGAGGTTTGCGTATTTTTTTCCGTACCTTGGGGTTTGCCGGATAGCCGATGGCTATGAGCGCGCCGAACTGCTTTTCGATCGGGATGCCCAGAATTTCGGCAATCTTTTCCCGATCATAGATGCCGATGATGCAGGACCCCAGCCCTTGGGCTTCAGCGGCGAGGCAAATGGCGAAGGTCGCGGCGCCCAAGTCCCCTTTGGCAAAATACTGGCTGTCCAGAATGCGGCGCACCGCCGGCGCCAGGACGGCGTGTTCTTCCAACACGACGATAAAGGCTTTTGACTTGGAAAGGAATTTGTTGAAGTTCAGTTGCTGCGCGTGAACGGCTACCTCTGCTACAGTCTGTGGATTTTCCACTACCACGAAACTCCAGGGTTGGGCATTGCAGCCGGAAGGACTAAGGCACGCGGCCTCAATGCAACGTGCCAGCTTTTCATGCTCCACGGGTCTATCCGCAAACTTGCGGCAGCTTTGCCGTCTTCCGAACAGGTCCATAAAATCGCTCATAAGTTTTTCTCCTTGCCGGGGCCGATTCCTGTGGCCGCGGCGTTTTCGTGTCTGAAGCACCGGCCCGTGAAAAGTCGGCCGGAGTAGGGTTTTTTCTATCGCTTTCCGGGTTCCAAGTCACCTGCGCCTTCAGAGTTCGCGGTACAGTTTGCGGCTGTCGAGCACCAGCCAGAAGGCAAGGCAGGCAAACCCGACCAAGGTGGCCATGCCGGCTACTGGCAGGACCGGATTGGCAAAACCGAAGGAACAGATAATCATGGAGATTCCGCCGCAAAACAGGCCGCAGCTTCCGATCAGGGCCGCCACCGTGCCGTTGTCCGTGTCAAGCTGCGTCATCATCAGCATGGTTCCTAAAGGGCGGCTTGAGGAGGCGAATAGGGTGAGAGGCAGGTAAAAGAAGATAAAATAGAAAGGGCCGCGGTCTCCGAAAAAGAAAAGAGTGATACCGCTCGCGGCCATGACCAGGTAAACCAGGGAGAGGAAGAAACGCCGCCCGAAGTTTCTGAACAGACGCACGTAAAGCAGGGGACCGAGCATGGCTACGCCGGCGTTGGCGGCGAAAAAAAGGCTGAAGCTCTCCTCGGAAAGCCCGTAGAATTTTATATAGATGAAGGCCGACGAGGTCAGATAGGCCATGAAAGGCATGGCGGAAATGGAGAAAAGGAACAAAAGCCTGCGCAGACCCGGATTGCCCAATACCTTCACTATGCGTTTGAGGATTGCCCTGCCGGAAGCGGGGTCGCGCAGGGTTTCCCGCAGGAAAAACAGCGGGATAAGCCCCAGCAGCGCGCACAGGAACAGGATCACGAAAAGCCCGCGCCAGGATGTCAGGCGCAGGAGCAGGGCGCCAAGCGTGGGCGCAAGCATGGGCGCGAGCATGGTCATGACCTGCATCAGCACCAGGGCTCTTTCCATGTCTTTTCCCCTGAAGACGTCCTTGACCACCGCCATGGAAACGGATGTAACCGCGCCGCTGCCCGCCGCCTGCAAGACGCGTCCGGCTATGAGCAGGTAAATGTCGGGGGCGGCCGCGCACAAAAGCGAAGCCGCGGCGTACAGCCCGAGACCGGCCAGAAGAACAGGCCTGCGTCCGCGCCGGTCGCTGGAGGCTCCCCAGAAAAGCATGGTCAGGGCGAAGGAGAGCATGAAGGCGCTCAAAGTGAGGTCGGCCAGGGCGCGCGAACAGTGGAAAACTTCCATCATCCGCGGCAGGGCGGGCAGATAAAGGTCTGTGGAAATAGGGACAAAGGCGTTCAGAAAGGCCAGATACACCACAAAGGAGCGGCGGCCGAAAGGGAAAACCTCGCGTTTGAAGTCAATGTCGGCATGCTGCGCCCGAAGCAGGGGTTCCGGACTCATGTCCGCACCGGCGGACGCCCTGACGCCGTGTATCTCTTAAAACTGCGCATCCGCTTCGTTTCAAGCGACAGGATCACACGGCGAAAAACGCTGCTTTTGCCGTGCCCGCGCCGCCTGCGGCGGCGTGCCGGGCTTGCCGCCAGGCGACTGGTTAGCTGCTTCGCATACATTTGGTTGTTGCAGCGTGCTAGGCTTTTGCGCGCAGCTCGCGCAGACGGGCCAGAACCGCCTCGGCGTGGCCGGGAATTTTTACTTTGGGCCAGACTTCCCGCACAATGCCCGCCGGGTCCAGCAGGAAAGTCGTGCGCACGATCCCCATGTACTCTCGTCCGGCCATTTTTTTCCTGCTCCATACCCCTGCGGCCTGCAGAAGCGTGTGTTCCGCATCGCTGAGCAGAAAGAAGGGCAGGGAAAGCTTGGCGGCAAAATTGCAGTGACTTTTGACGGAATCCGCGCTTATGCCCAATACCGCCGCCTCGTGTTCCCCGAAAACGGAAAACAGGGCCGCGAAATTTCTAGCCTCCAGAGAACATCCGCTCGTGTTGTCCCGAGGATAAAAATAAACCGCCGCCCAACGCCCGGCAAGGCCGGCAAGGTTGCGCAGCATGCCGTTTTGGTCCGGCAGGGAAAAATCCGGGAAAGTCATTCCGGGTTGCAGCATGGATGCTCCTTTGTTTTTACGCGAACTGAGCCCCGGCTTTTATCCGAACGGCACGCTGTGGCGCGTAAAATGTATGCAGAACAACGTACAGCCGCCGGGCGGCACAAGGCGCGCCGCCGAAGGCGGGGGCATTGCAAAAATAGCGTTTCCGCCGTGCGGTCTTACTCTTGAAACGAAGCGAATGCGTAGTTTCAGGCGGTATATGGCGCCATAACCGGAGGCGAAACGGGAGCAGTTATAAACGCGCGAAGATGCGCGGTCAAGTGTTTCGTAGTGACTTGACTGTTCGGCTTGTTTTTTGTATTTAGTAATAACCTGTACTGCATGGAGGGATATATGAAAAAAAGAACTATCTTTTCTGTTCTGTTGGCGTTGCTGTTTGCAATGACATCTCTGCACGACGCTTCCATGGCGGCATCACAAGGCGGTTTTCAGGAAGCGCCTTCCGCTGCGGGCGGCGGTTTTTCCGGTCCAGGCATCAGCCCAGTTACTGTCCGGCAGGCCATGGCCATGCGCGATGACAGTTATGTGATTCTGCGCGGAAATATTACACAGCGTCTTGGCAAGGATAAATATGTATTCAGGGATGAGACCGGCAACATTCATGTGGATATTGACCAGGACAAGTGGGGAGGTAAGACAGTAACTCCTCAGGATACTGTCGAGATACATGGAGAAGTCGATAAAGATTGGAACAGCGTGGAAATTGATGTAGATCGCATTATCATGATGAAATAAACCCGCGTGGTTTTAATGGCATCCTCAATGCCCTCATCCGACAAATTGAACCAGCACTGCAAAAGATACATGCGCAGCTCTTTAGAGCATTTTGCGCTTGAGATTGTCGCTTGACGGCGAGGCGAATTCGCCTTGCGACAATCTCGCGGCAGGGATTCGCAGGCAAATCCCTGCGGAGCGGTTTGTACATTTTCAATGTCAAACCGCTTTAGAGCATCATGTGAGCGGCTTCAAAAACGCCTTCCGCCAGAGTGGGGTGGGCGTGGATGGTATGGGCGATATCCTTGACGGTCGCGCCCATTTCCAGGGCCAGCGCCAATTCGGCGATAAGATCGGTGGCGTGGGCTCCGGCGATGTGGGCGCCCAGCAGCTTGCCGGTCTTCTTATCGGCGATAAATTTGAACACGCCTGGCAGTTCGCCCATAGCCTGGGCTTTGCCAAGTTCGCGGAACTGGAAGAGGCTGGTCGCCACCTCATAGCCCTTGTCTCTGGCCTGGTTTTCGGTCAGGCCGACATCGGCGATTTCGGGGGTGCAGAAGATGCCCGAGGGCACCACGTCGTACCTGGGTTTTTCCCGGGCGCCCATGCAGTTGCGGGCGGCCACGAAGCCTTCGGCGGCGGCCATGTGGGCCAGCATGATGCGGAAGGGACCGAGCACGTCGCCGATGGCGTAGATGCCGGGCACGCTGGTTTCAAGAAAGTCGTCGACTTCAATGTAGCCGTGCTTGTCGGTAGTGATGCCGGCTTCGGCCAGACCGAGGCCTTCGGTGTTGGGTACGCGTCCGACGGCCACGATGATGGCGTCCGCTTCAATGGTGGTTTCTTCCTTGGCGGAAGCGGGGATGGCCTCAGGGGGCAGGAAGGGCGAGGACCCCATGACGGCTTTGACCTTGCCGCCTTCCGCCTTGGTGGAGTTCACGGTGCGGCACAGTTCGACATTGATCCTGGCCTTTTTCATTTCGCGCTGGATGAGCTTGCTCATCTCGTCGTCAATGGAAGGCACGGGCAATATGCGTGCCTGGCCTTCGACCACGGTCACGTTGCTGCCGAAGGAGTGGTAGATGAACGCGAGTTCGGTGCCCACGATGCCGCCGCCCACGATGATCAGGCTGGCGGGTACGTGATCCAGTTCGAGGGCGTCGTCGCTGTTGAGGATGTATCTGTGGTCCACGGGCAGGGAAGGCAGGTTCAGGGTGCTGGACCCGGTGGCGATGATGACCTTGTCGCCTTTGACTTCTTCCACTGAGCCGTCCTGTTTGGTCACTTTGACCAGTCCGGCGTTGATCACCTGGCCTCGGCCGTAGATCAGGTTGATTTTGAGCTTGGCGCAGGTTTTTTCCAGGCCGCCGATGAGGATATCGGTGACTTTACGTTTACGGGCCACAACCGCGTTCATGTCGACTTCGACGTCGCAGGAGCCGGACAGGCCGAATTCTTTGGAGCGGTGCACGGTTTCCAGCACTTCTGCGGAGGCTTTCAGAGTTTTGGTGGGAATGCATCCGGTATTGAGGCAGGTGCCTCCCAGTCTGGCGAATTCTACCAGCGTCACTTCCACCCCTGCCCTGGCCGCTTCGAAAGCGGCGTTGTATCCGCCGGGACCGGCGCCAATAACTGTAATGCGTGTGGCCATAAGTTTGGTCGACCTTGAAGAATTCAGTTTTGCCCTTATACATTGGGCGACTGTCGGAGCGAGATACCCATGTCAGGCTAGTAGTCTGTGTCGTCTAAAACTTTACAAACTGTTCGTATGCAATCGCTGCAGTTGCGTTCGAGTTCAAAGCATATTTTTGTAAAGAATTAGATGTTACAGCGTACTGGAGAATTTTACGCTTGAAACGCTTGCAGGCGAACTTTGCTCGCCTGCAAGCATTTCGCGGCAAGGATTTGTGAACAAATCCTTGCAGAGCAGTCCAAATTTTCAAAGTTAAACTGCTCTAGCATATTGATATTTTTGAGTATACAAATGCAATAAAAATTATACGCATTAATAAATTGAACATGCTGTGTTCAAAGTCCGACAGGTTCTTAGGCGTTCCCGCCCGGAAGCGACATATAGGCCGCCTCCTCGGGGGTAAGCCCGGCGATGCGCACTACAGCCAGGGTATAGCCGTCCCGCTCGTCCGGGGAGCAGGCCGGGCAGCCTTCGGAAAGGATCATGCAGCGCTCGTCGAGTTTGCCGGCGTCAACCCCTGCGGCCAGCAACAGGGCGGTAGTCCTGCCCACTTCCCAGAGAACCGGTTTACCGCACACATGGCATTCGACATAGAGCATTTCCGGATCGTAGCCCAGGGTTCCGGAAAAAAGACCGACCATGTCCGCCATGCCTTCGCGGGCGCCTTCCGGCAGGACGTCGGATTGTCTGCGTTTTTGATACGTGGTCATGCATACCTCGTGCTGATGACGGTGCGCTGCCTTTTACAATAAGCTTTTACCACGCAAGATCAAGGCGAAAATCGACAAAAGGAGGGAAACGCGGCCGGGACGCGCGATGTGCCGGCCTCAGACCAGAGCGGATTAACATTGCAAATGTATAAACATCTCTGCAAGGATTTGCCTGCAAATCTTTGCAGCGAGATCATCGCGAGGCGAACTTGCTTCGCCGTCAAGCGACAATCTCAAGCGTACCATGCTCCAGAAGCGCGGCGGCGGCAGCCAGCAGGGCGTCCGTCGTTTCATATTCCATGAAATCAATCGAGTTGCAGCTTATTACCGTTGTCGGCCCTGCGAAGCCGGATTCACGCACGCAGGCCACCGGGCAAGCGCAAAGCAAAAGCAGGCGGGAAAAATTCTCCCCGCTGTCCCACTGTACAAATCTGATCTCAGGGACTTTCTCCTCAAGGTTTTTCACAAATTCCGGCATCTGCATGAAAGGTTGGCAATGCCCGCAGTATTTGATGCCTATGGTCTTGTTCATCGTCCCGCAACGCCCCGATGCAGGCCCCCGGCGATGGCGACGCACTTGCGCACCGGCGGCGGGCCTGCTACAGTATTATGATTGAAAACCGCCTTTTGCCCAGCACAGCTTCAAGCCTTGGAGGAGCAGCAATGAAAAACGCCAGCACCGCAAGCGCCTTTTTGATATGTACCTGCCAAGGCAAACTCATCCACGTGTCGCATAACCGGAATATAGACGGCAAGCTGCCGGATATTCTGAAAAGTATAGAGAATTTTGTCAACCGCAATGAAGACTCGATGCGTTGCGAGCGGGTAGCCTGCGGCTCGCTGGAGATCGAGCGCATCCGGCAAAAGGCGTTCAGGGGCATAGTGGCGATATACCACTGGCAGACGACGGAGATCGAGCACCGGTGCATCGTCGAACTGAAGAAAAAATGCCGGGAGCTGGAAGAAATTTTTGAAACCTCGCGCGACGGCATCGTCGTCGCCAACGAAAACGGCATCTATCACAGGGTGAACGCAAACTATGAACGCATCAGCGGATTGAAACGCGAAGACATACTCGGACGCTCCGGGGCCGAACTTGTCGCCCTTGGCATGCTCTCCCAAAGCGCCACGGAACAGGTGCTGCTGACAGGCAAACCGGCCTCGCTGGATCAGACCTTCCTCCGCTCGCAAAGACACAGCTACATTACGGCCAATCCCCTGTACGATGAGAAGGGAAATATATTCCGGGTGGTGACCAATGTCCGGGACACGACCGAACTTCACAACATGCGGATCAAGCTGTCCAAATCGCAAGCGCGCCTGAACCGCTACTCGCAACTGATCAAAGCCCTTGCCCAGGAAAAGGAGAGCGCGGTTTTCCGCAGCGTCGCCATGCGCGAAGTCCGCAACAACGCCCTGCGTTTTTCCAGGACCGACGCCCCGGTGCTGCTGATGGGCGATACAGGCACCGGCAAGGAGGTGCTGGCGGATTTCATACACCGCAAAAGCCCGCGAGCCAAAGAGCCCTTTTTGAAAATCAACTGCGCCGCCATACCCGAACATCTGCTGGAAGCCGAGTTGTTCGGCTACAAGGCCGGGGCCTTCACCGGCGCCAGCCGTCAGGGTAAAACCGGCCTTTTTGAAATGGCGAACAAGGGCATCGCCCTTTTGGACGAGATAGGGGAACTGCCGCTCCAGTTGCAGGCCAAACTTTTGCGCTTTGTGGAAAGCCAGGAATTCTACAAAATAGGAGACGAGCGGCCTACCAAGGTGGACGTGCGCCTTTTGGCCGCGACCAACCGCAGCCTCGAGGCGTTGTCTGGAAGCAAGGATTTCCGCGCCGATTTGCTTTACCGCCTGAAAGTGCTCTGCATCGTCATTCCGCCCCTGCGCGAACGCGAGGAGGACATTCTGCCGCTGATGCAGTTTTTTCTGGAAAAATACAACCGCCGCTACAAACAGAAAAAGACCTTCCACCAGGACCTGTTCAAATATTTCCTGAACTATTCCTGGCCGGGGAACGTCAGGGAACTGGAGCATCTGGTTGAACGGCTTGTAATCACAAGCGACGATCCGGTTATCGCTCCCTCCCAACTGCCGATGGAAATTCTGCACACTTCGGGACGAGAGGTGCCTGAAGACGGAAACATTGATGAATACAACGGAATTAGCTATACCCAAGCCAGAGAAAACTTTGAGCGATCCTTCTGGAAACGCGTGCGGGAAAACCATCCTTCCATCCGTCAGGCAGCCAAGGCGCTTGACGTCACCCATGTGACCGTTCTGAAAAAAATCAGGCGCTACGTGGACGAGAGCGCTGTAGACCAAGCCTGATGTCCCGCCCTATCCTCCGGTAATTTTAATTACCAATCGGCAATAAAAATTACCGAATCACTCCCGTGTTTTTATTTGAGAAAAAATTTTCTCAATCTTGAGCCGGTAATAAAAGATACCGAAAAATTTCTCGCGCCGCCGTTCTGGCTTGTCTTTACGCCCTCCTTTCTTTTCCTCTCCGGGCAACGGGGTCACATCCGCCGCTTCCTGTCTTCTGTAGCGCTTGGCGCGTAACGCTTGGAACACTTTTTGCCTTAACAGTTCCGAACAGCAATCCGCGCTTTGTGCGCATAGCCACGCCCCGGTGACGTGCCGGGTTTTTCAGAACCGGTCCCGCTTTTAATCGGCTCCCGGTACAGTGTGAGAGCGGTTTAACGTCAACCCAGCCTTTACCCCAAGGAGGGAATTTCCATGATGACCGGCAAGCAGTACATCGAAAGCCTGCGTAACAGAAACATCAAAGTCTACTTGAAGGGCAAGCTGCTCGATCCCAAGACCCTATCCGAGCACCCCTACCTGGCAGGCCACTTCAACGCCGCGGCCATGACCTATGACCTCGCTCACGACCCCGCCGCTGAAGACCTCATGACCACCAAATCCCACCTCACCGGAAAAAAAATCAATCGCTTCACTCACATCCACCATAGCGTCGAAGACCTCGTAAAAAAAGTCAAAATGCTCCGCATGATCTCCCTTAAAACCGGTTCCTGTTATCAGCGTTGCGTCGGCTTCGACGCCATGAACGCCCTCTACAGTACTACCTTCGAAATGGACAAGGCCCTCGGCACAAAATCCCACGAAAAACTGAAAGATTTCATCCTCCAGGTCCAGGAAAACGACTGGATGGTCGCAGGCGCCATGACCGACCCCAAAGGCGACCGCAATTTCGGACCAAGCAAACAGCCTGACCCCGACATGTTCCTGCACGTCGTCAAACAGGACGACAAAGGCATTACCGTGCGCGGCGCAAAAATGCACATGACAGGCATGATCAACTCCCACTGGATGATCCTCATGCCCACCATGGGCCTTGGCGAAGCCGACAAAGATTATGCCGTCTGCTGCGCCGTCCCCGTCGATGCCCCGAACATCATCCATATCTTCGGTCGACAGACCAACGACGGGCGCAAGGAAGAAGGCGAGATAGACCAGGGCAACGCCAAGTTCGCCATCGTCGGCGGAGAGGCCCTGACCGTCCTTGATGACGTCTTCGTGCCCTGGGACAAGGTGTTCATGTGCGGCGAATACCAGTTCGCAGGCATGCTGGTCGAACGCTTCGCCAGCTATCACCGCCAAAACTATGGCGGATGTAAAGGCGGCGTCTCCGACATCGTCATCGGCGCCGCCGCAAATCTGGCCGACATGAGCGGCTACGGAAACGCCTCCCACGTCAAGGAAAAAATCAGCCAGATGGTTCACCTCACCGAAACACTCTACTGCTGTTCCATCGCCTGCTCCAGCGAAGGACGTCCCACCGCCGCAGGCAACTACTATGTCGACCCTCTGCTCGCAAACGTCGGAAAACACAACGTCACCAGCCTCATCTATGAAATCGACCGCCTCGCTCAGGATATAGGCGGCGGAATCCTCGCCACCACTCCTTCCGAATCAGACCTCAAAAGCCCGGAAATCGGAAAATACGTCGACAAATACCTGCGCGGCGTTCAGTCCGTCCCCACAGAAGACCGCCTGCGCATGGTCAGACTCGTCGAAAACATGACCGGCGGTACCGCTCTCGTCGAGGCCATGCACGGCGCAGGTTCCCCTCAGGCTCAGAAAATTACCTATCCGCGCCTCGCCAACATACAGGCCAAAAAAATCGCAGCTGCCGCACTCGCAGGCGTCAAAAACCTGCCCGATACCGGCAAAAAGAAATAACTCGGGCTGAACCGGGCGACGCCTCCCTCCATTTCGCTTCGCCCGGTCTGTCCCCAAATCAAGCGGACGCAACGTATGCTGCTTCTCCGCCGGACGCCGTAGACACCGCGTAAGCTTTGAACATTCGTAGCGTACTGCCGTTGCGCTGAATGCCATATGCAACAGCGCAACATAACTGAAACCACAGGAGCAGGTTTTGAAAAGCAAGCATATTTCTGCGGAACAGGCAGCGCGGCTCATCAACAACGGTGATACCGTCACAACAGTCGGCTTCATGCTGGCAGGACATGCGGACGCCGTTTCCAAAGCCGTGGAAAAACGCTTTCTGGAAACCGGCGAGCCCAAAGACGTCACCTTGCTCTTCGGGGCTTCGCAATCCAATCCTACCAATAATACCGGCCTCAACCGCTGGTGCAAGCCGGGACTCATCAAACGCATCATCGGCGGCCACCTGAATCTGCAAAAAGACATGGCCGCCCTGATCATCGAAAACAAGGTGGAGGCTTACAACTTCCCGCAGGGGGCGGTTATCCACCTGATCCGGGCCATAGGCGGCAAACAGCCGGGGCTGGTCACCCACATTGGCCTGCAAACTTTTGCCGACCCGAGACTCGAAGGCGGCAAACTCAACTCCATAACCACGGAGGACCTTGTCGAGCTCGTATCGTTAGGCGGCAAGGAATACCTCTGGTACAAGCCGCAACACGTCAATGTCGCCATCATCAGGGGCACGCTGGGAGATGAAAAGGGAAACATCACCTGGGGCAGAGAAGCCATGCGCCTTGAGCACCTGCAGGCCGCCATGGCGGCCAAGGCTTGCGGCGGCATCGTCATCGCCCAGGTTGAGACACTGTGCGCGGCGGGAAGCCTGCCGGCCAAAGACGTCTTTGTGCCCGGCATGTTGGTGGACTATATCGTCGTCGCCGAAAGTCCGGAGGAGCATCAACAGACGGCGGCGACCGTGTACGAGCCTTGGCTGAGCGCCCAGGCCCGTATACCGGTCAGCGCGATTTCACCCATACCCCTGGACGAGAGAAAGGTCATATGCCGTCGCGCCGCCTTGGAACTACTGCCCGACACCGTCATAAACCTGGGTATCGGCATCCCCGAAGGCGTAGGGGCCATCGCCTCGGAAGAGGGACTGACGGAGTATCTGACCGGTACTGTGGAATCCGGCGCTATCGGAGGCATCGCGCAAAGCGGCCTGCGTTTCGGGTCCACCATAAATCCCGAATCCTTTATGAACCATTCGGATCAGTTCGACTTCTACAACGGAGGCGGCCTGGATATGACCGTTCTCGGACTTGCGGAAGTGGACGAGCAGGGCAACCTGAACGTCAGCAAGTTCGGGCCGCGTGTGGCCGGAGCCGGCGGTTTCATCAATATCACCCAGTCTTCGAAAAAAATCATCTTCACCGGAACCTTCACGGCCTCCGGACTTAAATGCCGGATCGGGGAGGGCAGATTGATCATTGAGCAGGAGGGCAAAGTAAAAAAATTTATCAAAAAGGTCGGCCAAGTCACCTTTTCTGCGGCCTTTGCCAGAGAAAACAACCTGGAGGTGTATTTTGTGACGGAGCGGGCGGTGTTCACCCCAGGCCCTTCCGGCCTTGTGCTGGCGGAAATCGCGCCTGGAGTGGACCTGGAGAAAGACGTCCTGGCAAACATGGAATTCAGGCCGCAGGTACACCCCCGGTTAAAGGTCATGGATGAGCGCATTTTTACAGACAACCCCATGGGATTGCTGGAGGGATTTCTGCAAAAACTGTAAGAATCTTAAGAATCTACCATCCGTCTGTGTTTAACGCGCGACGGAACACCTGCTGAAAGGCAAAAAAGGAGTTATGACAATGATGATCACCGGTGTCCCCAAAAAAGAAAGGTGGTGGCTATGGGCCTTTGCCGTGTGGATTTTCTTCTCACTGGGTCCTGGTCTTGAAGTCGGCAGCCAACCTGTATTCTTCGGGTATTTTCCTGCTCTGTACGTGTGGTCTTTCGTTTTCTGGCTGCTGGCGATCGGACTTGCCTGTTGTCTGGCCTACTGTGTGCATTTTCATGATGTGCCCACGGATATAAAATCCATTCAAGATGAAAAGCAGGGAGAATAAGCATGGATACCTTCTGGCTTCTCATCATTGTCACCGCCATATATTGGGTAGGCTGCGCGGGGATAGGAGTTCTCTCCTACAAAGTGGACGTCAAAAAGCCTGCCGACTTCTTTCTGGCGGGCCGTGGTCTGGGTCCGGTGGTGCTGAGTCTGGCTATGATGGCCACAGTGTTCAGCGCCTGGTTCATCTTGGGCCATCAGGGCATGACCTACCTGAACGGCTTTCCTTATATCGCGCATTTCGCCCACATTCCTCTGATGGGACTGATCGGGGTCTGCATTTTCGGGCGACAGTGGGCCATCGGCCGGCGTTTCGAATTTGTCACGCCGGGTGAAATGTTCGGCACATACTATGGCGGAGAACTGATCCGCGTCCTGGTCATCATCATCGCCTGCTTGTATTCAATACCGTACATCGCCCTGCAACTGCGCGGCGCGGGTTATGTGTTCAATGTCCTCAGCGGCAACAGAATCGATGCCGTAACCGGCGGAGCGGTTCTCGGCGTTGTGGTCATTCTTTACGTTTTCCTTGGCGGACTTAAAGCGGCGGCCATAACCGACACCCTGCAAGGTTTTCTTCTGATGATAGGAGCGGCTCTGCTGGCCTTTACCGCAGCCGGTGTCGTGATCGGCATGGCCCCCGAGCAGGGATTTTTTTACCAGTGGAAGGCCGGGTTTGTGGGGCTGGGCGACAAGTACATCACCCTGCCTGACATAGGCAGTAGCTGGAGTTGGCCGTATATCTTCTCCATAGCCTTTGCGACCTTCGGCATCTATACCTCGCCTTCCTTCACCATGTGGTCGTTTTCCGCATCAAGCCCGAAGATATTCAAGTTTCAGGCGCTCTTCCTCATGATCGGCATCATGGGCCTCATGTACTATATATTCACTACCTGCGTCGGCATAGGCGGGCGCTCCATAGTGCCGGAATTAAAAAATACCGACGCCCTGTCTCTGGAACTGATCTTCAGGCACATGTCGCCGATTCCCTTTGTCATCACCGCGCTCGGCATTCTTGCGGCCATGAACTCCACCGCGGCGGCCTATCTTGCCAACACGTCCACCATTCTGGCGCGCGACGTGTACACACGCTATATCAACCCCGACGCCCACCCCAAGAAACAGGTCCTCATCGGCCGGGTCGGGGTGCTCCTGCTGGTCTGCATGGCAGTTCTGTTCAGTTCGCTTGTTCTTGACTATCTGGTTTTGCTGGGCACACTGGCCACCAGTTTCGGTCTGCTGCTTTTCATCCCCATACTCGGGGTGACATATCTTCCCGGCGTCACCAAGGCCGGAGTCAACGCTGGCCTGATCGGCGGGATTATCGCCATTCTGCTCTGCTATTTCGTCTGGCGCCACCCCTTCGGCATTCATGTGGGCGGCTGGGGCTGGATGGTGCAGATTGTCCTGACCTTCTTCATCAGCCTGTTCACCGAAAAAGTCCCCGCTGAGCGCGTTCGGGCTTTCCACGGGATATGGGACAAGGAAATCGCCGCGGGCGCCGCCCTGCCAAGCAAATAATCCCGTATGCCGGGGGAAAGTAACAAAAGTGGCCCCGTTCGTTTTAAGCGGACGGGGCCATCTTGTCTTTGCAGGTTGAAGCCGTTTGGGTATGATTATTGAACTACTACAGCTTATCCGTTTGTCTTCAATCCCATAAGCTGTAGTAGTTCAGGTAATTGTCTTCATGGGATGATCTCCTTGCATAAGTTTTGCGATACTCTATGCTACCCACTTTTTGCGGGCGGGACCATCCCACCAGATCAAGTCTGAACTGCAACAAAAGCCAGGGCTACCGTTGCGGTTTTCGGTAGCACGGGCAAGTTCGTGACATGTTCTGGTGGAGGCGGCGTCCACCTAAAAGTATATTTAACTACTGATAATTATAAAGATAAAAAATTTATCTAAGAAAGTTACTCAAATTCATACTCAAATGAAAATTTCTTCTGTTCGGTCGAGTGGTACGGAATCGAGTTCGGTTCCTCAATATGTCATTTTCTCCAGAATGAAAAGTGGGACTTGCGCTTTCACTTGAGACGGTATATTCTCCAAGCATACAAAAGAATACATGCGAACACGCAAGGAGCGTATATGCAGCCCGTGACCACAGTCCGGTTCGACCTGAAAATCCGAGAGCAACTCGACAAGATGGCCGAGCAGATGGACAGGCCCCGCGCCTGGATCATCAAGGAAGCCGTTGCCCAATACCTTGAACGCGAAACATGGTATCTGGCCGAGGTGCAGAAGGGAATAGATGACATGGAAGCCGGTCGGGTAATCAGCCATGACGAAATGGCGACGAGGTTAAAGGCGAAGGGCTTCAATGTCGCCTCGTAAGCCCTTGCCCATCAAATGGACGGAAAGCGCCTGGGAAGACCTGGACGGCATATCTGATTACCTGCTTGGCGAAGGCGTGCCCTTTGAAGCCGTGGAAGAATATGTGAAGCGCATCTTTAAAGCGCCAGAGCACCTTGCCACGCTTCCGGGCGCGGGCAAGCCGGGCAGAATGCCGGGCACGAGGGAATGGCTCGTCAAGGATACGCCGTACGCGCTCATTTACGCTGAGCACGATAATAAGGTGCATATTTTGCGCGTGATGCACGGTAGCCGCCAGTTTCCGGAACAATAACCAAAATTGTTTGTTGCGCGGGGTTTTATACATGAACTTTGATAGCTTTATTGCCGCAGTGATTGGCTCTGTTTCGGTAGCCGGTTTACTTGGAGTTTGCGGGTTTATTTTTAGAGGGTGGGTTGTTGAAAAGCTCAAGGCTTCTATTAATTATGAGTATAATTTGAAGCTTATCGAATTACAGCGTGAAAGAGAGATACGATTGAGGGGGGAAGTAGTCGCTGAATTGATGGCGCAATGGATTCGGAAAGATGAAAGACTAGACTATTACACATTACAAGCCCCCGGCTTTGCCGGGGGTACATGACATGCAAAAAAGGCCAAAATCCTTTATTTTCAATGGATTTTAGCCTTTCTTGGATTCTGTTAAACTATGAATTGGTGGAGGCGGCGAGAGTCGAACTCGCGTCCGAGAAGCATCTTTCGCAATATCTACGGGTGTAGGACAGGATTATTTCTTATCGCGGTTTTGCCCCTGTCCGGGGTATACCGCGACCAGTCCGCCTGATCGTCTTGTATCCTTAAGCGGTGAACAGTTTTCGGATACCAGCCTGAACGAATCGTCCGAAACAGAGGTCCGTCAGGCCCGGACGTTCTGCATCGGCGCGGCTTAATTAAGCCGCGTAAGCGTATTTGTAATCGTTGCCAATTACTTTTTTTGCCGCTTTTTACGAGGCCAGCGGCGCCTCGACCCGCAATCGACGATGTCCGCATCCCCGTCGAAACCGGTGCGCCCCCGTTCATAAACTCCGCTCAGGCGCTGTGCCGCGCCCTGCCAGAGTCGGAGCACTCTCGTGTACGAGATGATTATAATTCTTTTTCATCGGATGGCAACAAATATCTTACGGAGCAATATATTAACTTGCCATTTCCCTCAAAAAAGGTTTTCATCCACAAGAAATTTTCGAGAGTTGCGCAATTATTATTTTCGCGCTCTTCCGTGGCCGTCTTTTTTCTGCGCCCGGCGCCTGTTCAGGGTTTCGAGGGGGGAGTGCTACGGATTTCCTGATGGGGACCACCTCAATCAGCCGCGTGGCCGTTGCGTCGCGCTAAAAAGCTTTTCTATTTTTCAATGCGTATGAGGGAAGCCGTCTTACCTATACCGGCATTGAAAAGTAAATCTTTCAATACGGAGGATCGCCGGTTGGATCGCGTGGCTTCCGATTGGCTTACGCCACTTCGTTGCGACCTCGGTCTGGCGGCTGATTATAGATTTCCAGGCGGAAATCTATAGGTTTTTTGCCGATATGGCTTTTATCGTCGTCCATGCAGGGCGGAGCGGCGACGAAAAGCCGTCCGGGCGGGCCGGAAACCGCGTTTTTCGGCAAGCGATTTTGTTCAAAATCACTGTCAGGCGATTTTGAGATGAGTTTCAGTAAGGCTCGGATTTTGTCCGGCGCCGCCACGCGGCACCGCAATCCGCCGAATACGCAAATTTTTGAGGAATCTATGAACGATGCAGTAACAGACGAAATTATCAACGACAACAGTTCCACCCCGCCGGACGACGACGGCCGTCCGGCTCCCAAACGCAAACGGGCCGCCATCGGCAACAAGAAAAGCAAAACGCCCGAAGCCGCCGCAAACGACAATCCTCCGGAACCATCCCTTGAGAAGAAAAAGCGCGCCGGACGCGGCGCAGGGGCGAAAAAACAAGGCGCGACCGAGGACATGCCGGCTGAAAATACCTCATCTCCGGATGAAGAATCCAAGACGGCGAAAAAGCCGGCGCGCGCCAGGAAAAAAGTAGCGGCAAATGGCAAATCCGAATCAGGGGGGCGCAAAAGCGCCGGAAAAAAATCTCCGCCGCCGGATGCAGAGCAGACGCCGTCCCCTGTTGACGAAGCCCTGATGCAAAAAACAGAGGTCTCACTCCTGCTGGAAAACGCGGAGGACATAGTGGGAGGCCCGGATTCCCTGGCTTCAGCCGTGCAGGACGGGTTGTTTGCCGGCGAAGACAGGACTGCGGCGCCTGCAGAGCAGACCACAATTACAAGTTCCGAAAATGCGCAACACGCCGGAATTTCGGAAATTACGCCTGAAAACGCGGCCGATGCGCATGTTGTCGAAGAAACGCCAGATATCCAAGACCAGCCCCTTGCCAAAGAAGATGAAGCGTTGACAGGCGTTGCGCGCAAACGCAAACGCTCACGCCGGGGTGGTCGGAACCGCAGAAAAAGTCTCCGATCGTCTCCTGAAAACGGCGAAGAAGGCACGGCTCAGGAAAGCGTACCCCCGGACGCGGATAGCGAAGAAACTACTCCGGAACCTGCGGCAGCCGCACAAACGGACGGCGATGGAGACGGCTTGCCGGTTCCGGAAACAGCTACGGAGGTCGATGCGGACGGCACGGCCTCGGCAGAGCCGGAAGGAGGCAGAGACAAAAAAACCGGCGGCCGCAAGATGTTCGTCAGCGTGTTGCCGGGTGAACAGGTTGAGGTGGTCATAACCGAACATGGGCAGGTGCAGGAATATTATGTGGAGATGCTGCATCAGGCCAAGACAAAGGGGAACATATACAAGGGCGTGATAAGCAATGTCGATCAGAATCTTCAGGCCGCCTTTGTAAGCTACGGGCCGCAAAAAAACGGCTTTCTGCAAATCGACGAAATCCATCCGGAGTATTATGTCGCCCCGCATGAAGCTGGAAGAGGCAGGAAATATCCCGCCATCCAGAAAGTGCTGAAGGCCGGACAGGAAGTGCTTGTGCAGGTTGTAAAGGAACCATCCGGCAGCAAAGGGGCTTTTCTCACCACCTATCTTTCCATGCCGGGGCGATTTTTGGTTCTCACTCCCGGGCGCGAGCAAATCGGCGTTTCCCGCAAGGTTGAGGATGAGGGCGAACGCACCCGTTTGCGCGGTCTCCTGGAAGGCTTGAACCCCGGTCCGGGCCTTGGGGTTATAGTGCGCACGGTGAGCATGGGCGCAAGCAAAACAAGCCTACAGCGGGATTTGCAGTTTTTGAAACGTACCTGGAAAGAGGTGCGTACCCGCGGCACCACGGAAAAAGCGCCCGTCATGGTGTATCAGGAAATGGACCTGACGGCCCGCGCCGTCCGTGACTATCTGAACGAGAGCATCGGAGAAATCCGCATCGACGACGAAGTCACGGCCGCCGCGGTCACGGAGGTGGCCGAAGCGCTGTTCCCAAGGCGTAAAAATCTGGTGCGCGTATACAAAGACAACGGCACAAGCCTTTTCGAACGGTTCAACATCCAACGTCAGCTCGATCAGATCCATTCGCGCGAAGTAACCCTTCCCTCGGGCGGCCGCCTGGTCATAGACCCCACCGAAGCCCTGACGGCCATCGACATAAATTCCGGGCGCAGCGGCGGGAAAAACAATTTTGAAGACCTGGCCTTTCGCACCAACATGGAAGCCGCCCATATGATCCCGTCGCAACTGCGCCTCAGGGACATAGGCGGCCAGATAGTGGCCGACTTCATTGAAATGCGTGATAAACACCACTGGCGCGAAGTGGAAAAAACCTTGCGCAACGCCATGAAGGTGGACCGTGCGCGCTATGACGTGGGCAGGATCAGCTCTTTCGGGCTTCTGGAAATAGTGCGCCAGCGCCTGGGTTCCTCAGCTATTTCCGTCAGCACGGAACCCTGCCCCTGCTGCAAGGGTTCGGGTCTGCGCCGGAACATGGAATGGCAAAGCCAGCATGCCTTGCGCGACATCCTGCGCCTTTTGCGCAACGCGCAAAGCAAGGCCGAAAACAGCGTGGAATTTGCGGCTGACCAGGAGCTGGCCCTGCATCTGTTGAACAACAAGCGGCAGCGTCTTGCGGAAATGGAGAAGGAATTCGACATAACTCTCGAGATAAAGATCAGGAACGCGCAGACGAGCGCCTGAAAGACTTGATGGAACGGCGCCTGCTTGGGCAGGCGCCGTAGGTTTTGCAAGGAGCAGGAGGGGTTTGCCTGCCTGCGGCCTCATATATGCCCTCTCACCTCCATCCGCCGCAATAACCGCGGCCCCATCCCGGCCCGCCCGAACCGGGTCCGCCGTGACCCCATCCCGGACCGCCGCCACAACCACCCGGTCCACCCCTGTGATCGGGATAGCCATAACCTGATGGGGGGCACGCGGGATCGCCTTTCAGGCCGTACTCGGAATTTACGGCGTATATTTTGGCATACAGCTCTCCGATTTCTTTTATCAATCCCTGCACTTTCGCATCGGTTTGCGGAACTTTGTCAGAGAAGAAGGCATCAAGCTCGGTTCGTTTAGCATAAAGCTGCTGTTGCAATGGGGCGATTTTATTGTTGTATTCGACATAGCGGCCGGGCTCCCTGCCGTCATGCCGGCCGTGGGCGTAAGAAACGCCGGCCGCCCCGAACGCCGTCGCCAGAATTACCGCCGCTATGATTGAAAAACGCTGTGCAATGTTCATAATCTCTCCTGTGTTTTTGCTTTTCTCAGAGGGCATGAGCAAAGAGCGTGCCACAAGATTTATATTTATAACAGCGTTGGATTGTTAAGAAAAATTTTAGATGAAGCAGGCCGTTCCCCTGCCCCGGTAAAATTCTACTCGCCTTTTCCAAAAGTAATGGGTAGAAAGTATCCAATCATGACCGGATCGGTCTGTCCGTACAGAGAACCTGGAAACATCCATGCGCTTTTTTTCTTCCGCAAAATCTTCCATCCCGCCGCGCGGGTTTTTTTCCGGAATTTCTCCTTGGCTGATCGTGGGAGCGGCGCTTATTCTGGGGCTTGCCGTTGCCCTGCCGGCCTTCAGAAGCGCCCAGCGCGACAAGGAATACCTGACGCAAAATCTCGCGGCCCGCGCCGAGGCCCTTATCTGGGCGTTGGAGGCGGGTCCCCGAAGCAGGATGGGCAGAGAGCAGGGACCGCATTTCCTCCTGCAAGCCCTGCTGGAAGAAACCGCAAAACAGTCGGGCATAGTCTTTATGGCCGTCGTGGATGCCGATGGGATCATTCTTGCGCACAGCGATCCACAGCAAATCGGAGCAAACTTCCCGGGGGAAATGCCGCGGGATATTTCCGGCGCGGTCTCCTGGCGTTTGCGGGACATGGAGGGCAACGCGCTTTTTGAAGTTTACCGCCGCTTCGCACCCCTCCAGATTGGGCGTCATCATCACCGCGACGAGGCCGATGGCCGTTGCAAACCGCCGGCCGGGCGGAAGGGACGGATAGAGGCCGTCTCTTCAAACGATGCGAAAAACATTGCCTTCGTTGGTTTTGACAGTAAACCCCTTGAGAACGCGCTGGCCGCGGATTACCGCAACGGCCTGCTGCTGGCGGCCGTGACGGCCGCCCTTGGACTCGTGGGCTTTATTTCTCTGTTCTGGGCTTATAGTTACCGACAATCCCGCAGGCTGCTCAAAGATACTCAAGCTCTGGCATCGGAGGTCGTAACCGGCCTGCCGATCGGACTCCTGACCAGCGATTCCGCGGGTTTTGTGAACATCATCAACGCCGCTGCTCTGGACATTCTCGGCCTCGACGCGGACAAGACCATAGGCGCGCCGCTGGCGGCCGTTCCCGGGCCGGACTGGCAAGGCCTCGCAGCAGCCCTTTCCCGCAGTGAAAAAGTTTTTGAAAAGGAAATCGTTCTGCCGCCGGACAAATTCAGGCACGTCAGCCTGAGCGCATCGCAGATACGTAATGATGACGGTATTTTTCTCGGTAACCTTTTCATATTGCGTGACATCGGGGAGGTAAAACGCCTTCAGGAAGAAGCGAAGCGCAATGAGCGCCTGACCGCCCTCGGCAACCTGGCCGCCGGCGTCGCCCATGAAATACGCAATCCCTTAAGCTCGATAAAAGGGATAGCCACCTATATCGCAGTCAGAATGCCCTCTGGAGGGCCGGAGGAAGAAGCCGCGCGAACCATGATTGTCGAAACGGACCGCCTGAACCGCGTGGTTTCCGAATTATTGGAATTCGCCCGCCCCGGTGCCATGAAAGTTGCGCCTGAAGACGTCAACAAGATTGTTGCTGACGCCTTGCGTCTGGCGGATACGGATCTGAAGGCCAAAAACATTGCCGTTACCTTTGCGCGCGGCGATTTTGCGGACCGCGCGCCCGTCAACGCGGAACGTCTCACCCAGGCCCTGCTGAATCTCATCCTCAACGCGGTCCAGGCTATGGAAAACGAAGGCAGACTCCGTATCGCCATTGAGACGGCAGCGGAAACAGACCGCCTGATCATTACCGTAGAAGATACAGGAGCCGGTATTCCCGACGACATACTGCCTTCTATCTTCACTCCCTATTTTACGACAAGGAAATCCGGGACAGGCCTTGGTTTGTCCATAGTCCACAAGATCGTCGAAGGACACGGCGGAAGCATTGCGGTCAAAAGCCGGGTGGGTGAAGGAAGCGCGTTCGTAATTAACCTCCCTTTGAAATGATACGGGAAAGAAATGGCTGACGGGAAAATCACGATCCTCGTCGTGGATGACGACAAAAACCATCGCAATATGCTGATCAAGCTGCTCTCGGAATGGCGCTACGAGGCGACCGGCGCCGGGGACGGTGAAACGGCGGTGGAATTGTGCAGGGAGCAGTCCTTCGACGTGCTTCTGATGGACGTCCGCATGGGGGGGATGAGCGGGATTGAGGCCTTAAAACAGGTAAAGGCATACAATCCGGCCATACCCATCCTTATAATGACCGCCTATTCGGATGTTGAAACAGCGGTTGGCGCGCTGAAAGCCGGGGCGTACGACTATCTGATCAAGCCTCTGGATTTTGACGGACTGCGGATCAGCCTGGATCGCGCCTTGGATCACGCCGCCCTGCGTGTGGAAAATAACGCTCTGCGTAGCGCTTTGCACGCCGATTTCAACCACGGAGGCATGATCGGAAACAGCGCCCCCATGCGGAAGTTTCTGGAAATGCTGCTGACCATCGCCCCCTCGGAAGCGACCGTGCTGATTGCCGGAGAATCCGGTACCGGCAAGGAACTGGCGGCAAAACTGCTGCACGCCAACAGCAACCGCCGTGCGGGCCCCTATGTGGCGGTCAATTGCGCGGCTTTGACGGAAACCTTGCTGGAATCCGAGCTTTTCGGGCATGAAAAAGGTGCGTTCACCGGGGCGGAAAAGCAGCGCGACGGGCGGTTTTTCGCCGCCGACAAAGGAAGCATCTTTCTTGACGAAATCGGAGAAATGCCCCTGACCATGCAGGTAAAGCTGTTGCGCGCCATACAGGAACGCGAGATACAGAAGGTGGGAGGCGACAGGACCGTCAAGGTGGACGTGCGTATTCTTGCGGCAACCAATCGCGACCTTAAACAGGAAGTTGCGGCCGGACGTTTCAGGCAGGATTTGTATTACAGGCTCAACGTGGTATCCGTCACCCTGCCCGCGTTGCGGGAGCGGAGGGAGGACATCCCGTTGCTTGCCGCGCATTTTTTGCGGGTCTTCGCGGCAAAGAACAACAAACAGGTAAAGGGATACACGCCCGGAGCAATGGACAAACTGATTAAATATTCCTGGCCGGGGAACGTTCGGGAGTTGGAAAACGCGGTGGAACGCGCGGTTGTGCTGCTGGTCGGCGAATACATAAGCGAGCGCGAGCTTCCTCCGGGCATTGCCGATGCGGAAGACAGCGCATCCGCGCGGCAAAGCGATTTTCGCAACATGACGCTTGAAGAAATTGAGCGCATCGTTGTTTTAAATACCTTGGAAGACACGGGGGGAAATAAAAGCGAAGCCGCACGTCGCCTGGGCATCACGAGAAAAACCTTGGCGGCCAAGATATGAGGAAGGGCTGATTATTTGGGGCGCAGCCTCAAACCCCACCGGGAGAGCGTCAGCCGTAGGCGAGTCTTCGAGCTGTACGGATGACGACAGCAACGATAATGATTTCCCCCGAACCCCCTTCGATAGTAACTCATTGAAATATCTATTGGGAATACAGATGGCAAAGCCATCTCAAAAATAAATCCGTGCTCCCATAATTCGCGTTCCAGCTATAAATTTTCATAATTCGCATCTGGAACCGGAATGATGCGACAGGGTGCCTCCCGACCATAAAGGAGTTTCTGATGAACGCTTCCATCATTTTTTCGCCGGTGTCCTTCGGGAAGCTGGTTCTGAAAAACCGTCTGGTGCGCTCCGCCACCTGGGAAGGCATGGCCACGGAGGAGGGTGGTCTGATCACCGATACCCTGCTCGGTCTGGTCGAGGGTCTGGCAAAGGGCGGCTGCGGATTGATCATTACCAGCCACGCCTACGTATGCCGCGACGGACAGGCGAGCAGACGGCAGATGGGAGCCTGGGGCGAAGTCTGTCGACCGGGGCTCGCCCGCCTGGCCTCTACGGCCCATGCGCACAGCACTCCGATTGCCTTACAGATCAATCATGGCGGACTGTTGTCTGATGCCTCGCCCCCGGATCTGCCCCGGTTGGGGCCGAGCGCCGTGAACTCCATAGAAGCCTTGGGAGCCACAGGGGTTGTAGGGGGAGGAACGGAACTTGGCAAGGCTGAAATCGCTTCCCTGTGCCGCGCTTTCGCCACCGCCGCAGGCATGGCGAAAGACGCGGGGTTCGACGCCGTCCAGATGCACTGCGCCCACAGCTATCTGCTCAGCCAGTTCCTTTGCCCGCATGTGAACAGGCGCACGGACGAGTACGGGGGAAGTATAGCCAACCGGGCGCGCTTTCCCCTGGAGGCGTTGCGGGCGGTACGCGGAGCCGTGGGCGAGGACTACCCCTTGCTGGTCAAGATCAACTGTAGTGATTTTATTCCCGACGGCATCACACTGGAGGACGCCGTGGAAGTTTGTTCCATGATGGACGAGGCGGGGGTCGACGGCATCGAGATAAGCGGGGGTTCGCGTTTCGGCCCGCGCATTCCTTACCCTGCGGGCAAGACCCCCATGGGCGACAACGAGGGATACTACCGCGATGCGGCTGAACTGTACAAGACCAGGGTCGGAACCCCGTTGATCCTGGTGGGCGGCTTCCGTTCCCCGGCTGGAGTTTCAGGCGTACTGGAGCGGGGGCTTGCCGATGCCGTGTCCTTTTCCCGTCCTTTCATCCGGGAGCCGGATTTCCCGGCCCGCTGGCAGGCGGGAGAGTTGACGGCGCTGGCTTGCGTTTCCTGCAATATTTGCGCGAAAAAAGCCCGCATCCATGGCAATATCCATTGCGCGGCGGGTCAGCCGAAATAGGCTTTGCGCATCTGTTCGTTTTCCTTCAATTCGGCGGGGGCGCCTCCGGCCACGACGCGACCTTGGGCAAGGACGTAGCCGTAGTGGGCGATAGCCAAAGTTTGGCGGACATTTTGTTCCACAAGGAAAACGGCGGTTCCTTCTTCGCAGATTCTGCGGATGAGGCGGAAGTTTTCGTTGACCAGAGCGGGGGAAAGGCCGAGAGAGGGCTCGTCGATGATGAGCAGTTTAGGGGCGGACATCAGTCCCCGGCCAATGGAGACCATGGCCTGTTCGCCGCCGGACATGGTTCCGGCCAGTTGGGCGCGGCGTTCCGCCAGCCGGGGGAAAAGGTCGTAGACCTTTTCCAGACGGGCCTGGATCAGTTCTCTGGAGCGTTCCTGAAAGGCTCCCATGATCAGATTTTCACGGACGCTCATTTTGGGGAAGATGCGGCGTCCTTCGGGGATGCAGGCGATGCCTTTGGCCACGACGGCGTGCGTCGGAGCTTCTGTGATATCCATGCCGTCAAAGGTGATGGAACCTCGGCGCGGCGGGGTCAGACCCAGCACGGCCCGGATGAGGGTGCTCTTGCCCGCCCCGTTGGCCCCCAGCAGGCAGGTGATGCGGCCGGGCAGGATATCCATGCTCACGTCAGTGAGGACGCTGGCCTTGCCGTAAGCCACATGGATGCTGTTGATGAACAGAGGTTTGAAGCGGAATGTCCCGCTGTATTCCGTCATTCCAGTTCCTTTCCCAGGTAGGCTTCCTGCACCTGGGGATCGGCCACAACATGCGCGTAGTCGCCCTCGCACAGTTTGCGTCCGAAGTTCAGGACCACGCAACGGCTGGTGCTGCGGCGGATAACCTCCATTTCGTGTTCGATGAGGATCACGGTCAGGCTGCCTCCGCTCATGCGGGAGGCGGTAATTTCGTCCATAAGCTGGCGTGTTTCGTCGTGGGTCATGCCGGCGGAGGGCTCGTCCAGAAGGAGGAGACGGGGACGGCTGACAAGAGCCCGGCAGATTTCCACGCGGCGCCGGTCAATCATGCTCAGATCGCCCACGGGCCGGAACATGCGGCAGACAAGGGACGGATTGAGGGCCTGCAACATTTCGGCGGCCCTGTCGCGCCACATTTCGTAGTCCCGGCTAAAGGCGCGGCGGTGCAGGAGATTGTAAAAAAAATCCAGGCGCAGGGCCGTGTGGTTGCCGATCATGATGTTGTCGAACACCGACAGATCCAGACAGAGACGGGAGCGCTGGAAGGTTCGGGCAATGCCCCGGCGGTGGATTTCCTGGGGAGTACCGCCGATGATGTTTTCACCGGCAAAGGTGATCGTTCCCGCGCTGGGCCGGTAAATGCCGGTGAGTACGTTAAACAGCGTGGTCTTGCCCGAGCCGTTGGGGCCGACCAGCCCCAGAATTTCCCCTTCGCGCGCTTCCAGATCGAGGTTGTCCAAGGCGATAAGTCCGCCGAAGCGCATGCTCAACCCGGTACAGGCCAAAAGCGGGTTCATGCCGGATTCCCCGTATAGACGCGAGGTTTGCGCGGGAGCAAACCAACCGGGCGGAAGACGATCATCAAAAGAACAAGGGCTGAATAGATAAGATAGCGGTATTCCTGGATGACCTGAAATTTTTCCGGAATGATGACCACAAGGACGGTAGCGACGAGAACTCCCTGGATGTTGCCGATGCCCCCAAGGAGCAGGATGGAGAGGAAGAGCAGGGAGTCGGCGAAGGTGAAGTTGGCCGGACTGATGTAAGCCAGCATCATGGCGTACAGGGCGCCGGCCAGACCGGAGAGGAAGTTGCCCAGAGTGAAGGCGGTGATCTTCCAGCGCTGGATGTTGATGCCGAAGCAAGCCGAGGCCACCTCGTCCGATCGCACGGCGTCCAGAGCAAGGCCGATCCAGGAGCGCTCCAGACGCCGCGTGAGAGAGTAAGCCAGACAGAGGACGAGCAGGAGCAGCAGATCGTATTTCAGGTAAAAGGAAAATTCCGTGTCACCCCAGGAGATGCCCCGGGAGAAGTCAAGGCCGGCGATGGTCAGAGGGGCGACGGGAATGCCTTGGGGACCGCCGAACCATTCGCTCACATCCAGAAAGACGCGAAAGAGCAGGGCAAAGGCCATGGTTACCAAGGCGGCGTAGTGGCCTGAAGTGCGCAGGACCGGCAGCAGGAGGACGCAGCCGGTCAGGGCGGCGATTGCTCCGCCCAGTGGAAGCGTCAGCAGAGGAGGCAGGCCCGTACCCGCCATGAGCATGGCGGCGGTATAGCCGCCCACGCCGAAGAAAGATGCGCAACTGAAGTTGAGAACCCCGGCGTAGCCCAGTTGCACGTTCAGCCCCATCACGGCCGTTGCATAAGCCATGATGGTGCCCAGAAGAAACAGGCTGTAGTGGTCTTCCCGGAACAGGACCAGCAGGGCCAGCATGATGGCTATGAGACAGGCGTCCCACAGGCGCTCGTGGGCGGCGATAGAGTCCCGCAGGACGTTTCCCCAGCGCATTCGAACGGCGACGATGACGCATGCGGCCAGGGAGATCAGGGAAAGGAAAACGGAAATCTGATCTTCGGCGGTCAGAAAGAAGCTGCTCCAGGCCAGCAACAGCAAGGCCGGGAGTATGCAGCCCGGAAGGCCGGAGAAAAAGACGGCGACACGGTTCACATTATACCCGCTGGCTGGAAAGTTCCGCAATCAGTCCCGTGGGACGCCAGGCCATCAGGACGATGACCGCCCCGAAGGCGAAAACGTCTTTGTAGGCGCTTGCAAAAGGGACGGCTACCGCCCCCAAGGTTTGCAGCAAGGCGAAGATGAACCCGCCCAGGATGGCGCCGTAGATGTTGCCCAGACCGCCGATGACCGCCGAGCTGAAGCCGATGGCTCCTAAAAGGAGCCCCACCCCGAAATTGATTTCGCTGTAGTACAGGCCGTTCATCACCCCGGCGAAGGCGGCCACGACGGACCCCAGGGCGAAGGTGGCCAGCACCACGAAACGGTAATTGACGCCCATGATCCGGGCGGCCTCCTCGTCCTGGGCTACCGCCCGGATGGCCATGCCCAAGCGCGTGCGGTTGATGATCATGTGGATCAGGAAGATGATCAGAACGCCGCCGCAAAACAGAACCAGATTGTCAAAACGCAGGGTCAGGTTGCCGCTGCTCCAACTCCAGCCGGGCAGCAAGGCCGGAAAGGTCTGGGGATTGGAGCCGTCGGGGAAAAACAGGCGGATGGATTCGCGCAGGACGGTGCCCAGCATCATGGTGGCCAGCAGGGTGTTCAGGGCCGGTCCCTTGCGCAGAGGCACAATCATGGTGTCCGCCACGATGACGCCCAGGAAAGCTACGGTTACCGCCGCGGCCATGAGCACCAGCAGGGCGACCCAGCCCAGCGCCAGAGCCGGGTAGAAGGCGTGCAGCCACCAGTAAGTGGCCAGCCCGGCGAAAGAACCGATCATTACGGTGTCTCCGTGGGAAAAGACGATGACGTCCAGCACCCCGAAAAACAGGGTAAAGCCTACCGCCACCAGGGCGTACATCATGCCCAGCATCAGGCCGTTGATACAGTATTGCAGCAGCAGATCCATAAAAAGACCCGGTCAGGTTCGTCCGAATGCGCCGCCCGACCGCCGGGCGGCGCGATCCGGGTTATTTTTTCAGGTTGCGCTTGCCGGAGGCGTATTCGCTGTCTTCCCAGACGAGCCATTTGCCGTCCTGCACCACATATTTGGAAACATAGGGTTCGCTGTTCTGCCCGTGGTCATCATAGCTGACCTTGCCGATGAGGGTGTCTTCCCCCTTGATGGCCCGCAGTGTCTGGGCGATCTTTTTGCGGTCCGGTCCCACCTTTTCCACGGCGTCCATGATCTGGGACATGGCTACATAGGAGAATGGCGCCATGGCGTCCGGAGCGTTCTTGAAGTCGCGCGCCGTGTAGGCCTTCATGAATTCCTCGCCCTTTGGCAGTTTTTCCAGGGGCGATCCTTCCAGAAAACTCAGGCAGCCTTCCGCCAGTTCCGGACCAATGCCTGTGATGAATGCGTCGGACTTGAGACCGGAAACGCCTTGGAACTGGGCGTTGATGCCAAGTTTTTCCATCTGGGCGCGGATCCGTACCCCTTGGGGATAGAGACCGGCAAACCAGATCACCTCGGGGTTCAGGGACTTGATTTTGGTCAGTTCCACTGTGAAATCCTGCTGATCCGCCGTTACGCCGAACTCGGCCAGAACTTTCGCCCCGCCTTCGGTAATGTACTTGGTGAAAAATTCCTTGTGCGACTTGCCGTAGTCAGTGGTGTCGTGGATCACGGCAAAACGCTTGTAGCCTTGCGAGAGCATGAACTTGGATGCGACCTGATTCTGGTTGATCAGGGTGCCGATGATGCGCAGGACCTCGGGATAGTTGTGAGCATAGGTGATATCCGGATGCACGGCCCCATAAATGATCACCGGCAGGCCGAAACGGTGGTACACGTCCACAGTACCCAGAGCAACGGCGGAGCAGTAGTGGGTGACCGCCCCGAAGATGCTTTTGTCCGCCGCCATCTTTGTAGCCGACTGCACGCCGATGTTGGGCTTGCACTCGTCATCCAGAGAAACGAGTTCAAAGGCATATTCCCCCCCGGGGTTTTTGTTGCGCTCCATAATCGCCAGCTCCGCCGCGTTGCGCGCGCCAAGGCCGATGGAACTGTTGCCGCCCGTCAGCGGTCCGATATACCCGACTTTGACGGTGGTTTTCGCCTCCGCCGGCTGGAGCCCCGCTCCAGAGAAGGCAAGAAACAGGGCAAAACAACAGACGAGAAGGCTTTTGCGAAAGATGGACGGATTCATGGCGTTCTCCTTTACAATATAATGCCAGTGTGGAGCGTTTGAAACTAGAGCAATTTCACTTTGAAATTGCTCTGGCGGACGTCCGCCGCGAAGACGCAAGCGCAATTTATTTGCGCGGTTGCTCGCCGGAGCGGGCGCGGCCTGAAGATAAACTGTGTATAATCTCAAAGTTAACATTCTCTAGTGCTTACTTGCAAAAGTAAACACTGCAAAACCCGAAGGGTTCTGCGCCGCCGCAGGCGCGCAAGCCGTCGAAAACAGCGTTTTTCGGCGGCGATCCTGCAAAAATAACCATAAAAACATGTTTGTTATTTTTGCAATCTGGCACTCGAGAGGTTTAACATTGAAAATGTGTAAACCGCTCTGCGGGAATTTGCCTGCAAATTCCTGCCGCGAGATGTCGCCAAGGAGGACTTGCTTCGCCGTCAAGCGGCAATCTCAAGCGTAAAATGCCCTAAGCGAGATGTCACATCTGCACTGTCGTAACAGATGCAAGTATCGCGTCGCCGAAAAACCCGGTTTCCGGCTCGCTCTGAAACAGCAAAAATCGTTCCAAACCAAGGAGGCCCGCCTGACAAGCGGTTCGCGGTGAGGGCAAGGAAGAAAATACGATATCGTCCAAAGGCAGAACAAAAAAATACATTTATGTAACTTTCCGGCATATTCTCAAATTGCGTACCAGGCGCGGATCAGGGCTTCGTATATGTCCCTGGCCGCGCGCAGCTGATCCAGGGGGCAGGATTCATTGGTGGTGTGGGCCGCGGCAGTCTCCCCGGGACCGAGAATAAGCAGAGGCAGGCCGGGCAGGGCGGAACGCGCCGCGGCGGCGTCGGTGAAATAGGGCGCCCCGGCCACTTCCGGTTCCGAACCGAGAAAGTCCGCCAGCAGACGGCGAGTGGACGCGCACCAGGGGATATTCGGGTCCGTCCACACCGGCGGCACATCAAGCACCGTCCGCAGGCTGACGTCCTCTCCGGCCAGGGCCGCTAACTCCTGCCGCAGGAAGGCATGATCCTGTCCCGGCACGGTGCGCATGTCCAAGGTGAGCGCGGCCCGGTCCGGGATTGAATTGTGGTTCAGTCCCGCATGCAGGGAGGTAAGGGCCAGAGTGCTTGCCCCCAGAACGGGGTGGGCGGCGTCCGGGCGTACGGCGAGTAGACGGCAGGCGGCGGGCAGCAGTTTAGCCAGGGCGTTGTCCCCTTTTTCCGGCATGGCGCCGTGCGCCGCCTTCCCTTCACATTCCAGGGTCAGCCACAGTACGCCCTTGTGTCCCGCCAGGGGCCGGTTGCCGGTCGGCTCGGCGATGATCGCCGCCCCTGGCCGGCCGAAATGCTCTCGATGGCGGCGCGCCGCGAAAAAAGATCCCAGACAGCCCAACTCCTCGCTCCCATACAGGTGCAGCACCAGGTCCCGCCCCGTCAGGCGTGGGGCCAGATTCATGGCGGCGCAGAGCACGGCGGCGACTCCGCCCTTCATATCGCAACTGCCGCGCCCGTGCAGCAGGCCCCCTTCCGTAAGACCGCTTAACGGATCCCTGTCCCAGAGGGCATCGCCGAAGGAAACCGTGTCCACATGCCCGCCGAAGAACAGCGATTCTCCCGGGGCTTCGGGACACAGGCGGGCGTAGAGATTGGCCTTGTGGGGAAAGGCAGGATCATAACCCTCCAGCAAACAGGAAAAACCGGCTTCCCGCAACAGGTCCGCCGCTTCCTCCAAAAGATCGCGCTCCGCATTGCCCGCCACCGTGTCGCGGCGCACCAGTCGTTGCGCCAGTTCCACAACATCGGGAACCGTTCGGGACATGGGAAACCTCCATCCGGTTAGAGCATTTACGCTTGAGATTGTCGTTCGGCGGCAAAGCCTGTTCGCTTGGCGACAATCCCGCGGCAGGGATTTGCAGGCAAATCCCTGCAGAACATGTTAACAGTCAAACGTAACACGCCAAGGCTGACGCATCTAAAAATTTTATATTGTTAATTCAGAATATTATGATATACGTCTTTGAGATTCACAGCGGCGGCAAAGCCGCCTTGCTCCTTACGAAGCCTGCGGCTTCGGGGCGATGCGCAAGCATCGCCTCAGGCTGACGCAATAAGATGCGTCAGTCCTGCGTAACACGCTCCGGCGTCTTGTATTTGCAGAATGTCATGAGATCAGAACCCTATCAAATCCCTGACCCCTTCCATGGTTTTTACGGCTTCGGCCCTGGCTTTCGCGTTTCCGGCCTCCAGCACTTCCTGTACGAACCCCGGCTTC
>JAITRF010000011.1 GCA_031288535.1 Desulfovibrio sp. | reverse complement strand
CCCAACGGGGCGAAAAACAAAGAATTTGTAAAGGCGGGTCTTCCAAAACGCCGAGGTCGACCACCCAAACATCTGCTCGGATTAACCGCCCCAAAAAACGAGTTATAGATCTATTTTTTTCCACTGCTTTTCTCTGCTATTTCACCTTGTTATCGATATAAATGCGGGTATTTTGGGAAACTCCTGTCAAAGGAATGTTGCATGATGCTAAGAAATGGGCATTGAAAGCTGAAGAGAATTATAAAGATTCACCGACAGATTTGTACAATATAAGAGAGTTTCTTAAAAATTTCGATGAAATAGAACCTTGAGTTCCAAGAAATCAGAACATATTCTATCAACAGGGGACCATCATGCCGACTCCAGCGTACATGACCGTCATGGGCGAACGTCAGGGCAACATCACGGCCGGAAACTTCACCGAAACTTCCGTGGGCAACATCTACCAGGAAGAGCACGAGAGCGAATGCCTCATCGAGGCCTTTGAGCACAAAATCTTTCTGCCCCGCGACCCGCAGTCCGGGCAATCCACCGGCCAGAGAGTCCACCTGGGGCAGACTCCTCTACGAGCGCGCATTTCTGGACACCCCCAAAGGCTTCGCTCAGCCCCTGCGCATGCAGGGTCAGTATGATGACGGCGACACCGGGCTGTATTACAATACGTTCAGATATTACGATGCGGACGTTGGGCGGTATTGCATAGAAGATCCGATTGGTTTGAGTGGGAGAATAACCGTTATGTCTATGCTGGGGGAAATCCGTTGCGCCACGTAGATCCTTGGGGATTAAGATGGCGATATCACCAAACTACAGGACAACTGGATCATGTAGATGACATTACTGGTACTGTAACAAATATTGACACAGGATACGCTGGACGTGGAGATGGATATAATAATCCTGATATGCAGAATATTCATGATGTTGGCCCAATTCCAGAGGGTACATATACTATAAGTACAGCATACAATCATCAAAATCTATGACCTATAGTTATGAATATAGACCTTAATCCTGGAACAAATACATTTGGAAGAGCACTATTTCGTATACATGGAGATAATGGGCTTGCAAATAATACTGCATCACACGGATGTATAGTTCAGGGACCTGTTGTGAGAAATAGGGTTAGAACGGGAGTTAATAACGGAGATAACCAACTAGAGGTTATCCCATGATACATAGCAAAATTATTACCATATTGCGACTCTCTACATATTTTCTTATTTTTCAAATGATATGTGCAACACAAGCAATAAGTGGTGATTTTTTACCCCCTGAAACACCCGAAGATGTTCCGGGGAACAACACATTGTCAGAGCCTCCTGTCAAGACGATTTCTCTAGGAGATTTCATAATCCCATTGGAGAAAATAACCCTGAAAGAAATTCAGGATACGATTGGCTCCGGTGTCATTCATCACAGAGGCGACGCGGGAGGAAGTCTGGATTTTCTTTGCTACAGCAGTAAATCTGCGGGACGTATTTGGATCGCATCAGGAGAATTGGGCGGAAATGAACATATTGTCTCTACCATCTACGCTAACGATGATACCGAATTAGGAAATTCATCAGATTGCCCAGAACTCCCCGCTCAATTTCAACCTATGTCCATAAATGAATCAACCTGGATTGGGTCAAGCGTGGATCAACTTGAAAAACATTTTGGCCCACCATCGGCAGAAAAAGAATTCTGGCTATTTTATTCTTATCTAGGCAAGATTCTGGTCAATAGATTGGATATGGATCGCCTCGCTGTTTTAAGCGTGCGTATAAAAAATGGTAAGATTGTTACTTTGTCCGTGTCTCAGGTAACAACACATTAAGGGCTTATCCATAAATAATATCCCCCTTTTTTACTTTTCTTAGCCCATGTTTAACGTGCGACGGCACAAACCGTCAGAGAGCAGGGGTGGAAGAAACCCCGTAGTGAAGGAGTAGCCAACCACACTACCCCCGAGTCATGCGTTGGCAGTCGTGAGGCTGACGGCGAAGCGTTGACAGGGGCACATGCAGGCCAGCCATTGAGCGGCGAAAATGGGTATTCTGGGTGGGCCGACACTGTGTTAAAAGTGGAAGGCAACATCAGATACAGCAGTATGGCGAGTTGTATCTGGCCCCCACGCCGCCATGAGAACCTTGCCCTTGACACTGTGCTTTGCGGCAAGCGGTTTTTTCGGCCAGCAAACTCTCAATGACTGTCTCAATCAGGGAAAGGTCAAGGCCACGCTTCTTGGCCAGCTTGTAGTCCTTACGAAACTGTGCGGTTGTTTTTAAGGTCAACATTCGGCATCTAGTTCAGCAAAGAGATCTTTTGCGGAAGAATACTCTTTAGCGGAAATTTTTCCTGAGACAATAGCCCGCGCTTCCCGCATGGCGGCTTCCGTTGCAGCATTGAAGCGCGGTCGCTTCATCTCAAAGGGCAAACCGCCTACCATCAGCGACTGGTGCAAGAAAATATTGATGGCATCGGTCACGGTAATGCCGAAACTCGCAAAAAGCTGTTCAGCGCCGGACTTGGTTTCTGGGTCAATACGGATATTCAGATTTGCTGTTTTGGGCATAGTCATCACCTCGTCATAAATATATGACAATGTGTGCATGTTGTCAATACATCGCGTCAGGTCAAGTACATGAGTGTTGCCATCTGCCCAGTTATGGCAAGTCACTGCACCCATCGCCCGAGTTCTACTTGCCTGGGGGCATGCGTTTTCCGGTGTCCGTCAAAACATCCACGACAAATTTTCCCGCAATTTTTGCACGCGTGCGCAAAACTTATGGAGTATGTCCAAGCTCCGCAACCGGGGTGATATGGATTTGCATGCCCATTGCGCCGCATACTTTCACGAAGGTGTCCAGGCGCGGATTACCCTTTGCCGACAAGGTGCGATGCAGAGTGTTCTCGTTCAGTCCCGTTGCTTCAGCCAGTTTGGCAATACCGCCGTAAGCTTTGGCCACACGGCGAAGTGCAATAAGAAACTCCTCGCGGGAGCCTTCGCGCATCGCCAATTCAAGATAGCCGGCGGCGAAGGCGGGGTCTTCCCGCAAACTTTCAGTCATAGCCTCATCGTGGGAAACAGTGAGGCGTCCTTTCCTTTCCGCTGTTTTAGTCATGGCTTCTTTCTCCCTCCGTAGCTTTCCTCAAAAGCCTTGGCTCGCTTTATGTCCGCCTTCCGCGAGGTCTTGTCTCCTCCGCAGAGGAGAAGGAAGGGTATAGAATGTCCAAACTTGACGCCATAAGTCTTGTCCCCTCCGCAGAGGAGAAGGACTACCGCGCGCCCGTCGAGACAATAATACATCCGGTAACCAGGGCCATAATCAATACGCAGTTCCCATACTCCGTGCTCCAAAAGTTTGCAGTCCCCAAAGTTCCCTTGCTCAACTCGGTCAAGTCGGACGGCAATCCGCGCTTTTGCATCATGATCTCGCAAGGAACGGAACCATTCGGCGAAGATATCCGTCCCGTCTTCTGTCAGGTAGTGCTCTACGGCGTATTGCTTTGCCATGATCTATTATTAGCCTATAAGCGAGTTTTGTCAATGGGAAGCGCCCGAACCTGTCCGGTCCGGCCTTGTCTCTTTTCCGGCCGCTTGCTATACTCTTTCCACATTGTTTTACGCCAACCCAAGCGAGCATGCCATGAAAAGCAGCGAGGCCAAGAATGCCGAAACCCTTCCGGCGGTTGACGATCAGGCGGCGCCCGCCGCCGGTTTCCTGACCGTTGCCGACGCGTCCCGTATTGCGGACATAGAAAAATCCATCATCATCGGCGATCCCTCGCTGACCGTCACCTATGGCGCGCAGACCATGCAGGAGATCTCCCGCTTTGCCGACGAGCTGCTTGCCCGCGTCAAGGCCAAGGATTCCGGCCAGATCGGCGAAACCCTGACGGATCTGATGGTACAGGTCAAGGAGATCGACGTTTCCGAGATCGCCGGGGAAGATCGCGGCGTCCTCAAGCGCATCCCCGTCATCGGTTCCCTTTTCGGCTCCATGGAGAAGACCATCGCCAAATTCAACACCTTGTCCGAGCAGGTGAGCGTCATCACCGACAAGCTTGAGGAAGCGATGGTGGGCCTCCTGCACGACGTCAACGTGCTGCAACAGCTATACGAGCACAACGAGAAATTCCACCATGAGCTTTCCGCATACATTGAAGCGGGCAAGCGCAAGGTGGAGGACGTGCGGGCCAACGAACTGCCCGGGCTTCAGAAAACCGCGGAAGCTTCCGGCGATCCCATGGAGGCCCAGAAGGTGCGCGACCTTGCCGAGCAGATCAACCGCTTTGAGCGCCGCCTGCACGATCTGCAGCTTTCGCGCGCCGTCACCGTGCAGACGGCGCCGCAGATCCGCCTGATCCAGAGCAACAACCAGACCCTGGCGGAAAAGATCCAGACCAGCATCCTGACGACCATCCCCATCTGGAAGAGCCAGATGGTGCTGGCCCTGTCGCTCCAAGGGCAGAAGAACGCGGCCCTGCTCCAGAAAAGCGTCTCCGACACCACCAACGACATGCTGCGCAAAAACGCCGAACTCCTGGGACAGGCCAGTACGACCGCGGCCCGCGAAGTGGAGCGTTCCGTCGTGGATATCGACACTCTGCGCGACGTGCACGCCAAGCTCATCGGCACCATTGAGGAATCCATGCGCATCGCCAGGGAAGGCCGGGAAAAGCGTCTGGCCGCGGAACAGGAACTCGGCCGCATGGAACTGCAGCTCAAGGAAAAGCTCCTTTCCCTGGCCGCCCGGAAAAGCCGGGACACCCTTGAGGCCGCTTCCGGGCAAGCGGTTCTGCCCGAAGGCGGGGACGCGCCGGCCCTGGTAAACCCTGAAAAGCCCGCGGGCCAGGCATAGGCGCGGCCGTGGATGCCATGCGCCCGGAGAAGTTTCCGGGGCGCGGGGACACCCCCGGCGCAACGGAAACAGACGGCACGCCCGCGATGCCCCCGGCGGACGGCGAAACGTCGGATTCCGGCCAGGCAGCCCGCTGGCTCGCGAAGGGGCTGGACGCGCTCACGAGCTTGGGCAAGCGCATTTTCACGCATATCGCGATCCTTGTCGGCGCGGCGGCAGTGGCCTTTTCAGCCGGGAGTCTTTTCGCCGGCCTCTGCGTCTATGTCGGCGGGGTCTGCATTCTTGCCAGAGACATGTCCGCAAGCCCGGCCTGGCTGATCCCGGCGGCGGCAGGCGCGGCGCAGACCATCCTGTGCGTCCTGTTCTCCTTCCCCTTTCCACAGGCCCTGTTTTGGGGCGGCGCGCAATCCTGGCTGCAACGGCTTCTGGAGAAACGGCTGCGCATGGGCACGGAATGGGTCATGCTGCTGTTCCTTTTGCCGATCGGCATCCATCTTCTGGGGAGTTCGCCGCTGTTGCCGCTTGGAGCCTCCTTTGCCGGTCTGGCCCTGACCGGGGGTCTTCTCGCCCAAGCTCTTTCCCGCAGGCAGACGCTCGCCGCCCAAGCTCGGGAACTGCGGGAACAGGGGCCGCCCACGCCGGAACGGGTTGCCCTGTACCGTTCCTCTCTGGCGGAGTTCACCAGGAAGATCAAGAACCTGCCTCCACGCGCCCGCGCCGCGGCCGAATCCCTTGCCGCGCGCACGGGCAGCATCCTGGACAGCATGGCCTCGGACACCCGCGACCTTGAGCCGGGCCACCGGTTCCTGAACCGCTATTTCAAGGCCGCGCATTCCGTGGTGGACAGGCATATCAGCCTCGCGCGCGAAGAGGTCCTCACGCCGGAAATCATGGAAGCCCTCTCCAGAAGCGAGGAGACGCTCACCCGTCTGGATGCGGTTTTCGCCCGGGAACATGCCCGGCTGCTTGAAAACGACGTCTCGGATTTCTCGGCCGATCTGGCCGTCATCGACACGCTGCTCAAAATGGACGGGCGGGAATCGTCCTGAACGATGCGGAGAAACGGCCTGAAGAAGCTGAAATCGGCGTTATAAAGGGGTACATTTCGCCCCTCCGGGCAAATATCCTCTACACCGTAGTGGATTCCGGGTTTGCGCGCTTCTTGTTTTCCTGTCCGCTTTGGCTTATTGTCGGGCGCAGGAGAGGCCGATGAACCCACTTCCCATATCATTCCAGGATATTGTCGACGCGCACGTCCGTATCGGCGCAAGCGCCCACCGCACCCCGGTTTTTTCCTCGCGCACCGCGGACGGCTTGAGCGGGGCTTCTTTATTTTTCAAGTGCGAAAACCTGCAGCGCATGGGAGCCTTCAAGTTTCGCGGGGCTTACAACGCCCTGTCCAGGTTTACCCCGGAGCAGAGGGCCGGCGGGGTCGTCGCCTATTCCTCCGGCAACCATGCCCAGGCCGTCGCCTTATCCGCGAAGATCCTCGGCATGCGCGCGGTGATCGTCATGCCGAAGGACGCGCCGCGCGCCAAACTGGACGCGACCAGAGGCTACGGAGCGGAGATAGTCTTTTATGACCGCTATACCGAAGACCGGGACGCGATCGGTGCGAAAATCGCCGAAGAAGGCGGACTGACCCTCATCCCCCCCTATGATCATCCGGACGTGATGGCCGGCCAGGGCACGGCGGCCAAGGAACTCTTCGAGGACGCTGGAGCTGTGGACGTTCTGCTCGTCCCCCTCGGCGGCGGCGGGCTGCTCTCGGGCTGCGCCGTGGCCGCGAAAGCCCTGCGCGAAGACTGCCTGGTTTACGGCGTGGAGCCGGAGGCGGGCAACGACGGACAGCAGAGCCTGAAAAGCGGAAAAATAGTGCATATCGCGACCCCGCAGACCATAGCGGACGGGGCGCAGACACAGCACTTGGGGAAGCATACCTTTCCGGTCATCCAAAGCCTCGTGCGGGACATTCTCACGGTATCGGACGCCGATCTGGCATCGGCCATGCGCTTTTTCGCGGAGAGGATGAAACTGGTCGTGGAGCCTACCGGCTGCCTTGCCGCGGCGGCGGTCCTGAGCGGCAGGCTGGACGTGCGCGGCAAACGCGTCGGCGTCATCCTCTCCGGGGGCAATGTGGATCTTGCGAAATACGCGGCTTTGCTGCGGGATGTCCCATAGAAGGAGAAGAAATGTCGTTTTTCGCGCGCAAACGCGCTTTTCCGGTCCTGGCGCTGCTTCTCTGGCTTTCCCTGGCCGCCGCGTACGCGCGGGCGGCCGAGGTGGAGAAGCTCGACGCCTCCGGCCTGATCAAATTCGTCGTGGCCAACAGGGGAAAGGTGGTCGCCGTGAACATCTTCGCCTCCTGGTGTCCGCCCTGCCGGGTGGAGATACCGGGCCTGATCAATATCCGCAACAATTTTTCCCGTGACGACGTGGTCCTGCTGGGCGTTTCCGTGGACAAGGAACGCAAGGCCCTCGACACCTATATTGAAGAGATGCATATAAATTACCCCGTGGCTCTGGGCGTGGGAGACTTCACGCAGAGGGTGGGGGTGAACGCCGTGCCGCATCTTCTGGTCTATGATCGCGAGGGAGAACTCAAAGTCAACCATAAGGGGCTGGTCGAGACGGATGATCTGGAGCGGATTTTGCGGGACATGCTTGCGAGATAGCCGGGGCATGGATATTATCGCATCCAGAGCCGCAATCCGGGATATGAAGGACATCCACGGCCTGTTGCTGACCGCCGGCCGGGACGGCAAGCTCCTGCCCCGTTCCCTGTCCGATCTCTACGGGCATGTCCGTGACTTCCACATCCTGCGCGGCGAAGACGGTTCGTTGATCGGCTGTTGCGCCCTGGCCCTTATCTGGGAAGATTTGGGTGAAATCAGGTCTCTCTATGTGCGCGTCGATCAGCGCGGGAAAGGCTACGGCGCGATCCTTGCGAAAGCCTGCGTCCGCGAGGCCGCGGATATGGGAGTGAGCCGTCTTTTCACCCTGACTTACGAAACCGGCTTTTTTTCCCGCCTGGGTTTTCTGGAGGTAAGCAAGGACAGCCTCCCGCAGAAAATCTGGGCCGACTGCATCCACTGCCCGAAGTACCCGGACTGCGATGAAACCGCCATGTTGCGCCTGCTGGAATGAACGTGAACTGTGAACTCAGATCGGTTATCGGGGCGCGGGAGATTGACCGGAAGGTCGACCTGCTGGCCAAGCGCGTCAATGCCGACTATGCCGGCAGGGTTCCGCTTCTGGTCTGCGTTCTCAAGGGCGCTTTCATGTTCTGCGCGGATCTGGCGCGGCGCTTGAGCGTTGAGGCCGAAATTGATTTCGTGCGCATCAGGAGTTATGGTGCGGGCGACGTTTCCTCGGGCCGGGCCGTTCTTGTCAAGGATGTCGAGTGCGGCATCGCGGGGCGGGACGTCCTGATCGTGGAGGATATAGTGGACACGGGGTTCAGCATGAATTTTCTCCTTGACGAGTTTGCCGCGCGCAAGCCGGGGTCGTTGCGCCTCGCCGCCCTGATTGATAAAAGGGAGCGTCGGCAGGTCGAGGTGAACGTCGACTATCCCTGCTTTACCGTGGACCAGGGCTTTCTCGTCGGCTACGGCCTGGATTATGCGGAGCGCTACCGGACTTCGCCCGGAATATTTTCCCTGAAGATTGGCTGAGATGATAATTGTCTGCCCCAGATGCGAAACCACCTTCTCCCTGCCGGACGAACTGTACAAGCCGGGCAGGAAATCCCGTTGCTCGCACTGCGCGTACGTCTTCCCCATGCCTCGCCTTCCCTTCCCGGGGGAGGGAGGACAAGAGGAACTTCCGCCTCTTCCGCCCGAATACGCGCGCAAAAAAAGGCGCAGGCCGCTTTTCGCAAGGATCGCCAAGGTTCTGGGCGCTTTTGCCGCCGCGGTTTTGCTGGTCATGCTCGGCTACGGCGGTTTTTTGATTTACGGGGTCTTTTTCCCGGAGGGTGCGCCGTTTTCCGGCAAAACGGAGAAGGAACAGAGGCAGGACGAGGCCGGGTCCGACGACCGCATAAAGGACATCTTCCTTGAAGAAATACGGCAGTTCATGGTCGACAATCCGGAAGGCCGGCTGATGGTCATCCAGGGTCTGGCCGTAAACGGCTCGGACGTCAGCAAGGATTACATCGCGGTCGGGGCCAGGCTTCTGGACAAGGACGAGAAGGTCCTGATCGGGGTGGAACAGCTTTGCGGCGTCCCCTTGAACCTTTTTCAGATGCAGAGCCTCACGCCTTCCCAGCTCAAGGAATCTTTGAACAACCGCATAAACATCATGACCAACAATACGAACATCCCGCCGGGCGGCAAGGTGCCCTGCGTGGTGCTTTTCCCCTCGCCGCCCGAAGCGATGCAGACCTTCGAGGTGTATGTTCTGGACGCGCGCGACAGCCCGTAACTCCATTCCCGGATCAAAACCGCGCGGACGCGGTTTTGATTTGAAATTCGCACAAGAAAGCTGATGCCCAAAATCCGTGAAACTTACGTCTGTACCGCCTGCAACGCGCGCAGCGCGCAGTGGCGCGGACAATGCCCGAACTGCGGGGAATGGAACAGTCTGTCCCCCGTGCGGATGAAATCCGGCCCCGGCAAAGGAGAGCCCCTGCGCGCGGGAGGCGCCATGCCTCTGTCCAGCGTCCCGGACAGCGGCCTTGCCGTATTCAGCACGGGCATGGAGGCCCTGGACCGCGTTCTGGGGCGGGGAATCGCGCCGGGAGCCGCCCTGCTGGTGGGCGGAGAACCCGGCATAGGCAAATCCACGCTTCTCCTGCAGCTCGCCGGCGCCGTAGCCGCTTCCGGGCTCAAAACCCTCTATGTTTCGGGCGAGGAATCCCTCTCCCAGATCAAGTCCAGGGCCGTAAGGCTCGGCCTTTTGCACGACGAGCTCCACGCCCTGTCCACAAACAGCGTCGAGGATATTTTCCCCGCTCTGGAGCGCGACCCCCCGGTGCTGCTCATAGTCGATTCCGTGCAGACCGTAAGTTCGGCGAACGCGGAAGGGCTGCCCGGCAACGTGAGCCAGGTGCGGGCGGTGGCCACGGAAATCATCGAGCGCTGCAAAAAAAGCGACACGGCCGTCGTGCTTGTAGGGCATGTGACCAAGGACGGGGCGCTGGCGGGGCCAAGGCTCCTTGAGCACATGGTGGACACCGTCGTTTCCCTGGAGGGCGACCGCAGGCTCATGTTCCGTCTGCTCCGGGTGCTGAAGAACCGTTTCGGCCCGAATCAGGAGATGCTGGTTTTCCAGATGGAAGAAAAAGGACTTCTGCCCGTTGAAGACCCGTCGACCTATTTTCTCGGCGCGCGCGACGCCTCCCTGCCGGGCACGGCCGTGGTCATGGCCCTGGACGGTCAGCGTCCCCTGGCCGTGGAAATCCAGGCCCTGGTCACCCGCAGCTATCTGGCCATTCCCCGCCGCACCGGGCTCGGCTTTGACGTGAACAGGCTGCATCTGCTGCTGGCCGTGCTGGAAAAACGTCTGCGCCTTTCCTTCGCCCAGGCGGACATCTACGCCAAGGTGGGAGGGGGCATAAAACTCATGGAGCCGGGCATGGACGCGGCCCTGGTGGCCGCCGTGCTTTCTTCGTATTACGACGTGCCCTTGCCGGAGCGCGCGGTGTTCTGGGGTGAGGTGGACCTGAACGGCAGACTGCGCCCGGTGGGCGGGCAGGAACTGCGGGAAAAACAGGCCCTGCGCCTCGGCTACGCGCCCCTGATCCGCCCGGCTCCGCGGCCGGCGGGCAAGGGAGGCGAGGCAAACGTCGAACCGGGCTGCGACAGTCTCGTTGCGATGCAAAAAGCCCTCTTCGCGCGTAAAAATAAAATTGACACCCCGGCCGCTATTCGGCAAGTTTAGAGAAGACTGGTATCAGGATTTCCATGCGGAAATCCCCAAGGCGGACGGATGTCGAAGGAACCTTTCATCCTGGTGACCGGCGGATGCCGCAGCGGCAAAAGCGCCTTTGCGCAAAAGCTTGCCGAAGCTCTGGGGCCGGACCGTCTTTTTCTGGCCAGCGCGCAGATTTATGACGAGGAGATGCGTGAGCGGGCGCTTGCGCACCGGAGCAAACGCGGCGCGGGCTGGCGTCTGTACGAGCTTGGCCCGGACGAGGCGGCGGGTTTGCCGGACAGGCTGGGAGAGATGGCGCGTCCGGGCGAAGTGCTGCTTTTCGACTGCCTGACCTTGTGGGCATCGGCCTGTATGCGCGCGGACCGCGCCCCGCCCGGCTTTGAGGATCTGTGCGGGAAACTGGCCGCGGCTCTGGCCTCCCTGCCCGGCCCGGTGGTCGCGGTGCAGAACGAAACCGGGTCCGGCGTCGTGCCCCCGACCCCGGCCGGACGCGCTTTTCGGGACATGTCCGGCACAGTCGGACAGCGCGTTGCCGCCGGGGCCGACTGCGTGGTGCTCATGGTCTGCGGGCTGCCTCTGCTCTTGAAAGGCGAACTGCCCCTGCCTGTTAGAGCACTTTAACTTTGAGATTACACACGGTTTATCTTCAGGCCGCGCCCGCTTCGGCGCTTAACCGCGCAAACAAATTGCGCTTGCGCCTTCGCGGCGGGCGTCCGCTCGCGCGGCCACCGGAGCAATTTCAGAGTGAAATTGCTCCGGAACAGTTTACGCTTGAAATTGTCGCTTGAATGCGGATGGTATGAGCTATCCTCCCAAACCGGGAGCGGGAGAGGCGGATGCGTTTGCTTGTCACCGGCGGCTGCGGCTTTATCGGCAGCAATTTTATCCGCATGGTTCTTCGCGATCGACCCGACGTCGTCGTCTGCAACATGGACAACCTGGGTTATGCCGGGAATCCGGCCAACCTGGCGCTTGTGGAGCGGGAGTATCCCGGACGTTATTTTTTCGAGCGGGCGGACATAGCGGATGCGGATGCGGCGCGCGGGGTAATGCGCGGGCATCGGATAGAGGCCCTTGTAAATTTCGCGGCGGAATCCCATGTGGACAGGTCCATTGAGGACGCTTCGCCCTTTGTGCGCAGCAACGTGCTTGGCGTGGTCGTGCTGCTGCAGGCCGCGCTGGAGGCGAAATTGGGCCGTTTCGTGCAGGTGTCCACGGACGAGGTTTACGGCTCCCTTCCGCTTGAAGCGCGAAACGCGGCTTTCACCGAAGATTCCCCGCTCGCCCCGAACAGTCCCTATTCCGCGTCCAAGGCCTCGGCCGATCTTTTCTGCCGGGCCTTTTTCAAAACGCACGGCCTCCCCCTGGTCATAACTCGCTGTTCGAACAACTACGGCCCTTACCAGTTTCCGGAAAAGCTCATTCCCTTCATGTTTTTCCGGGCCATGCGCGACGAGCCTCTGCCTGTTTACGGCGACGGGCAAAACGTGCGTGACTGGATCCACGTGGAGGATCACTGCCGAGGCGTGCTCATGGCCCTGGAAAAGGGACGGGACGGGACGGTTTACAATTTCGGGGGAGGCGCGCAACGCAGCAACCTGTATGTGGTGCGGGAGATTCTCAAATTTTGCGGCAAAGACGAATCTTTGATCCGTCCGGTCAGGGATCGTCCGGGCCATGATCGCCGCTATGCCGTGGACTATTCTCTGGCGGCCGCGGAACTCGGCTTTTCGCCCGGATTAGGCTTTGAGGAGGGTTTGAGTCGGACCCTGGCCTGGTACAGGGAAAACTCGGACTGGGTGGGAGGCGCGACCTCGGGAAGCTATCTTTACGACATGCGCAAACGGTACGGGGAATAAATCGTGAATGCGAAGAGAAAAGCCCTGGTTCTCGGCGGCGACAGCGGGCTGCTCGGTCAGAGCGTGTCAAAAGTTCTGGAAGACGCGGGCTGGGAGGTTTCGCGCCTTGGCCGTCGGCAGATTGATTTCACGGAGAGGGACGCCTCGCGGCGTCTGGAAGCCTTTGTGGATTCCCTGGAGCCGGAACTGCTTGTCAACTCCGCCGCCTACACGAAAGTGGACGCGGCCGAAGAGGAGACGGAGCTGGCCGGGCTTCTGAACCGCGCCCTGCCCGCGACCCTGGGCCGCATAGTTAAAACCCGCCCCTGCGTCCTTGTGCACTACAGCACGGATTTTGTTTTCAACGGAAAGAAACGCGTGCCGTACTCCACCGATGACGCCCCCGACCCGCTGAACGTTTACGGGAAAAGCAAGCTGGCCGGGGAAGAAGCCCTGCTCTCCCTCGAACTGGAAAAATGCCTGATCATACGCACGGCCTGGCTTTTCGGGCCAGGCCGGGGGAATTTCATCCTGACCATTCTGGATCGGGCCAGAAAAAACAGAACGGTCAATGTGGTCTACGATCAGATCGGCTCGCCCACCTATACCCCGGATCTGGCCGCCCATACCCTGAAACTGGTGGAAGCCGAGGAATACGGCATTTTCCATGTGGTCAACTCCGGCCAGGCCAGTTGGTGCGATCTGGCGGACGAGGCCGTGCGGCTTTCCCAGATCGAGTGCCGGGTGAAGCCGGTCAGCTCGAACGAGTATTCGCAAAGGGCCAGGCGCCCGGCCTATTCGGCCCTGGACTGCACCCGCTTCTACCGGGTGACCGGGATAAAGCCGCGTCCCTGGCCGCAGGCCCTGCGCGATTACGTTTACACCCATCTGGCGTCCCTGATGCCGTCGGAAAACGGCGGGTGAAAAACCGCACCATCTGGATCAACGCCGGCGAAGTGTCCGGGGACATGCAGGGCGAGGCGCTTTTGCGCGCCATGCGCCGCATGGACCCCGGCCTGCGGTTCACGGGCATGGGCGGCCCGCGTCTGGCCGCGGCCGGAATGGAGGTGCGCCGGCACATCGAAGAACTCTCGGTCATGGGGATAACCGAGGTCATACGGCGTCTTCCCCGCATCGCGCGGTTGCTCGGCGCAATCCGGCGGGACCTCGGGCAGATCCTCCCGGACGCCCTGATCGCCATCGACGCCCCGGATTTCAATTTCAGGGTTATCCGGGCCGCGCGCTCTCTGGGCATTCCCTGTTATTACCACATCAGCCCGAAGCTCTGGGCCTGGCGTTCCGGCAGGGCGGCCTTCATAAAAAAAAACGTGCGCCGTCTCACCTGCATCCTGCCCTTTGAAGTGGAGTTCTACCGGCGCTTCGGCATGGAGGTGGACTATGTGGGCAATCCCCTAGTGGACATAGTGGATTACCCCTCGCTGGCCCACATCGCCCCGCAGCCCGGACTGATCTGCCTCATGCCGGGCAGCAGGCCGAAAGAGACAAGCGCGCTCATGCCGGAGTTCGGCAAAGCGGCGCACATCATGCAAAGCCGCGCCGCCGGCCTGTCTTTTGCCTGCATCCGCGCCCCCGGCACAGAGCAGGACGCCCTGCAAAGGCTCTGGCCGTCCGACGTTCCGCTGGAGTTTGTCGGGCCGGAGCGGCGGTTCGCCTTCATGCGCAAAGCCGAGCTTCTGATCGCGGCCTCCGGGACCGCCACTCTGGAAAGCGCGCTTTTGGGCGTGCCGACCGTCATCTGCTACAAGGTTTCGCCCATCAGCTTCGCTATAGGGAAGATGCTGGTCAAGACGCGCTTTGTGGGTTTGCCCAATCTCATCCTGCAGCGAAAAATCTTTCCCGAACTGCTGCAAAAGGACTGCGATGCCGGGCCGCTGGCCGATGCCGTCCTCGCGCTTCTGAGTCCGCAGGACGGTACGAATCCCTTGGAGGAGATGCGCGCCGGACTGCCCGAGCTGCGCCGGCTCATGGGCGAACCGGGGGCGGCGGATCGCGCCGCCGCGGTTATTCTGGAGGACCTGGCCTCCTGCCGGGGCGAAGCTAACCGGGGCACGGGGACGCGCTGATTTATTTCAAGCGCCTTTTCCCGTCATTCTGAGCGAAGCGAAGAATCTATCTTTACGTCTTCGGATTTCGAAGATGGATGCTTCGCTGCGCTCAGCATGACCTTTCTCTGTGGCCTGCACGACCTTTCCCAGAGCGCCGGCATCATCCTTGCCGACGGCGAAGTTTCCTTTACCCGCTTCAATGCGAACCGGCGCGCATGCGAGGCGGCGTCAGGTTCTTCCGCGCATGACCTCGAAGACGTTCTTCATCGCCGCTTCATAGCCCTCGCGGTTCACGGCGAGGTATCTGCCGGCCAGAGCGAGTTGCTCGGAGCGCGTCGCCACCTCTCCGTCCAGCTTCGCGGCCAGCACATGG
>JAITRF010000010.1 GCA_031288535.1 Desulfovibrio sp. | reverse complement strand
GCGGCCCGGTTTCCACGCATATTTCCCCATCCGCAAGCTGATATTTATCCATAACCGCGCACTTTCACCTTCTCTTTTTCTTTTTCCCGCAGATCCGCGCTTCAATCCATCACTGAAAGAGAGATAAGGAAGCACTGATTTATCGGAAAGATACCTTCAATGACAAAATGTTCTATCAGTATTTTGCGCTTGAGATTGTCGCCTGACGGCGGGCGCAGCCCGCCTGCGCCAATCTCGCGGACGGTGTTACGCTTCGCTTCACACCGCCAGAGCATATTATCGGAAAGATACTTTCAATGACAAAATGCTCTAACGGAACGGTATGCAAGGCGGTGCCCTGCGTCAAGCTGAAATCTCCCTGAACGGGCTTCCGGCCGTAAAGAAATTTTCGGTCAATGCGGAAAAACGCCTGTGCGGCGCATTTGCGCCGGGGCGGTCCGGGGTCGCTGGAAGCCTGTTTCAACGGGACGCGCTTCAGCCCGGCTTGCCTATGGGATGTACGATCCGGATTTCATAGCCGGCGGGAAGCGTGAGATCGTTTTTAAGAATATCCACCCCGGTGGCCTTGACCACATTGGCAAGACCGGCGGAAGCGCAATAGAGGCCGACGTTCTGATAAACCGAACCCACGTGCATGGCGTCGTGCAACCCGCCGGGAGCGGCATAGATCAGAGTCAGGGGGGCGCCGAAATCCTTGGAGGCGTCGCGCTCCAGCACCTTTGTCAGGGTGTGTTTGATCCCGTCATAACGCCAGACGCCCGTGCCCATCGCCGCATATATCTCCAACTGCTGCGAGTTCCTGGCCATCGGCGCGGTACGCCTCCCGTCCGAGCGGTTGACGCCGAAAGCCGCCCAAAGCAGATTGCTCAGGTCCTTCTGCGCTATGGCCTCATCCTTGAAACCGCGCCGGCTTTTGCGTTCGTTCAGGGCCTTCATCAGGGGCATGCCGCCGCTTTTATCCGGGGCAGGCAGAGTGATGACGTTGCCGGTGGCCGCTTTCGCATCTCCTGGCAGGGCCGGAAACAAAAGCAGGGCGACCGCCAGGGCCGTGACTATAACCGTGTGCATTTTCATGATGTGTCTCGTTTTTTTGTCGGTTTGGGGAAATACCCCGCCCGGCAGTTTAGCAGGAGGACCGACCGTGTCAACCGGCAGGACAAGTCCCCGGCCTGCCGTGCCGGTACGTTGCGACACTCGGAGCAGGTTACGCTTGAGACTGCCGCTTGACGGAGCGGCAGGTTCGCGTGGCGGTTGCAATTTGCCGACGAGAGCCTTATCAGGGAAAAATGAACGACCACACCGCCACGGACGACAAAGACCCCGCAATCTCCCCGCCCGATGACGCCGAAACGCGCGTCCTCGGCTGGAAACTTTTCTGCAGACTGCTCTGCGCGCAAGCCGGCGCTCTTTTCCTCGTCGCCGCCCTCATCTGCTTTTTCGCCTTTAACTGGGCGGACATCCCGGCCTTTGCCAAATTCGGCGGCATAGCCGCCCTGATGGCCGGCACGGCCGCCTTCGCCTGCCGGAGCGGTTTGGACACCGCAGCCGGGGACCTTGCCCTCTTGGGCTGCGGTCTGTTGGCCGGCCCTCTGCTCGCGGTGTACGGGCAGGTTTACCAGACCGGCGCTGACGCTTGGGAGCTTTTTCGCGCCTGGGCGCTCTTTCTCATACCCCTCGCGCTTGTCGGGCGGAGCGCCGGACTGTGGGCCGCGCTCTGGCTGACGGCAAGCCTCTGGGCCGCGCTTCATACGCATCAGGAATACGGAGCGGATTTCCCGGGCATACCCTGGCAGACGGACCCCTATCTTTACATCGTCGCCGGGGAAACCGCCGCCTTGGCCCTCTGGGATATATGCGCCCAATTCCTTGCCGGCCCCCGGCGGCGCTTTTTGTATGCGCGCTGGCTGCCCCGCTGCGTGTATCTCGCGCTTGTCGCCTACCTCACCTGCTTGCTGGCCATACACATTCTCGATGGAGACCGGGAAGAATTTCCAGCCGCCAATGCGGCCCTTTATGTCTTCAACATGGCGGGCGGCGCGTTCTGGTCCCTCAAACGGCGGGACCTCTTCCGTCCGGCCTGCGGACTCCTGAGTCTCATCGGTCTGCTGTCGGCGCTGGTTGTCTCCTTCGACCCGCTTGCAGACCCGCGAACCCTTCTCACCATGCTGTGCGTCATTCTGATCGGCGGCGCATACGGGGCCGGAAAACTCCTCATCTTCCTGAACCGGAGCTGGAAATCCAGGGAAAACCCGTCCGCCGCCCCGCAAAAGAAAGAGGGACACCGCGACCGGGGCGGAGAACAGACACGTTGGCGGCGCTTGACGGATACCTCCTTACCCCTCGCTTTCGCCCCCGATATCCTCCACTTTGCCTTGACCGGACGCCGGGAAAAAGCGGAAGACGCTTTTCTTGACGCTTCCGGGAAAAGCGGAAGCGCCCCGGAAAAAGCGCCATGGACGGCGCGCCTGCTCATGGCCCTGTGCGCATGGGTTGCCGCTCCGATTATTCTCGGGCTGATCTCCGCGATGTTCATAAATTTCTCCGACACCGGCGGCTTTCTTGCGCTTTGCGTTTTCACTCTGGCGGCAGGGCTCGCCCTGTCGTACCGCGCGGGGTTCTTTTCCGGCCAGCTCTCCCTGTGTCTCAGCCTTGCGGGCGCAATCGGGACAGGCATACTGGCCCCCATCGAGTTCAACACTGGCGTCTGGTTTCTGCTTCCGGCCCTGGCCGTCAGCGCGGTCTCCGGCATCCTCTCCAGAAACGCCGCCTGCCGTTTGATAGCGACATGCGCCGCCATCATACTTTTCTTTCTCCAGTGCGCCTGTTATCTCGCGCCGCCCATGTATTTCAGCCGCCGTTCCCTCCTGGAGGCGGCGGAATACGCAAACCTCTCCGTCCCGTTTTTCTTCGTATGTCTCTACTCCCTGTTCGGCGCCGGCCTGGCCCGGCTCCGACTGAAGGAAACACGGGGGACGACCCTGTCCGATGCCGGATTCGCGGCCCTGCTTATTCTGGGACTGCTGCCTTTCCTGTTTTATGCGGGCGTGTCCACCGAACTGCACGAGGCGGCGGGTCTTGCGGCCAGACCGCTGTCCATGTCCGGCGCAGGGGCCGGGGTCGGACTTTTAGTCCTGCTTCGCGGCCTGTCCGGGGAACTTGCCTTGTCCGTCCCCGTCCGTCGCGGCCTTTATATATTCTGCGCCGCCGTCGCCGCCTTGAGTCTGCGCCTCCCCTGGCTGGGCTGCGGTCTTTTCGCCCTGGCCGTCGCACGCAGATCCGCTTCTCTGCCCATGCTGGGCACGGCGACGCTCTTTCTCTCCGCCTCGGTGTTTTTTGAATATTATTCCCTGTCCAGCACCCTGCTGGCCAAATCCTGCAGTTTGGGGGGCACGGGACTGACGCTGCTGCTCACAGCCATGTTGACGCGGGCAAAGCCGGCCGCGACGGACAAAAATGATGCCTCCGGGTTTATCGGCCGGGCGCAGGGACACTCCCCGCCAGGCAAACGCGCCCGCAGCGCCGGGAAAATAATCGTCGCGGCGTGCCTGGCCGTTTTTTTTCTGCTTTTCGCCCGGTCCGTCCACGAAAAAGAAGTCTTGCTGGCCAACGGGAAATCCATGATCCTGAGCTTGCAGCCCCTTGATCCGCGCTCTCTCATGCAGGGTGATTACATGGTCCTGCGGTTTTCCGCGGAAGACGACATCCGGAACGCGCTCAATAAAGCGTATCAGAAGCAGGACGAGGAAATTCCTCCGGATCTTTTCCGGAAGGGAACCGCCCTTATGCTCACCGACAAAAACGGGGTCTGCTCCTTTGCCGGCATAGCCGGGCTTTCCGGAGGAGACGGACAGGAAAAAGCCGCGCCGCTCATATACCGCGTCAGAGACAGGCGCATACGGATAGGTTCGGGCAGCTTTTTCTTTCAGGAAGGGCACGGCCCGGCCTACGAGTCGGCCCGGTTTGCCGAACTGCGCGTGGACGCGGACGGGAACTGCCTGATCACCCGCCTGCTCGACGACAACCTGGAATACATCGAGCCGGGAGAGGAGAAGGATTGATGCCGGGTCGCTTTCAACAGAGACATAATTCGAGGCGGATGCAATCTTTCAACCGATTGTCCGCTTTCCCTCAAGCTCCGGGTTCGGCAACCTGTCTTCAACCCCAAGCAGCCGCGCCGAATTCATCACGATCAGAAAAGCGCCGGCGTTGTGCGCCAGGGCTCCCGCCACAGGCCCCAGCAGACCCGCCGCGGCCAGGGCCACGGTGAAGAAATTCAGCAGCATCGACATGGCTATATTGACCCTGATGGTCAGGAAGGTTTTTTTCGCAAGTATCAGAAGGTGCGGCAAAAATCGGATATCATCCCGGACGAGAACGCAATCCGCGGCGTCCACAGCGATATCGCTGCCCACACCGCCCATCGCCACCCCGACGTAAGCCGCCTTCAGGGCCGGGGCGTCATTGATGCCGTCGCCCACCATGCACACCTTTTCCCGCCGGCCCTCCCGCGAATCCCGGGCGACATACGCAACCTTGTCTTCCGGCAGCAGTTGGGCGTGAACCTCCCCGATGCCAAGCTTCGCCGCCATGTTTTGCGCGGCCCCGGCATGATCGCCGGTCAGCAGGACGGTCTTCACCCGCGTATCGTGCAGGCGGGCAAGCATCGCTTCGGCATCGGGACGGACGGTGTCGGCAAGGACGATCATTCCCGCCACGGAGTCCTCCGCCCCCAGATAGATGACAGCGCATCCCCGCTCTTCATATTCAAGGGAGCGCGACGAGAGGCCGTCCGGCTCGGCCATCCCGTTGTCCCGCATGAATTGCAGGCTTCCTCCGAAAACCCGGCCGGTTCCGGTCGTCACAGCGACGCCCCGGCCGGGGGTCATTGCGAACCGTTCCGCATGCGCGGCCTTTATCCCGCGTTCTTCCGCGAAGCGGATCACCGCGCGGCCCAAGGGATGTTCGGAACGCTGCTCCACGGCGGCCGCAAGCTCAAGCAGACCGTCTTCGGAAAGATGCCTGGAAAAGGGGATGACGGCGATTACCTCAGGTTTCCCCCAGGTCAGGGTGCCTGTTTTGTCGAAAGCCACGATGTCGATTTGGGCCAGGCGCTCCAGAGCGTCACCGGAAGCTATCAGAATCCCGTGCCGCGCGGCGTTTCCGATCCCGGCCATAATGGCCGTGGGCGTGGACAAAACGAGAGAGCAGGGGCAGAACACGACGAGAATCGTCACCGCCCGGATGATTTCCCCGGTCAGAAGCCAGGTCCCAAGGGAGGCGAGCGCCGCGCCGACGACAATCCAGGTCGCCCAGCGGTCCATGACCCGGACGATGGGCGTTTTGGACGCGTCCGCGGACTCCACAAGCCGGATCATGCGTTGCAGGGAACTGTCGCAGCCCACTTTTGCCGCCCGCATGTCAAAGGCGCCAAACTGGTTCGTCGTGCCGCTGAACACTTCATCGTCCACATCCTTGTCCACCGGCAGGGATTCCCCGGTCAGCAGGGACTGGTCCACCGAGGTCCGTCCGAAGGTGATGAAACCGTCCACGGCGATTGTCTCGCCGGGCAGGACGCGCAAGACGTCACCAACCAGCACGTCCTGAACCGGGACGGCAACCTCCTCTCCATCACGCAGCACCCGTGCGGTTTGAGGCGTCATGCCGACCAGCTTCTCGATGCCCTCGCGCGCCTTGCGGACGGTGCGCTCCTCCAGCAATGCGCCGAGAGACATGATAAAAGCCACCTCTCCGGCCGCGAAAATTTCGCCTATGTAAAGCGCCGCAATCAGGGCGGCGGAGACGAGCACGTCGGCCTTTACGTCAAACCTGCTGACAAGACCGACTATCGCGCCTTTCACAATCGGGGCGCCGCAAAGGACGACGGCTATCCAGGCCGGCGCGAAAGGCAACGCTCCCCCCCACTCGAAAAAATCGGCCGCCAGGGCGAAGCCGCCCGCAACGGCCAGGAAACCGCGCAGTTTTTCTCCATTCAGCATCAGTAAACCCCACTGTGTAAGAATACCCTACGTCATGCGGGAGAACTGCTCTATGGCCTTTGCCAGTTTCTTGAGCGTGTTGTCGGCATTGCCGTCCGCAATCCCGCCAAGAACGCAGTGGTGCAAATGTCCCTCGAGAATGACCTGGCCGGTTTTATGCAGAGCGGACTTGGCCGCGCCAATCTGCACAAGAATGTCCTCGCAGGGCACGTCCTCCTGCACCATATTCATGATCCCGCGCACCTGCCCCTCAATCCTTTTCAGCCTGGCGACCACCGCCTCCACATCCATACATCCGCGCATGATCTTCTCCTGCAAATACCTGATACCCCTACAGGGTATCATCAATAAGATTATTGTCAATATGCGATTGCGAACGTTTCGCCGACCGCAAAACAGCGGCCCCGGCAAAGCCGGGGCCGCCTGACCCGATGAAATATCAATTCCGGTCCGGGGAACTCATCGCCTTACGCCGGCTCAGGCCGACCCGCCGGGTGGAATTTGCGGGACGAGGCCGAAGTTCAGCAGGGCCATTTTCGCCGTCTGCTCAAGTTCGGCCGTCAGGGACAAGACAAAGGCCAGGTCCGGACCGTGCGTCACCAGACCGTGGCGCGTAAGCCAGAGGGCGGCGTGTTCTCCGGCGGCCCTGCCCACGGCCGCGGCCAGCTCGGCCGTTCCGGGAGGAAAAAAGGGAGTGACGCCCAAAAACGCGCGATATCTCTCCACTTCCGGCAGAGGCAGGGCAAAACCCTTGTCCCAGAACGGGGAAAGGCTCAGAGCCAGAAGACAGGGAGGATGGCTGTGCAGGACGGCCCGGCTGCCGGGCGCGGCGCGATAAATCTCAAGGTGCATCAAGCTTTCGCTGGAAGCTTCGGCCACGCCGCATATCTTCCCCCCGGACAGGGAGAGCAGCACGAAATCCCCGGGGGCAAGCGCGGATTTGTCAACGCCGGCGCGGGTTATCAGGCAGGCCGCGCTGCCGCCGGCAAGCGCCACACGCGCACTGATATTACCGTTAAAGCCGCTTATGAGGCCGGAGAACCCGGCCCTGCGGCCGATTGCAACGATCGCCTCCACAGCCGGGCCTGTTTCCGGCGGCAGCCCCGGCCTCGGCAATCCAATCCGGAGACGCGTCGGGCGCTTTTCCCCATGTCGCGCCATAGCCCTCCAAAGCGACGGTTTTTTCCCGGCCCTGACGCGGCGAAGCGGTCCGCGCCCCGTCTTCTCCGCCGTAGCGGCGGCAACCGTGGAAAAATGGTCAAAACCGTCTTTTGCTACAGGAGCTCCGCGCAGGCGGACGCCCTCTTCCGGGACGACATCTCCCAGGAGAACGGCCTCGGGCAGAGACTCCTTCACGCGCGGCCACAGCTCCGGTCCGCAGACCCCAAGCAGCGCGTAGTCTTCTCCCCCCCGGAGAAAAATCTCCGCCGCCGGCTCCCGCATCAGGACGGAAGCGGCTGAAATCTCCCTATGGAACAGGTCGGGGGGGAAATCCAGGTTCGCGCCCAAGCCCTTCAGCAGACGAGGAAGATCGCGCAGCAGACCGTCGGAAAGATCCATCAGGGCGGGACGTTCCCCGGATTGCCCGGACAAAGCGGCGAGTATCCGCCCTTCGCGCAGCAAGGGACGCGGATCGAGGTGGGCCAGACAGGCCGAGGGAAACCGATCGAGGGCCGCCCGCCCGTATTTTTCCAAAGCCCAAAGTCCCACGCGGGCAAGCCCTGCCTGCCCGACAAGAAAGATGCGGTCCCCGCGCCGCGCCGCGCCGCGCCGCAGAAAACCCGGGGAGCTTTCGCAGGGCGCGCCCCACAGGGTGACGGAAAAGCCGATGCGGTCGCTGCGCGACAAATCCCCTCCGCTCAAGCCGAGGCCGTATTCGCGCGCCTTGCGCGCCATGCCGGAGAGCATGCGGGACACGGTTTTTACGCCTATGCGCGGCGGCAGCATAAGCCCGAGGGAAAAGCCGAGCGGCGCGGCCCCCGCCGCGGCCAGATCGCTCACGGCCGAAGTCAGGGCCTTGGCCCCGGCTTCTTCGGGCAAAAAATACCTGGTGCTGAAATGCACGTCCTGCAGAAAAAGGTCGGTGGACAAGGCGAGGCAGACCTTTTCCGGGCTTGCGGCAATCCCGGCAAGCTCGGCGCAGTCGTGCCCCCGTCCGAAAGGCAGATGCGGGAAAATCGAGGGAAATTCCGCGTCAATCAGCCCGAGCAGTTCGTCCTCCGACCCCGGCGACCCGGAAGCCGCCCCCGGCTCGTCCCAAAACCCGTTCAAATCAGTTCTCCATGCAGAGGTAATCCGACATGATGACCTTGAGGCCGATGCCGGGAAAATTCACCTTGACCCGATCCGGCGGCAGATATTGCACTATTTTGCCCCTGCCGAAAATGCGGTGCCGGCAGAAGCCGAAAGCCCCCGGTCGCCCGCTTTGCCCGGAGTCCGGAGCGGGACCTCCCAAAACCGCGGCGTATGGGGCGGCGTCCTCCGGCGCGGCTTCGCCCGGAGAGACATCGCCGGGGCCGTTGCCGGACAGGGAACCGACCTCCCAATCCAGGCGTTTTTTTTCCACCAGCGCGCCCCCGTAACTTTCCTGAAATTCCCGGTAAAGCCCCGGCGAAAGCTCGCGCACGAAAGGGCTGGGCACGGCCGGCAGACTGCCCCCGCCGGTCCTGTCGTAGATGCTCGCCGGCACATAGAGTTCAAGGACGGTGCGGGCGCGCGTGCAGGCCACATACATCAGCCTGCGCTCCTCCTCGAAGTCATCGGGCCGCGCCGAGGCATGGCGGGAAGGAAACCTTTCCTCGACCAGATCCAGTATGAAGACCGCCTCCCATTCCAGGCCCTTGGCCGAGTGGATGGTGGAAAGGGTCAGGGACTGCCGCGTCTCCTGCCGGTTCTCCGGGTCCTCCAGGGAAAGGTCGGCAAGCAGCACGTCCAGGTCCCGGTAAGCCGAGGCAATCTGGATCAGATGCTCGAGTTCCTGCATGCGCCTGGGGTAATCATCCGGATACAATTGCTCCAGCCGCGGCGCGTAGTGCTCCAGCACCTCGGACAAAAGCTCCGCGGGAGTGAAACGGCCGCCGCGCAGCCTCTCCAGAAACGCCAGATCGGCCGAGAACTCCGTATGGCGGCCGGACTCTCTGTCCAGAACGGCGGACTCCCCGGACAGAGCGGCCTGATAAATCTTCAGGCAGGTTTTGGGGCCTATGCCCCTGGACAGTGCCGCCATACGCGAGAAAGCCGGAAAATCAAGGGGGTTGTGCACAAGGCGCATATAACTCAAGGCGTCTTTGATATGCGCGGAGTCCGTATAGCGGATGCCTCCGTATTTTTTAAAAGGCAGTCCAAGTTTGTTGAGCACGAGTTCCAGGGAGAAAGAATGGAAGGAAGCCCGGAAAAGCACGGCGATATCTTCCGGTTTGTAGACGCGCAGCAGTTCCACGATCCGTCCGGCTACAAAGCCCGCCTGGCTCCTGTCCGACAGGGGCCGCACCAGTCCGGGCAGTTGCCCGCCGCTTCTGCGGGTATAGAGATGCTTGGCATAGCCTTCGGCGGCATGTGCCAGCACGGCGTTGGACAAGTCCAGGACAGGCTGGGTGGAGCGGTAATTCTCCTCCAGGCGGATAATCTTCACCCCTTTGCACAATTCGGGGAACTCCAGGATATTGCGGACGTTCGCCCCGCGAAAGGCATAGATGGACTGCGAGTCGTCCCCCACGACCATGATGTTTCCGCTGAAGCGGGGCAGACTGGTTTCGTCCGGTTCCAGGGCTTTTAGGGCCTCCGAACAGGCGCGGCCGTCAGTCGCGCGCGCCCCCGGCGGATCGGAGAGGCCGGAAATCAGGGCCACGATACGGGCCTGCACGGCGTTGGTGTCCTGGTATTCGTCAACCATGACGTATTGATGGCGCATGCGGCAATAGTCCAGGGCCTGCGGGCAGGTCAGCAGGGTCTCTTCCAGGGAGAAAAGCAGATCGTCATAGTCGAGGAGGTTCTTCTCCTCCTTATACCGGGCATAGGCCAAGGTCAGATCGACAATCTCCCCGCTGTGCGCGAGAAGATGCCGGGCGTCGCGCCTGACGACCTCCTCAATCGGCAGTTCCTTGTTGCGGCTTTTGCTCAAAATGGCGTTAACAGTTTGATTTTTCGGGAAGGATCGATCCCCTCTGCCGATTTTGCCTTCTTCGCGGCAGTGCTGAAAGGCGGCGAGGATGTCGTGGTTGTCCATTACCGTCAGCCTTCCCCCCCGCGTGCCGGGTTTGAACATGCGCAGCACGGAAAAGGCATAGGAATGGAAGGTGCCGCCCTGCACGGCCCCAAGGTCGTGCGGAGTGCCTTCTTCTTCTCCGTCCCGGCCCAGGGAGCTTTGCCGGAGAAGAAATCTGGCGCGCTCCAGCATTTCCCGCGCGGCTTTGCGGGTAAAAGTCAAAAGCAGGATGGAGGAGGCTGAAACGCCAGTTTCCACGAGCCGGGCCAGGCGGTAGACTATCGTCCGAGTTTTGCCGCTGCCCGCCCCGGCGATGACCAGCACCGGCCCTTCCAGGGTGGTGACGGCCTCAAGCTGGGCGGCGTTCAGTTCCCTTTCGTAATCAATCATGCTTGCCCTGGAAAATGCGGCTGACGCCATTCGGAGGATTTTTTGCGCGCCCCATGATAAACCGCCCGGCCGTAAAAGTGAATACGGGATTTGACGATCCGTTTCGGGGGTCTTCGGGTGACGGAAGCCCCGCAATGGCTTTGCGCGGCCTGCGCGGCAAAGAAGATATTACCCAGGTTGAATTGGCCGCCCGCCTTGGCGTCAGCCAGAATGCGATCTCTGAAATGGAAAGCGGAAAGCGGCCCATATCCCGAAAGATGGCCAAGCGGCTTGGAGAGGAGTTTGATCTGCCATACAAGGTATTCCTGTAGCTCTACTTGCCGTTTTCCCCCTCCTGTCCAATTCGGCCGGCCTTTAGAGCAATTTCACTTTGAAATTGCTCCGGCGGCCGCGCGAGCGGACGCCCGCCGCGCAGGCGCAAGCGCAATTTATTTGCGCGGTTAAGCGCCGGAGCGGGCGCGGCCTGAAAATAAA
>JAITRF010000009.1 GCA_031288535.1 Desulfovibrio sp. | reverse complement strand
CCGCCGTTCCCTCCGTCCGGTCCGCCTCTGGGGATGAATTTCTCGCGCCGGAACGATACGCAGCCGCGCCCGCCCTTTCCGGAACGCACGGTAATCGTCGCCGCGTCCACAAACCGCATACCCACGCCCCCAGAGGGAATAATTCCATTTCCAATCAAAAATGTCCCCATCTTTGATCCGGAAATGGAAAGCGTGACAGGATGTCACGCCGAAATATGAGAAGTATTTCGAACGGCAAGGCAAAACAGCGCTTTCGCCGCAGCCGACAAATCAAAACTGCGTAGAGGCAGTTTTGATTTGAAATTAGAATGATGATGAAAAAAGGGCAAAAGCGGCGAACAACCCCTTTTGCCCGGGCAAAAACCGGATATCCTGTGCAGTCAACCGGAAACTACCAGGGCTGACGCATCTAAAATTTTATATTGTCAATTAAGGATATTATGATACACACCTTTGAGATTCGCGGCGGCGGCAAAGCCGCTTTGCTCCTTACGAAGCCTGCGGCTTCGGGCGATGCTGGCGCATCGCCGCAGGGCTGACGCAATAAGATGCGTCAGCCCTGCGGCCGGGGCTTTTTCCCTTGAAATATGAGCCGATCCGCACTACTGTTTTTTACGGCGGCCGCGCAACCAAGGCCGGCCAAAGGAGAATTTATGGGGGCACTCACGGCAACCCGCGCCGGCCGCATTATCCCGGCGCTGCTCATAATGCTGGCGCTTGCGTTTTCCGGCTGCACCAAGCCGGCCGTAAAGGGTGGCAAAGAAGACGACTACCGGCCCCCGGCCAAGGCCGACCCGTTGCAGGAGGCGCAAAACGCCTATGCATCCGGCAATTTCAGCCAGGCGGAAAGCCTGGCCCTGCGCCTGTCCTCCGATACCGCGATGCAAAAGGAAGAGAAAATACAGGCTCTGCGCCTGCTCGCGGCCGCGGCCCTGAAAAACAACCACCCGAGCCTCGCCCTCTCGGCCCTCGACGACTGGAGCAAAAACGCCCCCGGAGTCGACGATGAAACGGAATGGCAGGACGCCTTGGGCAGAACCCTGCGCGCCCTGCCCTCCAACGAAGCGCGCACCAGGGCCAACGCCGTCTACCAGGACGGCGCGCGCTCCCGGTCCGCGCGCAGCGCGGCCGGGGTGATCCTGGCCGTGCGCCAGTGGGTGGACGGAGACTTGGGACGAAGCCTCCCGGCCCTTGAAAACATCTACGGCGCGGCCCCGGACGGCCGGGAAAAAGCCGCTCTGGAAAGGCGTCTGGCCCTTGAACTGCACCTTGCCGACGCCTCCGCCTCATCTCTGGCCGCAGGCGCGGTCGGCAAGGAAAACCGCTCCCGCTTCCCCTACAACGTCATACTCATAGACAGGCTGCGCAGGGAGAGCCTGGATCGCGCCAAACGCGAACAAGCCCTGGCATCCTTGCGCGAGCTCGCGGGAGAGACGAAACTCGCCGATCCCTCCCTGCTCTCCGGCCCGCCCACGGAAAGCGAAATCTCCATCCGGTCCGGGAGCCCCGTATCCGCCGGACCGATCAGCGGTCAGCCGGTGGTGCTTCTTTTGCCCCTGTCCGGGCAATATTCCGCCGTCTCCGAAAAAATCGCCGCCGGGGCGAAGGCCGCCTGCGCCCAAATGAGCTCAGGCGGACAACAGGTTTCCCTGATCGTCATAGACAGCGGCCAGCCGGACTGGATTGCCAAAATAGAAGCCCTGCCCCCGGAAGCGGCGCTCATCGGCGGCCCCCTGCGCCGCGACGACTACAGCAAGGCCAAAGGCAGCGGACTGCTGGCGCGCCGCGCCTTTTTCGCCTTCCTCCCCTCCCTGGAGGCGGGCGACGAGGGCCAGAAAGCCTGGCGCTTCTTCTCCAGCCCGAAAGACCAGGTGGACACCCTGCTGGCCTTCACCTCCCGCCTGGGCATAAAAGGCTACGGGGTCTTTCACCCGGACGAGAACTTCGGCCAGCGCATGGCCTCCCTCTTTGAGGAAAGGGCCGTGGCCGCCGGAGCGGCCACGGTGATCAAGGCATCCTACCAGCCCCAGGACCAGAACAACTGGATGAGCGCGGCGGCCGGTTTTCTCGCGGCCAACAAAAAAGGCAGCGTGTTCCGCGCCGTTTTCCTGCCGGACAGTTGGAAGAACATGGACATCATAGTGCCGAACTTCTTCTACCAGAACGAAACGCGCCAGGTTCTGCTCGGCACCTCCCTCTGGGAGCAGGGCCTGTCCGGAGGCGGGTTCGTCAGCACGCAATATTACGGGCTGGCCGTCTTTCCCGGCGCCTGGAACACGGCTTCTCCCTCGGCCGCACGACTCCAGGACGCCATGCTGGCGGACGGGAAAACCGGGGCGGACTTCTGGTCCGGGCTGGGCTATGATTTCGCCCGCTTCTCCGCCAGAGTCGGCGTAGGCCGGGGTTTCGCCCCTTCAGCGGTGAACTCCGCCCTCCAATCCCTGTCCATGGACTGGAGCATCGCCCCCATACGCTGGAACAACGGCGCGGCCTCCCAGGAAATGCACCTGTTCACCCCCAACTCCAAGGGCTTCGCGCCGGTCAACGAGCAGGAATTCCGCGCCGCCTACGAAGAAGCCTGGAGGTAGCAGCCCGATGAACGCGAACGCCCCGGACTGCGAACCGTAATGCGGGAATCCGCCGCAAAAATGCGACTTGACCCCATGCTTATCGCAAAATCATTGCCTTTATTTGAAATATTCCCTAAATTACAAGAGGGAGAGGCGCGGCCCCGGCGCAAAACGCAAACTCCGCGCTCCTGAGGCGATTGAAATGAGAGGCGAAACGACCTGCCCGAAGTGCGGGTTTGTCTTCAAGGGACAAAAGGGCCCCTTCCTCACGGTGGACGTGCTGATCGCCCACCCCGGCATGGGAATCGTGCTTGTGGAACGCCGCTTTGAACCCCTCGGATGGGCTTTGCCCGGAGGCTTTGTCGAGCCGGGCGAGAGCGTCGAACAGGCCGCCCTGCGCGAGGGTCTTGAAGAAACAGGACTGGTTCTGCAACTGCGGGAACTGCTCGGCGTTTACTCCGATCCCCGGCGGGACCCGCGGATGCACACCGTAAGCACCGTTTTCATCGCCCGGACAAAGACCCCGGAGGCCGTCAAAGGCGGAGACGATGCGGCGCGCGCGCGTTTCTTCCCCTTGTCGGCCCTGCCGGAGACCACATTTGACCATATGGAAATCATTGATGATTTCCGCAGACGGTTTGCGAAAAAATACAGGGTTCTCCCCTAGAGCGTTTTAACTTTGAGATTGTACACGGTTTATTTTCAGGCCGCGCCCGCTCCGGCGCTTGACCGCGCAAATAAATTGCGCCTGCGCGGCGGGCGTCCGTTCGCGCGGCCGCCGGAGCAATTTCAAAGTGAAATTGCTCCGGCGTATTTTACGCTTGAGATTGTCGCTTGACGGCGAAGCAAGTTCGCCCGGCGGCAATCCCGCGGCGGGGATTTGCGGGGCAAATCCTTGCGGAGCGTGTCAACGCCTGAAGTTGACACGTTTGAAACTGCGGCACCGCGGCTGCCGCCCGGAGACATCCCAATGGCTCAGCGGGTT
>JAITRF010000131.1 GCA_031288535.1 Desulfovibrio sp. | reverse complement strand
TGACAAAAAACAAGGCAAAAGACGGGGCGGATCTGGTCAATCAGGTGGTAAAAGCCATCAACAGCGTGAACAAAGTGACGGAAGCCCTGCAGGCGGATATGCAGGAGCTTGGCGCCAAGGCCGATGACATAGGCAAAGTGATGAACGTCATTTCCGACATAGCGGATCAGACCAACCTGCTGGCGCTTAATGCCGCCATTGAAGCGGCGCGCGCCGGGGAGGCCGGGCGGGGCTTCGCCGTAGTGGCGGACGAGGTGCGCAAACTCGCGGAAAAAACCATGGACGCCACGCGGGAAGTCGGCTCCAGCATCACCGCCATTCAGCAGTCCGCCAAAACAAGCATTGGAAAAATGGGAGAAGCGGTTACGGCAATCGGCGGAGCCACACAGCTCGCCAACTCCTCCGGGCAGGCCCTGTCCGAAATTGTGGAACTGGCCACCTCCAATTCCGCGTTGGTGACGTCTATCGCCACCGCGGCGGAGGAGCAAAGCTCCACTTCCGAGGAGATCAATTCTTCCGTTGAAGAGGTGAGCAAAATTACGGGAGAGACGGCGCAAGGCATGGAGCAGGCTTCCGCGTCCGTTCTGGAACTCTCGCGCATGGCGCAGGAACTGAGCCGGATTATGGAGGATTTGAAATAGAGAGGTTCACCTTAAATGCGGGCGACAAGCTCGGCCGCAAAACGCTCCAAATGACCCTGTTGAGGACTTTTTGCGCGCAAAATGCGCTTGACTTCCGTCCGCTTTGCGGCTATGAGATTCAACTTCGCGCCGGCCCCTTTGCCGGAAGACAGCAAGGAGTTGATATGAAGACATTTTCACCGACACCGGCGGACATACGGCACGACTGGTTCGTGGTGGACGCGAGCGATCGCATCCTCGGCCGTCTGGCGGCGGGAATCGCCCACCGCCTGCGCGGAAAGCACAAGCCGGAATTCGCCCCGCACATGGACAACGGGGATTTCATCATCGTTGTGAACTGCGAGAAAATACGCGTTACCGGCAACAAGCTGGCCGCCAAGACCTACTACCGCCACAGCGGCTATGTGGGCGGACTCAAGGAAAGAACCCTGGGAAAAGTGCTCGCCGCCCGGCCGCAGTTCGCGCTCATCCACGCGGTAAAGGGAATGCTCCCCAAGAACCGCCTGGGCCGGGAGGTGCTCAAAAAATTGAAGGTGTACGCGGGACCGGATCATCCGCACGCGGCCCAGACCCCCGCAACCCTCGATATCCGATAGCTGACGGCGACTGTCGGGTTTACTTGCAAAAGCGCTTTCCGGAACCTGAAGGGTATTGCGCCGCCGGAGGCGGCGCAAGTCGTCGAAAACCATGTTTTCCGACGACGGCCCCGCAAAAATAAACGCAAAACCATATTCGGCATTTCCCCAATCAGACACCAGGAGTAACGATGTCCACGGAGTTCAAATACGGCACCGGCCGGCGCAAGAACGCCACGGCCCGCACCCGGCTCTACGCCGGCAGCGGAGAAATCACCGTCAACGGCCGTCCTTTTGACAACTACTTCCCGCGCAAATCCCTGCAGATGATCATCCGCCAGCCCTTGGCCCTTGCCAAGCAGACCGACCGGCTGGACGTCAGGGTCAACGTCGAGGGCGGAGGGGTGAGCGGTCAGGCCGAAGCCGTACGCCACGGCATCTCCCGCGCCCTGCTCGAACTGGATCCGGATCTGCGCGGCCCTCTGAAAAAGGCCGGTTTTCTCACCCGCGACGCCCGCAAGAAAGAGCGCAAAAAATACGGCCTGCGCGCCGCCCGCGCCCGCTACCAGTACTCCAAACGCTGATCCGGCGCTAAGCCGGCAACAGACCTTATGTCAGACGAGCCGAAGCGGTTTTCCAAAGCCTCCACCCTGGAAAAGGCTGCCGTAATGGTGGATTTGCTTGCGGAAAAAAAGGCCGTGGATATAGTGGCTCTCGATCTGGCCGAGGAAAACGCCCTCTGCGAGGCCGTGATCATCGCCGGCAGCACCTCGGCCCGCCACGGGCAGGGACTGGCGGAAACGCTGCTGCTTGCCGCCCGCGAGCGCAATTTCGAATACCTGCACATGGAGGGGCATGCCCTCGCCCGCTGGATACTTCTGGATTTCAACGATGTCGTCGTCCACATCCTCCAGTCGGAAAGCCGCGAGCTTTTCCGCCTGGAGGAAATGTGGCCGAAGGCCGGCGTGCTGGCGGAGGCCGGAAGGCGGCCCGGGCCTGATAACGGGGTATGCCCGGCATAGCCGGGCGTCAGGCGGTAATCTCCCTGAAGGGAGAGGTTTCAAACCATAGAGGAATTTTTGATGAAAATTTCCATGATCCGTTTGCGGGAACGACATGGGCCTGTTCGCGTGAATTGCTTCCGCGGGTGAACGATGCGCGTATCAAAGCCCGCGCTTCTGCTGATTCTGGACGGTTGGGGACAGGCGCCTCCCGGCCCCGGCAACGCCGTCTCTTTGGCCTCGACCCCGAACCTTGACGCCCTCCTCGCCCTGCCCTCGCGTTCCACCCTGCTCTGTTCCGGGCGCGCCGTCGGTCTGCCCGCCGGCTATATGGGGAACTCCGAGGTCGGACACATGAACATCGGGGCGGGGCGCGTCGTCTACCAGGATATGACGCGCATAGACATGGCCGTCGAGGACGGGAGCCTGGCCGCCAACCCCGCCCTGCGCTCCGCGCTCGAAGCGGCGGGACGCGGAGGCGGACGGCTGCATCTGCTCGGTCTTTTGTCCGACGGAGGCGTGCACAGCCACATCAATCACCTTTTCGCCCTGCTGGATGCGGCCGGGAAAGCCGGTGTGGAGGTCTGCGTCCACGCTTTTACGGACGGCAGGGATACGGCCCCGGATTCCGGCGCGGCCTTCATGCGCCGGCTGGTGGACAAACTTGGCCCGCGGGCGCGCGTGGCCAGCGTAAGCGGACGCTATTACGCCATGGACAGAGACCGGCGCTGGGAGAGGGTGCGAAAGGCCTGGGAGGCGATGGTGGCGGGCAGGGGCGAACGCTTCGCCGATCCCGTGCAGGCCGTCGAGTCCGCATACGCGGCCGGCCTTGGCGACGAATTCATCGTTCCCTGTCTGGTGGCCGGGCCGGGTGAAGAGCCGCGTCTGATCGAAGACGGGGATGCGGTCTTCTTTTTCAATTTCCGCGCGGACAGGGCGCGGGAGATGTCCCGTTGCCTCTTCGACCCGGCCTTTGACGGCTTTGAGCGGGAAAAATTTCCCCGCCTCGCGGCTTTTTCCACCATGACCTCCTACGAGGCTTCCTTTCCCATGCCCGTAGCCTTCAAACGCCAGAGCCTGGAAAACGGCCTGGGCAGGATCGTCTCCGATGCGGGTCTGAGGCAACTGCGTATCGCCGAGACGGAAAAATACGCGCATGTCACCTATTTTTTCAACGGCGGGGTGGAAGACCCCCTGCCCGGCGAGGAAAGGCGTCTCGTCCCCTCTCCCAGGGAAGTCCCCACCTATGACCTCAAACCGCAGATGAGCGTCTTCGAGGTCACGGACGTACTGATCCGGGAATGGGAAGGCGGAACCTTCGATTTTGCGGTCTGCAATTTCGCGAACTTGGACATGGTCGGGCACACCGGGGTCATCGGGGCCACGGTCAAGGCCTGCGAAGCCGTGGACAAATGCGTGGGGCGGGTCCGGGAAAGCGTGAAAAAACGCGGCGGGCTGCTGTTCTTGACCGCGGACCACGGCAACGCCGACGAGATGCTCACCCCGGAAGGCCACCCCCAGACCGCGCACAGCAAAAATCCCGTGGCCTTCGTCCTGGCCTCCGAGCAAACCCATCCTCCCCTGCGCGACGGCAAGCTCGGGGATATCGCCCCCACCATCCTGGACGCCTGGGGTCTTGAACAGCCGGCCGAAATGACCGGGCAAAGCCTTCTGGGTTCCCCGGGTTCCTGATATGGACCGCAGGCCGGTAAAGCCGGTAAAACCCAGCGGCATGGAACTGAGCTTTCACTACGTCTGCCCGCATTGCCGCAAAAAGCTGTCCGTAAGCTCGCCCCTGCTGCCGGCCATGGTTTCCTGTTCCGTCTGCGGCAGTGATTTTCCCATAGTGCCGGTGGATCAATATACGATCCATTTCATTCAGATCATGTTGGGAGACGGTCTGGCCGCCGTCGATCCCGATTACCTGTGAGCGGAACGGACGGGCCTCCGACCCCGGAAGCCGCGGGATCGCGCCTTGAGCGGCTCGGCTTCTCCCTGCCGCCGGACGCCCTTTCCTCTCTTTGCTCCTACCTCGCCATGCTCGGCAAATGGAGGCGGGTGGTCAATCTGGTCGGCCCGGAAGACTGGCGGGATATTCTGGAAAAACTTGTCGTGGACAGTTTTCATCTCGCCTCGTTTCTGGACGGCCTGCCCCTGCCCCCGGACGCCGCCTGCCTTGACCTCGGGGCGGGGGCCGGGCTGCCGGGCCTGCCCCTGCGCATGATCCGCAAGGACGGACGGCATGTGCTGGTGGAAGCGCGGGAAAAGCGCGCCATGTTTTTGCGCGCTTTTCTGGCCGCCAACCCCCTGCCGGGAACCGTCGTTTACCACGGACGGGCGCAGGACCGCCTGCGGGAAGCGGAAAAAGAAGGAGGCGCGGCCTTTATCCTGAGCCGGGCCTTCATGCCTTGGGAAAAAGTGCTGGAGCTCGCCGGCCCGCACATGCGCAGCCGGGGCTTCTGCGTTTTTTTAAGCTCCGCTCCGCTTCCTTCCAAGTTCCCCCCGACACTTTGCGGAACGCTTCCCCGGACGCCTCCCCCGGAGCCGGCCGGAGGCGGGAGGGAGACAGGCCGGACGGCAGGCGGCTGGACAGCAAGCGCCGAGGCGGGCTACACTGTGGACAATTCCACCCGTTATTTCTGGGCCCTGCAAAAAATATAACCCGTCCATGTCCGAACAACTCCGCAATCTTGTTTTTCCGCGCGAAAGCGCCTTCTCCGCGTCCGCGGGAGGACTCTTCGCAGGCGGTCGGGCAAGCCGGGCGCAGGCGGCCCTCTGCCTGCTTTTGACCCTCGTTCTTTCCGTCGCGGCCAGGCTTCTGGAGCTTCCTTTCTGGGACAATCCCTCTTTCGTTCTGGGCGACGAGCGCCTGCTCGCCACCCACGACGCCTATCACTGGCTGGCCGGGGCCGAAGGCTTCGAGTTCGGCGCGGGCCACCCCATGTCGGAACTGGCCGGGATGCTCTCGGAGAAAAGCGGCGTCGCCCCGGCGCGCATAGCCTTCTTTCTGCCCCCCTTCATGAGCGCCCTGCCCGCTCTGGGCGTTTTTCTCTGGTGCGCGGGCTTGGGCAGACCCTATGCCGGGCTCTGCGCGGGCGTGCTTTGCTCCCTGTCTCCGGGTTTCTGCGCGCGCACCATGCTGGGCTTCTACGACACCGACCTCGTGATTCTGCTCTTTGCCGTGTTTTTGGGCCTGATCCCGGCGCTCTGGCTCTCCCCGCTGCTGAAAAGTCCGTTTGAGGCCCTGGGCTCGCTCCTCTTCCCCGCGTCCCGGCCGGGGGAGGGAAGTGTTCCGGTCCGCTGTCCGGACGGTTCCCCGGACGACATTGCGGACAGCGAAACCGCGCGATCGCGGACCATCTGGCTCTGGCCCCTGCTCCTCTCGGGGCTTCTGGGCTACCGGATGCAGGAATGGCATTCGCTTTTCCCGTATCTGGCGCGTTATTACGCGCTCGTCCTTCCCTGTCTGATCCTGGCGCTCGGCCCGAAAAAAGGGAAAAGGGAACTCCTGGCCTTTGCGCTCTGCTACTCCCTGCCCCTGCTCCTCGGCCCTTTTCCGGGCTTTTTCCCAGCCCTGGCCTGCGCTCTGGTCCTGCGTTTCGCGCCGCGAACGGATCAATTCGACCCTGACGGGGAGCGCCCCGTGCGCGGCGCTCTGCGCCTTCTTCTGGACAAAAGGACGCTTTGCGCGCTTTGGCTTCCGGTGTTGCTTTCCGCCATGGACAGTGCGGTGCTGGACAACCTGCTGCGTTCTTTCGCCGCCTATACGCAACGCGGGGGCGATCCCTCCCCCCTGTCCGCCCCGGGCGACCCTCTGATCTTTCCCTCGGTAGCCCAGTCCATCATCGAGGTGCAGACCATCAGCTTCCGCGAGATGCTCCTGTACGTCTACCCTTCCGAGTGGCTGACGCTTCTGGCCATGGGCGTATTCGCCCTGCGCTTTTTCACCATGCCGGTCATGTTCTGGTTCGTCCCGCTTTTCGTCCTCTACCTGCTCAGCCTGCACATGGGGGCGCGCATGACCATGTTCGGCGCTCCGGTGGTCATGATCACCCTCTGCCTGGAGGGGGGGCGGCTTGCGGAATTCGTTGCGGCGCGCGTCTTTGCCGGGCGACGTCGGCTTTTGTCGGCCCTGCGCCCCGGATTTTGCCTTCTCTGCGTTTTCGGGCTGTCCTGGCCGCTCATCCTCTATATTCCCGACTATTCCCAGGGTCCCATTTTCAGCCGGGAACAGGCCGAGGGGCTGTCGTTTCTGAAAAACAACAGTGCCGAAGACGCGGTGATCTGGAACTGGTGGGACTGGGGCTATGCCGCCCACCATTTTGCGAGGCGGCGCACCATCTCCGACGGGGCGCGGCACGGCGGACCTTCCCTGTTTCTGCCGGCGGCCGTATATACGACGGCCGACCCGCGCTTCGCCCGCCAGATCGTCAAGTATACGGCAAGCAAGGGCGACGTCCCCGGCAATGTTTTCGCCGGCCTTTCGGCGCGCGGCGCCCAGCGTCTCATGGAGGAACTGTCGGACAAGGGAAAACCCTTGATCAAAGCGCCGGGAGAACAATATCTGGTGGTGGGCTTCGAGCTTTTGCATCTCGGGCTCTGGATTACGCGCTACGGTTCCTGGAATTTTGAGACCAAACGGGCGCCGGGCGCGCTTATGAACAACCTAGCCCCGGCTTTGGAGTATAATGTGGAAACCGGGGTGGTGCTCTCGGACGAAGCCAAGCCCATCTACGCCGCCACCATTTCCGTGTTCAGCCCCGCCGGGCGCGAGCTTTTCGACTTCAACCGCTACGGGGCTTATCACTTCATCTTCAACAGCAAAACTTCCGTCTACGGGGGGGACGCGAGCCTGGATTTGCTGCGTGATTTCTGGACGCGTCTGCGCGGGCCGGGCATTTTTTCCGGGCTTGGCAACGACAAAATCGTCATGGACGACGTTTTCTACAACACCATGATGGTGCAGCTTCTGATCCGCCAGCCCGGCGATCCCTTTATCGCCCCCTATTTCAAGTTGGTCTTTGACAATACTTATACGCGGATTTACAAGGTTCTGTGACGGCCGCGCGTTTTGGCGCGGCCCCGCACGTTTTACAGCACGGATCCGGCATGGCCGAAGAATGTACCGGTGCTCAGGTGGAAGCCGCCCTTGAAACTCTGGCGCGGCGCGTGGAGGACTGCCTCTCGGGTTGCCTGCGCGCGCCCGGCGTGCCGGACGGATTGCTTGAGGCCATGGAATACAGCCTGCACGCCGGGGGCAAACGCCTCCGCCCGGCCCTGTGCCTTATCTCGGCCCGGGTCTGTTCCACGGAGGCCCATTCCGGGGAAGCCTGTTCCGGAGGGGTTTCTTCCGGGGAAGATGCGGAGCGGGCGGTGTTGCTTTTTGCCTGCGCCCTGGAATGCATCCATACCTATTCTCTGATCCACGACGACCTTCCGGCCATGGACGATGACGATTTCCGCAGAGGCAGACCGTCGAACCACAAGAAATTCGGCGAAGCCCCGGCCATTCTGGCCGGGGACGGGCTGCTCACCGACGCCTTCGCCCTTATGGCGCGTTGCGCGGATGCCGGTCTGCCGGCGGAGCGCGTGTTGCGCGCCGTGGGCGCGGCGGCTAAGGCGGCGGGATCGGCGGGCATGGTGGGAGGACAGTTTCTGGATATGCTTTACACCGGCGGCGTTGCGGTCGGGATTGAAGAACTCGCCGTCATGCAGGCCATGAAGACCGGAGCCATGCTGCGCCTGTCCTGCGAGGCGGGCGCGCTGCTTTCCGGGGCGGGGCCGGAAAAGGCAGCGGCCCTCGCCTGCTACGGGGAAGCGCTGGGTGCGGCCTTTCAGATCGCCGACGACATTCTGGACGTGACCGGCGACCCGGTCCTGCTCGGCAAAGGGGTGGGCAAAGACGCCGCGGCGCGCAAATGCACCTATCCGGCTTTGCTGGGACTGGAAAGGAGCCGGGCCGAGGCCGAACGCAGGGCAAAGGAAGCCGTGGCGGCCCTTGAGGGGTTCAGCGGCGAAAGCGCCGCCCTGCTTAAAGGCCTCGCCGCCTACGTCGTGGGCAGGGCGCGCTGATGCCCCTGGCCGAGAACAAAATCGTGGCTGTGGGCGGCGGCGATGCGCGGGAACAGACCGCGCGGGAGATCGCGCGGCGGCGGCCGCTTCTGCAAAACGTGGGGCTTCCCCCGGATCTTTCGACATACAGCCTTGAGGACCTGAAGGAACTCGCGGCCGAGATACGCGCCGTCCTTGTGGATACCGTATCCCGCACCGGCGGGCATCTCGCCCCCTCTCTCGGGGTGGTCGAACTCACCCTGGCCATGCTCTCCGTCTTTAATGCGCAAAAGGACAAGATCATCTGGGATGTGGGGCATCAGGCGTACGCATACAAGCTTCTGACCGGAAGGGCGGAGCGCTTTTCCACCCTGCGGGCGGCGGACGGGTTGAGCGGGTTTCCCTCCCGCCTGGAAAGCCCCTATGACCATTTCGGCACCGGGCACTCCTCCACCTCGGTTTCCGCGGCCCTCGGCCTGGCCATGGCCCGCGACCTGGCCGGAGAAGACCACCATGTGGTATCCGTAATCGGCGACGGCGCCCTTACCGCCGGTCTGGCCTATGAGGGCATGAATCAGGCCGGGGCGACGGCGCGGCGCTTCATAGTCATCCTCAACGACAACGAGATGTCCATATCCAAAAACGTGGGCGCCCTGTCCCTGTTCATGAGCCGCAAGCTCTCCGGGCGCTGGATCCGGCGGCTTAAAGGCGAGGTGGAGGAGTTTCTCGCCGCGATTCCCGGCATAGGCGGGGACCTGCTGGAAATAGCCAAGCGCAGCAAACACAGTTTCAAGAACTTCTTCACTCCCGGCATGCTTTTCGAGGCCCTGCGCTTCAATTATATCGGTGCGGTGGACGGGCACGACGTGGCGGAATTGCAGAAAACCCTGCGTCTGGCGGCTTCCCTGGACCGGCCGGTTCTCCTGCATGTGCTTACGCGCAAAGGCAAAGGCTACGCCCCGGCCGAGGAAAACCCGGAACTCTTTCACGGCATCGGCTCTTTTGAACCGGAGACGGGGCTGCCTTGCAAATCCGGGGAGGCCGTAAGCTATACCGAGGCCTTCGGCAGCGGCATCTGCCGTCTGGCGGAGAAAGACGCGCGCGTCTTCGCCATCACTGCGGCCATGCCGGACGGGGTCGGGCTCAAGGAGTTTTCCGGGCGTTTCCCGGAACGCTTTGTGGACGTGGGCATCTGCGAGCAACACGCGGTCACCCTTGCCGCGGGTCTGGCCGTCGGAGGGCTGCGTCCCTTTGTGGCCGTTTACTCCACTTTTCTGCAACGCTCGTACGATCAGATAGTCCATGACGTCTGCCTGCAGAATCTGCCCGTGACTTTCTGCATAGACAGGGCCGGTCTGGTGGGAGAGGACGGACCGACCCACCACGGGGCCTTTGATCTGGCTTTTCTGCGCCATATCCCGAATCTGGTCTTCATGGCCCCGAAAGACGAGGCGGAACTGCAAAGAGGTCTGGCCACCGCGCTCGCCCATGACTCCCCTTTCGCCCTGCGCTATCCGCGCGGACCCGGCGCGGGAACGCCTCTGCCCGACGAACTCCTGCCCCTGCCCGTAGGCAGGGGGGAAATGCTGCGCGAAGGAGACGGACGGGTTGCCGTAATCGCCTTGGGCAACCGCGTCCTGCCGGCCCTGTTCGCGGCGGACGAATTCCGGAAGGAAGGCGGAGAGGCGGTTGCGGTATTCAACGCCCGCTGGATCAAACCCCTGCCGGAGGAGGATTTGCGCGCCCTTTGCGCCGCGCATGAACTTGTCCTGCTGCTTGAAGAAGGGGTGCTGGCCGGCGGCTTTTCTTCCGCCGTCCTGGAATTTCTGAGCGATCATGAGCTTTTCCGGAACAGGAGGATTATTCGCATAGGCTTGCCGGATGCCTTTGTGCAGCACGGCCCGGCCAGGGAGTTGCGCCGGCGCCTTAATCTCGACGCCGCCGCAATCCACGAAAAGTTGCGGGAAATCGCGCGAAAAAAATGACCGGCGTTCCAGATGCAAATTGCCGTAATTCGTATCCGGAAGGGCGCGGCAGGATGCCGTTCCGGAATATAAAATATTCAAAGCGGTTATAGTAAAACAGCATTTTGCCGCAGTCGCCGGATAAATGCGGGACGCAATTTTTATTCGGAAATGAACTCAAAATTTGGGTGGCAGCCGGTCATGAACAGCCAATCCTTGGCAGGCTTGGCTTTTATCAAGTAGTTTTGTTTCATAAAAACCGCTTTTTACCGGTTGAATCTTCCTAAAAATTGAGTATTATCTTGGGTACCGAAAGTCACTGAACGGAAAACGGCTTCGGGAGGAAAAGGTCGGACAGCTCAATTAGTCGGACAAACGGAACCATCAAAACGGAGCCGACCGTCAGATCAAGTCTGAACTACTACAATTTAACCTCCACATCAGCACTGACTTTGCTCAAACTGCCAAAACTCCGCAGGCGACATAGTTTTTGGCCGCTCCAGATCGAGCTTCAGAAAATGGTTATCACCACTCACAATGACATCCACCCCGGCCATAATGGCGGCGTTCAAAATGGGTTGATCTTTTGGGTCTTGCATGAGTCTACCTGGCTCTTTGGGAGCAATGACCAAATCATACGCGAGTTGGGCCAAAAGTACGTCAAAGTCGCCTAACAGATCAGGACGCTTGCGCGAAATTACATCACGAATTTCCGCCACGATATGATCGCATAGAATCAAGTTATGGTTGCTGGCGATATGTAGCAAAACCTTTGCCGGAAGAGAGGCCGGGAAAAGCAGCGCGGAAATAAGTACATTTGTATCGGCCATCACCCGCATGGCTACTTGCTCGCCCCGTAGCGAACCTCATCAACCAAGCTCTGCACGTCCTCATCATTTGCTATCCCGAAATCCCGCGCCGCTCCGGCAAAGGCCGCTTGCGCCCGAACAATGGCTGTAGCAGAGGCGTTGTTGATCACTATTTCGCCATCGCGCTCAATAAACAGTAATTTGTCGCCTTCTTTGAGTCGCAGTTTCCGCCGAACCTCGACGGGAACTGTCACCTGACCGTTGGCTGATACTTTTGCCAAGTTCATAAGCCTGCCTCCAAAATTCTTGAGATTCTTTATTCTCTTTATAAGTCTGAAATGGGCAGCCGTCAACATGATCCGCATAAGAAGGCAGGGTAGTGTCCAGAAATTTTCGCACTTTTTGTAGCCGCCATATGACGTCGGTTTTGGCGCTGCCTTGAGGAGCCGGCGCGGACCTTGCGAGCGATCCCCCCCGAGATATCGCGGCTGCAAGGTCCGTGACGGCTCCGATTCTACACTGATACCTCTTGTTTCATCCTCATATACCTTTGCGTTCCCC
>JAITRF010000094.1 GCA_031288535.1 Desulfovibrio sp. | reverse complement strand
GCCCCCTGGCGGCGTCAGGCTCCTTTCGCCAACGGGTCGAATATGTTGAATATACTCCCCCTTGTCGAAACTCGCCTTCCTTGCCAGGAAACAAAAATCCTGGTTTGTAGAGGTTCCCTATAATAAGTTAATACGGTGAATTTCGCAGACTTCAAGCCAGCCTATTCCATATTGCCGTATTGCCTCAAGGATTTTCAAAATTTGTGCACTATTTTTGTCATCAAAGGAAAGACGATGCAATAGCGTGCCGACTATGCCTTTAAGAGGTGGTCTATAGAGTTTTTTTTCAGCATCCAGCAAGTTGGGTAGAGTGTTGTTTGGGGCCATCAAAAGCATATTACCGAGGAATTCAACATTAAAATCAAGATTTAAGAGTTGATTATAGATGGAGTCATGTGGCAATTCTTGAAAATTCCTTATTATTTTCATTAAATTATCCGGTATCCATATCCTTCGCGTCATCAGCATAGCCGTTATTTTTGATGCCATATCACCGTGTTGGATAAGAAATGCGAGTTTCTCTTCACATCTTTCTGTTCTGTTAAAAGCACGAACAGGATCAGCATTAAGTATATCGTCCCGCCTCGCGTCCTGCCAATGCTTGTCAATATAGGCGTGGACAAGAGGATCTTTAAAATATTGCCCCATTGATTCCAATTCTCCCGGCATATTGCAAATGATGCGTGCAAGATGAGGGAGAGCTTTTTCGCGTGTGCGTGGTTCATAGGCTAAAAGCAATAGAAAATCCGCCATTCCTGTATTGAATGTTCCGGAAAGCGCCCATTCGGTTTCCATAAGGTCTGTAAAAAGCTGCGGTTCATCAGGGAAGACATCCAAAAAAGCATTAATATCCTGATGATCACGAGTCATGACCGCCAAGGCATACGAAGCGATAATCTGCTCAAGTTGATCTGAGTTGTTTTGCCTCTGGCGTAAAATTTGTTCAAGCTCCGGCATGTCAGGCAAGCCAACGGAAATAAAATAGGCCTCCATGCGCGTTACTTGGTTCTTGTCTTCAAATAGTTCTATAAAAGCGCGTAATAAAAACCCATCTGATTCTGGAATTGCGTCTCTCCTCACGGACAGCGAGCAGGCGCAACAAATGCATAAAACGAGAAGAAAAACGGCAGCGACTCCTTTAGCATTTGGGAAGTGCAAAAAATTGAAGAAGAAGGTGGGACGGAACATGGCAAGGATTTGTTGGAAATTCATGCGTTGCCTTTCTCTTCGCGGATTTGTCCAAGAAAATTTGTCCAAGAAAATATAGACTGGAGAAGGGAAAAATGAAAGTTTATCTCCGATGCCCTTTCAGCTCCTCCCGCCATGTCCGGCGACCTGTCCAAATTCAGCCAAAAATATCTTTTTCAATCCTCATTTTTTGCGGGTATTTTTACAGGTATTGAAATTTTATTTTTTATAATTATTGTGTAACATAGCCATATTATATCTATAAGTGCAAGCCCGCATGTGGCAGACCACAGAATACAAGGCAGCCGCTATCGAGCAGTTCCGCAAGGGGGACTTGCTCCAGCGGGTCATTGAAGATGTCCAGTCGGAGGCCGCGAATGCGGCGGAATGGCTCGATTCGGCCCAGGAACGGCTGGACGATGATTATCCGATGCTTGAATCCGTCATCACGAATATCATGAAAGAAAAAGGCGTGAATCTGCCGGATGTGACGATAGTAAGCGGCGGGGCAAAAGGCGCTGATTCGCTTGGCCGGGATTTCGCGCACAAACACGGAACAAAATACCTGGAGTTTCTTCCCGATTGGGGAAAATTCGGAAAAAGCGCCGGAGTCATCCGTCTTCTCACAGTACGAAAAAAATCATATTATCGACGCGCCGGAAGCCATGCCGCCGCCGCTGGTTCAGCGGACGAGGCGCTGGCGGCTGTGGCGAATTTCGAGAAATATCTTCTGCCGGACTCGGCGCGGGCTGCGGAACAGGCCGCGCCTACGCCGCGTTTGCGGATGCGCTGGCAGTTGACGGACACGCCCAATTGGCCAAATTGCTTACATGATGACTACGATACTGCCACCGAAGAATTGAACTACACGCGGTAAGGAGAGATTCGCTTTTGGAAAATCAAAATATTGAGTGGAAAGAAACGTGGCGCGATGAATATCTAAAATGGATTTGCGGCTTTGCCAACGCGCTTGGCGGCACGATTGAAATTGGGCGTAACAACAAGGGCGAGATTATTGGGTTACCAAATTCCGCAAAGTTGCTTGAGGAACTGCCCAATAAAATCCGCACCACAATGGGAATTGTCGCGGAGGTCAATCTTCGCAAAGAAGAAGATCGAGAGTATATAGTGATAAACGTCAACGCCCACCCAAATGCAATCAGCCATCGCGGCAGATATTACTATCGCTCCGGCAGTACCAATCAAGAACTTACCGGCTATGCGCTTGAAGAGCTTATTCTCCGCAAGTATGGGCGTACATGGGACTCCGCGCCTGTGCCTCGCGTCAGCATGTCGGACTTCTACCATGATGCTTTCGACATCTTCCGCAAAAAAGCGATAATGAGTAAACGACTCTCGCCTAATGATGTTGCCGGAAGCGATGCTGAGTTATTGCAAGCTCTGAAATTGACAGAAGGCGATTATATACTTAGGGCGGCTCTTTTACTGTTTCACCAAGACCCAGGCCAATGGTGTTTTGGGTCATATATAAAAATCGGTTACTTCGAGAACGATGCTGATTTGCTGTATCAGGACGAAATCGGTGGCGCGTTGATTGGCATTGCGGATCGCGTCATGGACATCATATACACGAAATATTTCAAAGGACTGATTCGCTATGAAGGTATTCAGAGAATAGACGAATACCCTATGTCTCAAGACATTCTGCGAGAAGCTGTGCTGAATGCCGTTGTTCATCGAGATTACAGCACCGGCAATCCCATTCATATCAAGATTTACGAGGATAAAGTCGTTATCTACAATGATTGTCAACTCCCTGGAGATATCACGGAAGAAACTATTCTACGCGGGGGGCGTTCCAATCCCCATAATCCGATAATTGCCGGAGCTTTTTTCCGCTCCGGACAAATTGAGGCTTGGGGACGCGGTATCGAAAAAATGAAAAATGGTTGCGTGGCCAGTGGGTTACCTGTACCAGACTTCGACATTACATCAACAACATTCACGATCCGCTTTCATATCCGCAATAGTGATAGACCGCAGAGCGAACCTATCAATAGTGGTCAAAGCGTCGGTGTAAGCATCGGTGTAAGCGTCGGTGTAAATGAAACAAGGCGGGAAATATTGCGTCTAATGTCTAAAACGCCTAATATCACTGCACAACAGATTGCCGATATAATCCGTATGACCAAGCGCCGAGTGGAAGCCAACATCCGCGTACTAAAAAATGCCGGATTAATTGAACGTGTCGGGGCGGATAAAAACGGATTTTGGGTAGTAAAATAGCCTCAATCGGGCAGTTCCCTCAACGCGATCTCGTCGCGCCGGAAATTGCGCTTCCCGATTTCCGTAAGTTTTTCAGCATTGGACAGAGTTTTGAAGCCGTTCATGGATGGTTCCCCGTTTTCGTTTGGAGTCTTCCCTGGACCGGCAAATCCCGTTGGATGGACCTTGCCGGTTGTTCCGCCGTATCGGTTCAGGCAATCTCGGCGTTGCGCCCGGCCAGCCATGTCGCGCGCTTTTCCTTTGCCGCTTCCAGAGATACGGCCACGCAGGAGAAAAGCTCTCCGTCGCTATGCCGGTAGTCATACTGGTAGCGTTCCGGGCCGGGCCTGCCCATGCGGCCGGGAAAGTCTGTGAGGGATACTGGAATTCGTCGGTATTCGCCGTGCCGTTATTTAATCCGGGCGACCATTGAACGCCCGCCGTGCCCGTTTTGCTGAACACCGACAGCGGCCCCTTGCCGAAGGTGAAGGTATCCTGCCCGCCTGAACTGTCGCTGTTGTCCGCAATCGTCACTGTGATCGTGCGCGAACCCACAATATCCGCAAGATAGGCCGTCGTGCCTGTGGGCGCGGTCTCCTGAATTGTGTCGGTGCTCCAATCCGTTGTTCCTCCACTGCGTCGGCGCGAAAACGTCGAAATGGCTCTGCCTTCCTGTGAAGACAGAGCCATTTCGCAAAGCCGAAAACCGCGCCGTTCCTTGCGGAGAGCGCGTTATGGGGCGGTGTTAGGTGTGTGTAGTGTATGCAAAAATCAGGCCGAAACCGGTGGTTTCAGCCCGCCTTTCCGTTTCCTGCCGGAGACGGAAAACTCTTTGCACCCGTATTTTCATGCCGTCCGCCTGAACGGATGTATCAGCCTCAGCGGCGCCGGAACGCCACACAACAAGCACATTGGGAATTTTCATCCGATTGGGGATCAAAGTGCAAGAATTTTCCGGAGAAATATCGCTATTTCGCTTCTTGCCTTTCGTCCCAAGATCGGCAACAATGCACCGCACGGGCAGGTTCGCCGGCATTTGCCCGCAAAAGTAAACACTGCGAAACCCGAAGGGTTTTGCGCCGCGCAGGCGGGCTTTGCCCGCCGTCAGGCAAGCGTTTCAAGCGTAAAATGCTTTAGATTCGGTTAACATTTTTTGCTTTGCGTCTTCACGCCCGTACTACGATACAGGCTCGACATCTCACCAACAACACGGAACAGGCCGCCATGTCCTTTCTCAACGCTTCCACCTCTTTCACCCGCTATCGAATAATCGATCCGGTCCCTGCCTCGCTGTGGCCGGAGCTGGTCCCGCTTCTGCGCCGCAACCGTTTCACCGACATTGACGATTTGCCGGAGGAACGCTCGGCCGGCTGGACGGCCTTTGACGACATCCTGGACACGGATTTCGCGAAAGAGCCGGTGGAAACAGGCCACTATGCGCGTTTCTCCCTGCGCCTCGACACCCGGAGGGTGCCGGCGGGCGTCATAAAAAAACACCTCGCCCTGGCCCTCAAGGAAGAAGAGGAGCGCAACCGCGAAGCCGGACGCAGATTTATCGGACGGGAACGGAAAAAAGAACTGCGGGAACAGGTCCTGCTGAAGCTCAAAATGCGCTTTCTGCCTGTGCCGGCAGAGTTCCAGGTGGTGTGGAACACCGCGACTTCCATCGTCTATTTTGCCTCTACCCGGCAGCAGATGCTGGACCTTTTCGAGGAACTTTTCATCCGCACCTTCAACCTGCACATCACGTCCCTTGCGCCCTTCGAACTCGCCTCTTCCCTGTCCGGGGACGCGGCGCGGCTTGAGGAACTGGAAAGCACGAGTTTCGGAGCCGGAACATGAGCCATACCCCTTATCTCGGCCAGAGCGCCGATTTGCTGCTCGGCCAGGAATTTCTCACCTGGCTCTGGTTTCGCGGCGCAACGGGCGCGATCTTCAATGACGGGGAGGGTCGGCCCTTTTCCGTGTGCGTGGAGCGGCGCGTAGTGGTGGAAGGCGGCGAAGGCGAATTCAAGGAGACAGCCAGCGTATCCGGGCTGGAGTCCGAACTGCGCGAGGCGCGCCTCGGCCTGTCCACGGGCAAGAAGGTTTCTTCCGCTCTGATCGGTTTGCGGCGCGAACCGGATGAATGGACCGTAAGCATTAAGGCCTCCGACTTTTCCCCGAGCGGCCTGAAGACCCCGAAAATAGAGAAGACCAGGGCGGACGAAGAAGACAGGGAGGCTTTTTTTCTGGAAAAAATCTCTCTGATAGAATCCTGCCTTGAGCTTTTGGACAGGGTCTACTCCGATTTCCTGCGCATCCGCCTCGACAGTTCGGCCTGGGCGGAGGAAAGCGCCATGCTCGCGCAATGGATCCGGATTTGACGAATGTCCTTCTGGTTTTATCTGCTTTCGGCACTGGTCCTGATCTGCGCGGCCCTTTATTTTCTGGCGCCGGCGGAGCGCAGGCCGGGCGCGCTTCTTGCGGGCAGGATTTTGCGCAAATGCCTTTGGGTCTTCGTCGTCTTTATCGGCATCACCTTGATCTGTTTTTTTGTGATCCATCTGGCCCCCGGATCCCCGACGGATTTGCAGACGACCATGAACCCCCTGGCCGACGTTCAGGCCCAGCAGAGGCTGGCCGCCTTTTACGGCCTGGACCGGCCCCTGCACGAACAATACGCGCTTTGGCTGAAACGTCTGCTTCAGCTTGACTTCGGCAATTCCATGAGCAGCGATTCCCGGCCGGTCATGGAAAAAATCGCCGAACGCCTGCCTCTGACCGTTTGGCTCAATGTCGCAACCCTGTTTTTTACCCTGGTCCTGTCCGTTCCAATCGGGGTCTACGCGGCGAAAAATCGGGGCGGGCTTTTCGACAAGACCACGACCCTTTTTGTGTTTCTGGGTTTTGCCATGCCCGGATTCTGGCTCTCCCTGCTGCTTATGGTGAAATTCTCCATAGAACTGCAATGGCTGCCCCTGTCCGGTCTGGTTTCCGTCGATTACGCCGGACTTTCTCCGCCGGAGAAGGCGCTGGATATAGCGAAACATCTGACCTTGCCGGTATTTGTCTCCACCTTCGGCAGTCTGGCCGGCATGTCGCGGTTTGTGCGCGCTTCCATGCTGGACGTGCTGCGCAGCGATTTCATTCTCACGGCCAGGGCCAAAGGGCTGCCCGAGCGCCTGGTGCTTTTCCGCCATGCCCTGGCCAACGCCCTGCTTCCGCTCATAACCATTCTGGGACTTTCCGTGCCGGGGCTGATCGGCGGCAGCGTGATTCTGGAACACATATTTTCCCTGCCCGGCATGGGCCAGCTTTTCTACAGCGCGGTCATGGCCAGGGATTACCCCCTGATCATGGGCAACCTGGTTCTGGGCGCGGTGCTCACCCTGGCCGGCAATCTTCTGGCCGACGTGGCTTACGGTCTGGCGGATCCCCGCATCCGCAGCGGGTTTGCGGCAAAGGAGGTGCGGGCGTGAACTGCAGGAGGCTGCGCTATTGCCTTGAAACGCGCGGCTTGCTCATTTTCGGGCTGCTGCTGATATCCTGCATGGCCTTGGCGGCTCTTTTCGCTCCCTGGTTTGCGGGATACGATCTCCTGCGCACGGACCCGGATGCCGTTCTCCTGCCTCCGTCCTCCGCGCACCTGCTCGGCACGGACGCCTTTGGCCGGGACGTGTTCGCGCGCATGCTTTACGGGGCGAGGGTGTCATTGCAGGTCGGGCTGGTTTCGGTGGGTATCTCCGTAAGCATCGGCACGAGCGTGGGGCTGGCGGCAGGGTGGTTTCGGGGGCTTGTGGACGAATGCCTGATGCGTTTTGTGGACATCATGCTCTGTTTTCCGGCCTTTTTTCTCATCCTGGCCGTGATCGCCTTTCTTGAGCCCAGCCTGCTCAACATCATGATCGTGATCGGCCTGACTTCCTGGATGGGCACGGCCCGTCTGGTCCGGGCCGAAACCCTGTCGTTGCGCGAACGGGAATTCATCCAGGCCGCCCGGTTGTCTGGAGCCGGAACCGTGCGCATCCTTTTGCGCCATATCCTGCCCAACGCCGCGGCCCCGGTGCTGGTTTCCGCCACTCTGGGCGTGGGCGGGGCCATCCTGACCGAATCCGGCCTTTCCTTTCTCGGCATAGGCGTGCAATACCCGGACCCAAGTTGGGGGAACATTCTTATTGAAGGCAAAGAAACCCTCGGCGTGGCCTGGTGGCTTTCCTTTTTTCCCGGTTTTGCCATCCTCTGCGCAGTACTGGGCTACAACCTGCTCGGCGACGGTCTGCGCGACATGCTCGACAGGCGTTCGCAATAGAGCCTGTCCGCTTCAACCTTAACCCGCAAAGGAGTCCGGCATGGAAAAACCGCAGTTACTGGAAAAATATCAGTTGTTCATTGACGGGAGGTGGCAGGACGCCGCCGACGGCGGAACCTTTGAAACAATCTGCCCGGCCACCGGAGAACGCCTGGCCCTGTGCGCGGAGGCGGCGAAAGAGGACGTGGACGCCGCCGTCGCGGCCGCCCGGGCCGCCTGGGAGGGTTGGAAAGAGACGTCCCCCGCCTTGCGCTCCGGTCTGCTTTTAAAAATCGCGGATATCATTGAAGCCAACGCCGCGCATCTCGCCTTGGTGGAAAGTTTCGACAACGGCAAACCCATCCGCGAGACCATGGCCGTCGACGTCCCGGCCAGCGCGGACCACTTCCGGTATTTCGCGGGCGCCGTCCGCGGGGAAGAGGGGAGGGCGGTCATGCTGGACGGGAACACCCTCTCCATAACCCTGCGCGAGCCGATCGGAGTGGTGGGCCAGATAGTGCCCTGGAACTTCCCTCTGCTGATCGCCGCCTGGAAGCTCGCCCCCGCTCTGGCCTCGGGCTGCTGCTCGGTATTCAAGCCGTCAAGTTTCACCTCGCTTTCGGTTCTTGAGCTGACCAGACTGATCGGCGAAGTTCTTCCCAAAGGGGTGCTGAACGTGATAACCGGCAAAGGCTCCCGCTCCGGCCGCTTCATGCTTGAGCACAGGGGAATACGCAAGCTGGCGTTTACCGGCTCCACCGAGGTCGGATACCAGGTCGCGGCGGCCGCCGCCGACAAGCTCATCCCGGCCACCTTGGAACTGGGAGGTAAATCCGCCAACATATTTTTCCCGGATTGCGACTGGGAGATGGCGATGGACGGCCTGCAGCTCGGCATCGTCTTCAACCAGGGGCAGGTGTGCAGCGCCGGCTCCCGCGTCTTTGTCCACGAAGCCATATACGATCGCTTCGTGCAGGACGCCTGCGCCGCCTTCGACAAGATCAGGGTGGGCATGCCCTGGGAGGGCGAAACGCAGATGGGCGCGCAGATTGGCGAAGACCATCTGCTGGGCATCCTGAAGCGCATAGAAGCCGGCAAGGCCGAAGGGGCGAAGGTGGCCTGCGGGGGCGCGCGGCTGACCGACGGGGCTTTCGCCAGGGGCGCATTCATGCGGCCCACGCTGCTCGTGGACGCGCACAACGGCATGCGCGTGGCCCGGGAGGAGATTTTCGGCCCGGTGGCGGTGGTGATCAAATTCTCCGGCGAGGAGGAGGTGATCCGCATGGTGAATGATTCCCCCTACGGTCTGGGCGGCGGCGTCTGGACCAGGGACGTCAACCGGGCCATCCGGGTGAGCCGCGCCGTGGAAACAGGGCGGATGTGGGTGAACTGCTACAATTTCGTCCCGGCCGGGGCGCCCTTCGGCGGATACAAGGAATCCGGCATCGGGCGCGAAACGCACAAGATGATCCTTGAACACTATTCCCAGACCAAGAGCATAATGATCAATCTGGCCGAGGGGCCGTCCGGCTTCTATCCGCGCTAGAGCGGTTTGTGCATTCTCTGTTGAACCGCTCTCGCTGTAACACTTGGAGCATAAGGAAGCATAAGGAGGGGTTATGAACGCGCAGGACATTACCAACAAACCGGGCGAACACGCCATCTTCATGGTCTTCCGCCTGCTTTCGGGGGGGATAGCGGAAGCCGGGGTCAAGGCCCTGTGCTCAGGTTTTTCCCCGGTGCTCCGGAGTATGCGCAACCGCTTTCCGGATTCGGAAGCCAGTTGCGTTATGGGCTTTGGAGCCGAGGCGTGGGGGCGGCTGTTCCCTGACCGCCCCCGCCCCGGGGAACTGGAAACCTTCAAGGAGATAAAGGGCGCGAAACACACCGCGCCGTCAACCCCCGGCGACATCTTTTTCCACATTCGCGCAAAACGGCTGGACGTCTGCCACGAACTGGCGGCTGTCTTCAGGGCCGCCCTCGGGGACGCGGTGGAACATGTCGACGAGGTGCACGGCTTCCGGTACTTTGACGGCCGGGCCATTATCGGTTTTGTGGACGGCACCGAGAATCCGGGCGGCGAAGACGCCATGGGGTTCGCCGCAATCGGCGATGAAGACGGGTATTTCAGGGGCGGGAGTTACGCTTTCGTGCAGAAATACATCCACGATATGGACGCGTGGAACGCTTTGCCTACGGAAGAGCAGGAAAGGGCCATCGGACGGAGAAAATACAACGATGTGGAATTGTCCGGTGAGGAAAAGCCGAAAAACGCGCACAACGCCGTCACCAACATTCATGGCGCGGACGGCGGCGAACTGAAAATCGTGCGGGCCAACATGCCTTTCGCCAATCCCTCCAGAAAGGAGTTCGGCACGTATTTTATCGGCTATGCGGGGACGTTCTCCACTACCAGAAAAATGTTGGAAAACATGTTTGTCGGCGATCCCGCTGGCAACACGGACCGCCTTTTGGACTTCAGCACGGCTGTCACCGGCACGCTGTTCTTTGTGCCCCCCCTCGACATGCTGGAAGAACTCGGAGAGCGGGCCGGGTGACGGAAAAATCGCGGGCTTTCGCCCCGGCTGCTCCCTGATTGGGGAAGGGCTGATTAATTGGGGATACGCCCCAATCAATCAGCCCTTCCCCAAAGGACGAGTCCTCATCGCCCCTGCCGTCATCCGCACGGCCCGAAGCCCCGCCTGCGGCCGACGCTCACCCGGCCGGAATTCCTACATAAAAGTAACGAATATCGGCGAAAAACAACAAAGATGTAAGAGTTTCGAACCGTACCCGGCTCCCTGAAAGGAGACATTTCAGGCATAAGGGAATTTTTGCTGAGGCGGACGCCGCAAAAGTCTGTGGCATGAAAATTGCCTCGGTCTCTCCGGTGGAACAGGGCGTAAACGCCATGGCGGCGGGCTGCGGGCAGCCGGTGCCGATCCTGTCGGAAGCAATCGGCATCAAGCACACAAACCGGAGGGAAATATGAAAAGACGCGAATTTTTGGCTACGGGGCTGGCGGCGACCTCGTTTCTTCTCGCCCCCGCGTTGTTGCGGGGAGCTTTGGCGGCGGAGCGGCCGGTGACCTTTTACGGTGTGAAAAGCATGTCCGGCGCCTTTGCCAGCTATGGAGAATTCGCCGACAAGGGCTCGCGCCTCGCCATTGAGGAATACGGCGCGCTACTGGGGGCCAAGCCCAAATACGCCATCATAGATACGGAAAGCAACCCCGCCCGCGCCGTCCGCAAGGTGCAGGAGGCGATACAGCAGCAAGGGGCGCGCTTCTTCGGCGGCTGCACGCTTTCGTCCACGGCGCTGGCCGTCGGCAAGGAAGTCAACAAGGCCGAAGGCATATTCATGACCCCGGCCGGGGCGGATGAAATCACCACAACCGAATTCAATCTTTCCACCTTCCGCTGGACCGTTCCCACCTATGGCGCCATCCATCAGACGGTTCGCCCGCTTTTCGAATCCAACCCGAAGGCCAAACGCTGGTACACCATCACTCCCCAGTATGTTTTCGGCGAAGCGCTCCTGACCGCCGCCAAAAATCTTTTCGCCCAGCTCGGCATCGAGCATGTGGGCAACAGCTATCATTCTCAACAGGAGCAGGAGTATTCCGGTTATCTGACCAATGCCATGGCCGCGAATCCGGACGTGCTGTTGATTCTCGGTTTCGGAGGCAACGGGGCGAGTTGTCTCAGGCAGGCGGCGAACTTCGGACTGAAGAAAAAAATGACCATCCTGCTGGCCTGGACCCAGGGTCTGGACTGGTTCCAGTCCCTGGGGCCGGAACTTCTGGAAGACGTATATCTGGGGGCGCAGTACTGGCACCAGGTGCAGACGCCTCTCAACATCGAGCTCGTCAAGCGGGTGAAGAAGGTTTACGGCATCAATCCCAACTACCCCCTTGCCGGTGACTATGTCATCACCAGAATCGTTCTGGACGGCATCGCCAAAGCCGGAACCACGGACGGACGCGCCGTCGGCAAGGCCATGGAGGGCATGACCTATGAAGGTCCGACCGGCACGGAAACCGTCAGGGCGGAGGACCATCAGGTGATCAAGGATTACTACCTGCTCCGGGGCAAGGCCAAATCGGCCATGAAGGACGCCGACGATCTTGCCGTGCTGATCAGCTCCGGCAAATCCTTCCCCGAACCTGCAAAACGTTCCTGACACCGGTTCTTGAAGTATAGGGGCGAAGGCCGGCGGACGACTCCGGCCTTCGCCCATGCGAGGCGTGCGCATGCTGTATGCTTTTCAGGTACTGAACGGACTTGGCCTGGGGATGATTTATTTTCTCATCTCCGTGGGTCTGACGATCATTTTCGGTCTTCTGAACTTTGTCAACTTCGCGCACGGGGCCTTTTTCATGATCGGAGGCTACCTCTGCTATTCACTGGTCGGGTGGACGGGCAGCTTCTGGCTTTCCCTGCTCTTCGGCCCGTTGTTCGTCGCCTTTGCGGCCTGGCTGGCGGAAAAGATTCTCTTTCACCGCATCTATCATCTCCCCCATACCTTCCATATCCTGGTGACGGTCGGCATCGCCCTGATTTTGCAGGAAACGACCATCATGATCTGGGGGCCGGTAGGCAAAAACATTTCCGTCCCGGAGGGGCTTCAGGGCGTCGTCACCTTGTGGGCCTTCGCCTATCCGGTTTACCGTCTTTTTTTGATAAGCTTCACGATCATTATCGCGCTGGCCCTGTGGTATCTGCTGGAGCGCACCCGTTTCGGCGCGCTTGTCCGGGCGGGCAGCGAAAGCGCGGAAATGATATCGCTGCTCGGGACGAACATTCACAGGCTGTTCGCCGCCACTTTCGCTCTCGGCGTGGGTCTGGCCGGCCTTGCGGGCACGCTGTCCGCGCCTGTACGCGGGGTGAACCCCTTCATGGGGGTGGAGGTTCTCGGCATAGCTTTCGTAGTGGTGGTGATAGGCGGCATGGGTTCCTTCACCGGCGCGCTGCTGGGCGGTCTTTTGGTCGGGCTGGTGCAGAGTCTGATGAGCACCATCTGGCCCGAGGGCGCGAGTCTGATGATTTACGGCGCCATGGCCGCCGTTATTTTGCTGCGTCCTTACGGGCTGTTCGGGAGGGCCTGATCCGGTGCTGAAAGATTCCGAACTGCTCGGCGGCACGACGCCCGTGGTCGCCATAGCCCTTGTTCTGCTGCCGGTCGTTTTGCCGTCGGCCGCGCTGGCGACGGAGATTCTGATTTTCGCCTTGGCCGCTCTGGCTTGCAACCTGCTCCTCGGCTATGGCGGTCTTTTGTCTTTCGGCCAGGGAATTTTCTTCGGCGCCGGCGCCTATCTTGCCTCTCTCGCCATGATCCACGCGGGCGCGGGTTTTCTGACCGCCCTGGCCACGGCGGCCCTGTCCGGGACCCTTATCGCCGCCGTGGTGGGCGCGCTTGCCATACGGCGGACGGGTATATACTTCGTCATGATGACTCTGGCCTTTAACCAGACCGCATATTTCATCGCCTACACCCTGGACGAGTGGACAGGCGGTGAAAACGGCCTCCTGGACGTCCCCAGGCCCCCTTTGGCCCTTTTCGGCGCGACGCTTGCGGATTTGGGCAGTCCCATGTCATATTACGTGTTCGTCGCCGTTGTTTTCCTGTTGATTTTCGTAGCGACCAAGCGCGTTATCGCCTCTCCCTTCGGCAGCACCCTTATCGCCATCCGGGATAACGAGGCCCGCGCGGACGCCGTGGGCTACAACACAAAGCATTTCAAAATAGTCGCCTTCGCCGTTTCGGGGGCGATAACGGCCCTTGCCGGAGCCCTTTACGCCATGCTGCTGAATTTCGCTCCCCTGGAAAACATTCAGATGTCGGAGAACATCGTCATTCTGACGGTCATCGGCGGTACCGGCTCCCTGTTGGGCTCGCTTCTCGGGGCGGGTTCATGGGTGATTATCTCCGACATGTTTGCCGAGGTCTGGCCGCGCTGGCTGATTGTGATGGGCGGAGCGCTGATTCTTGTGGTGCTGTTTCTGCGCGGCGGCATCTGGGGGGGGATTGAGTCGCTTGCGGAGCGCATTTCCAGTAAAAAGGGGAAGCCGGGATGAGCGCCTTTATCCTCAAGGTGGAAAAGCTCTGCCTGTCGTACAGCGGATTTATGGCGGTCGACAACGTCACGTTCCAGGTTGCCCGCAATACCATTCATTCGATTATCGGGCCCAACGGGGCGGGCAAGACTTCGCTCTTCCACTGCCTGACGGGAGCGAGACGGCCGACAAGCGGCTATGTCGAGTTTGACGGACGGGAAATCACGCGCGAGCCGACCCACAAGCGCGTGAGCGCGGGCATGGCGCGTTCGTTCCAGATTACGAGCCTGTTCCAGAATCTCACGGTGCGCGAAAACCTCCGGCTGGCATCGCAGGGGCGGGACGGCGACGGGGCGCTGACCTTCTGGCGTTCCGCGTTCGCGCGGCGCGAGCATATCGAGGTGGCCGACGCCGTCATGGAACGTCTGGGGCTGACAAAAAGGGCGGATGCCGCGGCAGGAGGTCTCCCGCACGGGCAGCAGCGCATTCTGGAGCTCGGCATGGCCCTGTGCGGCAGACCGCGGCTCTTGCTGCTGGACGAGCCGACCGCGGGCATGGGCGTGGAGGACATCCCCCTGATGACCAGACTGATCGCGGAACTGGGCAAGGAATACAGCGTCATGCTGATCGAGCACAACATGGGCATCGTCATGTCCATCAGCGACGTTATCACCGTCATGAGTCAGGGCGGCATACTTGTCGAGGGCAAGCCGGAAGTGATACGCGCCGACGCGCGCGTCAGGGAAGCCTACCTGGGAGACGCCGCCTGATGCTGAATGTGGACGCCATTCACTCCTATTACGGGAAAAGCCACATTCTGGAAGGCGTGTCTTTGACCGTTAACGAAGGAGAGCTGGTAACTCTGCTCGGCCGCAACGGGGCTGGCAAAACCACCACCTTGCGTTCCATTGTCGGGATTGTGCGCCCGCAATCCGGCTCGGTGAACTTTTCGGGCCGGGAGATGATCGGGCGGGAAATTTACGAGATCGCCCGGGAGGGCATTTCTCTCGTCCCGGAACACCGCGGAATATTCGGCATGTTGAGCGTCGAGGAAAATCTCGCCGTCGCCGCGCGTCCGGGGCAATGGAATTTTGAGGGCATCTACAAATTTTTCCCGCGCCTTTACGAGCGGCGTAAAAACGGCGGGAACGCGCTTTCCGGCGGGGAGCAGCAGATGCTCTCCATCGCGCGCGGCCTGCTGACAAACCCCAGGCTTTTGCTGCTGGACGAGCCTACGGAGGGGCTTGCGCCGGTCATCGTGGATGAAATCGTCAACGCCCTGGTCAAGATAAAAAAATCGGGAATGGCCGTTCTGTTGGTGGAGCAGAACCTGCGCATCTGCGAAAAGCTGGGCGACCGCCATTACGTGCTTGAGGAAGGGCGTATCGTTTACAGCGGCGACTCGGAGAATTTCCGCATAAACCGCTCGGTGCGGGACAGATATTTGTCCGTCGGCGTCTGAACCGCATTCGACACACCAAAACGACAAGGGGAAAAACATGTCGGAAGCTTCCGCCAAAACAAATCACACTACTTACAACCTGCAATCATGGTCCAGACAGCGGGGGCTCAACCCGCTGGTCATAGAGCGGGCCGAGGGCATTTACCTGTGGGACTCGTCCGGGCGGCGGCACACGGACATGTCGAGCCAACTGGTCAACATGAACCTGGGCCACGGGAATAAGGCCATAATTGAGGCCATAAAAAAGCAGGCCGATATCTACTGTTTTGTCGCGCCGTCCTATGCCAGCGAAGCTCGCGGCGAGCTTGCGAAACTGCTTGTCGGCCTGTTGCCCGACAACTTCGGGAAAATATTTTTTACCAACGGCGGCGCGGACGCTAATGAAAACGCGGTCAAAATGGCCCGGATGGTTACGGGCAGGAACAAGATTTTTTCCCGCTACCGCAGCTATCACGGTTCCAGTTTCGGGGCGGGCAATCTCACGGGAGAACCGCGCCGCTATGCGCTGGAGCCGGGTATTCCGGGGTTTGTGAAATTTTTCGATCCCTATGTTTACCGCGAAAAAATCAGCTTCGCTTCCGAAAAAGCCGCCTCGGAATATTATCTTTACAAATTGCGCGAACAGGTCCTTTACGAAAATCCCGACAGCGTAGCCGCCCTTGTGCTGGAAACAATCACCGGCTCCAACGGAGTGATCGTTCCGCCCGAGGGTTATCTGGCGGGCGTGCGCGAAATATGCGACGAATTCGGCATCCTGCTCGTTTGCGATGAGGTAATGACCGGTTTCGGCCGCACGGGGAAGATGTTCGCCTTTGAGCATTACGGCGTCAAGCCGGATATCGTGACCTTCGCCAAGGGCGTCACCTGCGGCTATGTGCAGTTGGGCGGCGTCGCCGTGTCTAAAAATATCGCCGCCTATTTTGACGATCACCTGCTTTCCTGCGGTCTTACCTACAGCGGACACCCTCTGGCCTGCGCGGCCGGGCTGGCCTGCGTCGCCTATTACAAGGAGCGCGACATTCTCTCCAACGTGCTTGAGCGCGGCAAAGAACTGGCGGAAATTTTCGAGGCGTTGAAAAACAGGCACGCCTGCGTCGGCGACGCGCGCTGCATAGGCCTGTTCGGGGCCGTTGAACTGGTCAGGAACAAGGCGACGAAGGAACCTCTGGTGCCTTACGGCAAAGACCCGGACGGGATCATGAAAAAAATTCTCGGCGAACTGGCCGCGCGCGGTTTCATGACCTACAGCCACGAGAACATGTTTATCGTCGCGCCTCCGCTCATAATCACCGGGGAGCAGCTGCGCGAGGAGATGCGGAAGGCCGATGAAGTTCTCGACATCGTGGACGGGATGACGGCCTGATTCAAACCCGTTTGAATGCGGCGAAAAACGGGAGAAGGTCATGCCGGCGGTCAGCAGGGAAAGGTTGAAGGAAAAAATCGACAGGTTCAAAACATTCGGCCGAACCGGGCGCGGAGGCATCAGCCGCCTTTCGCTTTCGCCCCCGGCCCTTGAGGCGCGGGCGGAGTTCTGCCGCCGTTGCCGGGCGCTCGGTCTGGACGTGACCACCGACGACCTCGCCAATATTTACGCCACCAGAGGCGGCACAGAGGCGCTGCCCCGCATCGTCACGGGTTCGCATCTGGATTCGGTGGTTCGCGGGGGCTGCCATGACGGTACGCTCGGCGTTCTGGCCGCGCTGGAAGTCGTGGAAACCCTGGTCGGCGAGGGTGTTCCCACCCGACATCCCCTTACCGTCATGGTCTGGACGAACGAGGAAGGAGTGCGGTTTCCTCCCGCGATGATGTCTTCCGGCGTGCTTGCGGGCAAGTTCGGCAAGGAAGCCGTGCTGGCGGTAAGGGACGCGGACGGGGTCAGCTTTGCCGAGGCCCTGCGCCTGAGCGGCTACCAGGGCGAAGAGAGAAATCGTTTGAACCCGCGCGACTGTCTGGCTTATCTGGAGCTGCATATCGAGCAGGGGCCGGTTCTGCACGACGCCGGGGAGACCGTCGGCGTGGTGCTGGGCGTGGCGGGCATGTGCAACTACACGATCACCGTTTCCGGGCAGGCCAACCATGCGGGCGCCACGCCCATGGGAAAACGCCGGGACGCCTTGTTCGCGGCTTCCCGCCTGATTTGCCGTCTGCATGAGGAACTGGCCGGCCTTGATGAATCCCTGGTTTTCACCTTCGGCCGTATCGACTGTTTTCCCAACCTGCACACCATCGTCCCAGGCGAAGTGAGCTTCTCGCTGGACGCGCGCCATCAGGATCGGCTTGTTCTGCGCCGGGTCGTGGAGGCGATAAAATCCCTTCCGCCGGAAATCGAAAGCTGCGCGGTAAGGCACGAGGAGGCCTGGGCGCGCGAACCCACGGCCTTTGCCCCGGAACTGGTGGAATATGTGCGGAAAAACGCCGACGCCCTCGGCTATCCCAACCGGGACATGTACAGCGGGGCGGGGCATGACGCGCAGTACGCGCAGGATATGCTGCCCTCGGCCATGATCTTCGTTCCCAGCATCAACGGACTGAGCCACTGCGAAGAAGAGAGCACGAACCTTGACGACTGCTGGAAGGGGGCCAACGTCCTGCTGAACACCATCCTGGATGTGGACGGATCGGGCGTAGAGCGTTTTACGTCTGAGCCTGTCGCTTGACGGCGAGCGAAGCCCGCCTGCACGCATTTCGCGGCAAGGATTTGCTTGGAAATTCTTGCAGAGCGGTCCAAATTTCAAAGTTGAACTGCCCTGGAGACAATCCCGCCGCCGGGACGGAAACGTGCGGGGAAACCCAGGGCTGACGCATCTAAATTTTATATTGTTAATTCGGAATATTATGATATCGCCTTTGAGATTCGCGGCGGCGGCAAAGCCGCCTTGCTCCTTACGAAGCCTGCGGCTTGCGGCGATGCTTGCGGCTTCGGGCGATGCTTGCGGCTTCGGGCGATGCTTGCGCATCCCGCAGGGCTGACGCATCTTATTGCGTCAGCCCTGCGGGTAAGCTCGGCGGCGCTGTACGTTTCGGCGTTTTCCCTGTACGTTTAATGCCGTGAGCATACCGGAAAACATCATGTCCGGCGGACGGACGCCCCCCGCCGGAGTCGTGCTGGCGGGCGGCATGGGCGGACGCCTGGGGCTGGACAAGGCTTCCCTGCGCCTGTGGGGCCCGGAGGGGCCGACTCTGCTTGAACGCGCGGCTTCGCTGGTCTTGGAGGCTGTAGGGCGAGTGCTTGTCGTGGGGCGGGAAACCGCCGCCTTCCCCTGTCTGGTCGATGAAACGCCGGGGCTTGGCCCGGCCGGCGGCATAGCGTCAGCCCTGCGCCGTCTGGACGAACCCTGTCTCGTGCTGGGCTGCGATCTCCCGCTCATGGACGCCGACACCCTGCGCCGCCTGCTCGCGGCATGGAAAAATCACAGGAAGGAGGAAACTCTGGCCACTGTCTGGCGCAACCGGGAGAGCGGTCTGTGGGAACCTCTGGCGGCTGTATATGAGCCTGGTTTTCTCCCTCTGCTGGATGCGGGTCTGGCCTTGGGCGAAAGAAAGATGGCGCGTCTCCTGCCGGGGGACAGGGTATGCTTTTTGGAATACGGCGGGATGGAGGCCCTGCCTTTTTTCAATCTGAACCGCCAGGCCGATTTGGCGCTGCTCCGGCGCTGCTTTGAGCTTGCGGGAACGGCGGGGATTTGCCCCGCAAATCCCCGCGGGGCGTGTTGAAACTTCAACGTAAAACGCTCTAATCGAAATCCGCGAACACGGCCCCGATGTGGTGTTCGCCCAGCATGCGCCGTCCGTTCTGTTCCCGCATGCGCCAGAAAGCTTCCTGGATGTGCGCGGAGGCGATGCCGTTGCGCATGGCCGTGTAGGCCTCGATGTAAGCGGCCAGGGTATCGCAGATTTTCAGGGCTTCGCCGTCCTTGGGGTCCAGCTCGTCCGTGTTGCAGGAGCCCTCTAGTTCCGTAAAGTCCACCTTCTCGGCTTTCCCGTTCCTGATTACGCATTCCGTGAATTCCGAGCCCACTTCAAGGCCCAGGTAATAGGACAGGCGCTTTGCGACGTCGGCGCAGCCGTCCCCGCGCAAGGGACGCAGCACCCGGCGTTCGAGCTCGTTTTCCTCGTATTCGCGGATAAGCTCGCCCAGTTCGTTGGAGGATTTTTTGACCGGGGAGATGATGTCCCTGGTCAGCAGTTCCGGCAGGTCGTGGAAAAGACCGCTGAAGAAATTGTTCACCACCCGCGCCGGGCAGGCGTCCAGACTGAGACTCAGAAAAAAGGCGTAACAGGCGGTGACGAACATGTGCCCCATTACCGAAGTTTCCGGGATGCGCGGGGTCTGCGACCAGCGCTTCTGAAAACGCAGTTGCCCGCACAGCACCGCGAAGCGGGCCAGGGCCGTCGGCTCCTCCCCGTCCGCGCGCAGGGCCGAGGCCAGGGCCGCCACGCCCGGCAGGGCGGTCAGACCGTCCAGCCGTTTCAGGAATTGCTCCTCTATGTCCTTCAGTTCTTCATCAAAGGGGCCGCGCAAGGTCTTGAGCAGGCGCAGTTCAAAGGCGCTGGCGAAAGTGTGCGCGGCCGAAAGGATGTCGGCCGCCTTTCCTTCCGGACGCGGGTTCAGGACGTAGGCGCTGAAGCGCGCGAAAAAATCTCCGCCGACGGGCAGGAGCACGGGGCGGATTTCTTCTGTGGCCCAAGTGGCGAGCCGCCGGTAATGGCCGGGGTTTTCCCGAATGCGGTCCAATATCTGCGGTTTGATGTCCGTTATGACCAGACGGAAGAGGTAGTCGAAAATGCCTTCTTCCACCACCCGCCTCTCCAGAGCCAGACGCCGCGCGGGCGTTTTCCCCTCTCCGTCCAGGCGGCAGAGCAGCCAGGCGACGATCATCTTGTGCGCCTGCTTGTCTATTTCAATAAGTTCCGTGGGCCGCAGCTTGTCATTCCAGCGCTTCATATAGGCGCCGGAAAAAATGAACTGCAACAGGGATTTGCGGATGGCCGCCGGCATGGTTTTCCTTGGAGCGCGCCGCCTGCCTCACGTGGGCAAAATGCTTTAGAGCAGTTCAACTTTGAAATTTGGACCGATCTTCAAGGAGTTGCTTGCAAATCCTTGCCGCGAAATGCTTGCAGGCGGGCTTTGCTCGCCGTTGGGCAAGCATTTCAAGCGTAAAATGCTCTATAGAACCAAACAGTCTTCGCGTCCTCGACCCATCGCCCGCGCGACATAGCCGGCAAAATTCTCCACCGCCAGACCGGAGGCAGCCTCGGGGCGGGCGCGCGCGGCGGAAAAAAGAAATTCATGGCAATTGTGGCAAAGATCGACCAGAACCTGCGCTCCGCCCGCCTTCGCCTCGGCAAAACGCGCATCTACAAGCCCGCGCGCCAAATCCGGCATGCTGCCCGTCGCCCTGCCACCGCAACACAGGGTATTGCGGCCCTCGTGCTCCATTTCGACCAGTTCGGTGCCGGGGATGGCCCGCAGCACCTTGCGCGGGCTCTCAAGGTCAAGCCCCATGTAGGCGTTTTTACAGGGCTCGTGGAAGGCGACCCGGCAGGGCCTCGCGGCGGGAAACTCAAGGACGTCCAGGTTCTCGGCCACATAAGCCGAAAAGGACAGGCACTCGAAAGGCGGCCGGTAAAAAAGCTTCACCTGGTTGTAAAGCACGCTAAGACAGGTGTGGCACCAGAAAACCATCCTTTTCGCTCCGAGTTCCTCGGCCAGACCGAAAAGCTTTTCCGCCGACTCTTGTAGCCATGCGGCGTCCCCGCTGTTGCCCCGGGCGGAGGCCCCGCAGCAATAGGCAAGGCCGGGGAGGAAAGAATAGTCTTTGCCTATGGCGTCCAGAATGTCAAGGGCGTTCAGCAGCTTGTCCGGCTGCTTGTAGACGTTGCAGCCGGGGAAAAAAACCAGGCCGGACTCCGGCTTCGGGGAAAGCTCGCTGATGCGCGCGTATTCCGCCGCGCTCGAGCGCTTTTCGGCCAAGGCCGCATGCACGGGATAGAGCGGCATGCTCCAGGGATTTTCCTTCGCCAGTTGCATCTTCCGGGCGACAAGCTCCACGATCAGCATAGGGTTTAATCCGATTGGACATCGCAGGTCCAGGCACCCGTAACAGCGCATGCAGGACTTGAACTTGAATTGCGCGGCCGGGCCGAGTTCATTTCCGCCGCGCAAAAAATTTATTATTTCGTCCTGTACCGCGACCGGATCGATATCTTTTCCGGAAAAGGCCACGGCCCTGCATCCGGTGACGCAACTGCCGCACCTGATGCAGTCGTTTATCAGTCTGTTTGCGGAATCTTCATAATAATCGGCAAGTTTCATAACTCATCCATTCAAGTTGTTTCAAACTTGAGGCTTCTACAAGGGAGTATTATGAAATTCTGTCGCATGCGTCAAGGCGATGCTTCCGTCCCTGTTACGCAAGCAAAAAATTGCCATTCCGGCGGATTGTCTTCCTCTGTCGGCTGATTTAGAAGACATCCGGCAATCCTTGCTTAAACTTTAGAAAAAATCTAAAATGTATGCATGAACACACTTACCTACCTTGAAATACCTGATGCGTTGTGGGAAAAGATTGAACCTCTGTTCTCCGGTTTGTCTCGTAAAAAATAAAGATAAATAATCTCTGACCGGAGCGTCCGCAAAACGGGCGCTCTTTGAGGGCGTATGATTCCCCGAAGCAGATATATTCTGATAAATGCTTACCACATCTTGATTGATGGGCTGTTTGATTCCGTTCCCGTGCTCCTCACTTTTATGGTTCTGACATTTAACAGCAACGAGGCGGCTGTGGGACTTATAGTCTCGATCGGGACGGCTGCCGGTACGGCTACGGGGCTGCTTACCTTAGTTTTTTCCGCAACTCTGGGGTTCTTCGGGGCCACATCCCTTGTCACGGCCTTGTATGGCATCGGCTTCCTGGGAGCCGCTTTTTCCGGAAACATCTTTGTAGCCGGAGCGTGTTTCACCCTCGCTATAGCCGGGCATACCGTTTTCCACAATATTGCGTTTTCTTACATTACCCTCCACACGGAAAGGCAGCGGCTGGGCAGAATCATGAGCGACTTCACCGCTATTGGCGACGTGGGAAGAATCCCCCTTGTCACTTTGGCCGCCTTTGCCGCCGCGTATACCATTTGGGGCCATGAGGGCTGGCGGGTGGTATGCCTCGCCTATGGAGCGGTCACGCTTGCCTTGGCTGCTTGGCTTTTTATCACTTCAAGCAAAGATGGGCGCCAAAAGAAACCAGAGGGAAACAGGCTTTTCCCCTCGTTTTCCCTGCTCAGACAAAAAGATGTGTTTCTTTCCATGCTGGGCAGCGTGCTCAACGCGTGCAGCAACGACCGGATATTTACCTTTCTGCCTCTGCTGTTGCTCGCAAAAGGAATTGATCCGAAAATAATCGGTTCCTTCGCCCTTGGCTTCACCGTGGGGTCGTTTCTTGGAAAAATGGCTTGTGGCCGCCTCGTGGACGCGTTTGGGTCGAGAAATGTGTTTATCTCGGCCGAGTTTCTGCTCACGGGTTTACTGGTAGCACTTATCTGGGCGGAAAATATATGGTTCATCGTCATTCTTGCTCTGGCGCTCGGCATTGTGACCAAAGGAACAGTTCCGGTTATCCAGGCTATAATCACCGGCCCTGTGCCAAATGGGGGAGCCTATGACGATGTGTTCTCCATCAATTCACTCGCGCGGGGAATCACCAACATGGGCACCCCCCTGCTGTTCGGCCTGATGGCTTCCATGTGGGGCATGAGCATGGTTTATGCGTTCATGGCGCTGATTGCTGCAATCGCCGCCATTCCGGTATGGATGATGTCCAGGCCGTGACCATCAACGAGGCGGTCAAAGCGTTTATCGCCCTTGATGAAAGCCTGACCTCATTGATCGTCATACCGCCAAAGCTCCGGCGCCAGTTATAGATCGTCTGGTCGCTGATGCCGTGCGTTCTGGCTACCTGGGCCACTGGCAGACGATCCTCTTCCCGGAGAATGGATACCATTTGCTCTTCACTGAATCTGCTTTCTTTCATGGTTCACCTCGCGGAGCCAGTATTCCAAATTTTGACTGATCCGAAAATACCGGAGCAGGTCAACCCTGGCTTTGAACGACGGAGCATGATTTTTTCGCTTGGACATCTGTGTTCTCCTCCTATGGGTGAGTAGCTATCACACCTGTCCGAATTTAAGGGAACACTTCTCTGTTTACGAAAGTTATCCTCTGATTTTTCCCTGTCCCACTCAAATTTCATGCCATCTTTGCCATCGCCTTATTACTTCTTTTTATAGGCGAGATAAAAGCCAAAGCCAGCAACAGCTATCACAAATATAAGAGACATCAACCAAGTCTCTGTTACGGAATACATTCTCTCACCCTCCGATTCTTTTGGTTAAAACAAGGCTTGCAACCAGTGTCGCAAATGCCAGAGACAGACCCCATCCAGGTTGCCCTTGAAATATACCAATGGCGAAAGCAGCGACACTGACCTTCTCTAACCAATCAGCTATCCGTTTAAGCATAATACCCTCCCTTGCCTCTGGATTCAAGCGCGATGTTCATGTCTGACCCTATCGGGATTGATGTCCTCTGACAACACGGTGTAGATAGTCGGTCTTGCCACCCCAAGGCGGTCGGCAATCTTGGTTTTAGGCACGCCTTGGGCAAGCAGGGCCTGAGCCTCCTCCATTTGCTCATGGGTGAGCTTGTAGGATCTCCCACGATATTTGCCTTCCTTCTTGGCCCGCTCAATCCCCTCCCTCTGCCTCTCCTTGATAAGCTCCCGCTCAAACTGGGCAAAGGCTCCCAGGATCTGAAACAGCATGACTTGCATAGGCTCTCCCTTGCCCTCAAAAGTCAGACCCTCTTTAACGAACCTGATAGTCACGCCTTTCTCGGTGAGCACTCTTACCGTCTTTTGGAGGTCTTCGAGGTTACGGGCAAGGCGGTCTATGCTGTGGACAAACAGAGTATCACCCTCGCGCAGGTATTCCTTGCTGGCAGTCCAATTACCCTCTACCATCTTTGGGTGGAGATGAGTCTATCTTAATTCAGCGCTCTAAAAAACCTGGATTTAGTTAGAGGCATAGACAAAAGAAGCCGCAGGTTGGCCTCGGACATCGTGTAATGTCTACTCCAAAGGTGATGGTAAACATTTCCATGGTGTTCCGTTCATATGCGACAATATGCTCCACCATCAAAGCAAATGAAGCGGGCAGCAACGCTTTTATCATGCCCTTCCACCAATAAGACGACTGTTCACAAGGCGATTCAGGCTAACTCCCGCTTCTGCCGCCTGCATGGCGAGATGGCGGTGTAGTTCCGGGGTCGTGCGAATCATGAACTTGCCGGAATACTTCTGCAAGGCAAAAGGTTCAGGGACACTTTCTCCGCCTGCCTTCATATCGGCAACGGTATCCTTAATCAGGGCCACGATACCGTGCAAGGCGCCCTCCTGATCCCCGGCCAGCCATGAAAGACTTGGGAACTCAGCGCACAGCCCGATATATTCCTGGTCTTCCTCTGACCAGATAACGCGATAAGCGTATTGTTTGACGTTCAAGGCGTACCTCCTTCAATGCGCTCTATTGCAAGCAGCACTTGCCTTACCTGATAGGCTTTCGCCATGCCGTCCTTGCCACGTTGGATATTCACGCGAGGGTCTCCTAGCCACGGCGTTTTGTAGACGGCGTGGCTAGTTCCCGCTGGCGCGGTGTCCCGAAGTGGTGTTCACACACTTTGGCAAGCTCGGCGTAACGAACATTTTGTGGTGCGGAGCGCATCTGCTCCAGAATTTTTGAAATGCCGCTCACACGAATCCCTTTTGGTATCAATAATGATACTTTTATGATTTGTCAAGTGCCGTTCCTGGCTGGATCGTCATGTCGGCAGAAATGCTTACCCCTTCATGGCCGCGCCGGAGGCGCGTCTTTTTCCTGCTGAGTTCAAGCCAGCCTGGAATCCGGGCATGGAAATAATCCGTTCAATCTGGCTTCTGTGCGGGTTTTCCAGGGGGGGCATCGCTCCCGCCTTCGGCCCCGAAGCGGACGCTCCACGCGACAATCTCAAGCGCAAAATACTATAATTGACATGCTGCTGGAAACGGAGGGTCCCTGCGCCGGCGGATCCCCGAAACGCGGGGCGGGTTGCGCCGCGTAAAAACAGGCGCGGATTTTGCAAACAGCGCGCATGGACGTTTTTTCTTTCGACGCTGGCCTTGTGGCCGGCTTTTTCCTTACCCTGCTGCGGGTAAGCCTGGTGCTTTTTCTCCTGCCTTTCTACGGCGGCGAATATATTCCGGCCCAAGTCAAGGTGGCCCTGTGCCTGATCCTCAGCATGGCCCTGTGGCCCAATCTCTCTTTTCCGGGAGAACTCTTCCCGACGCATCCTGCCGGCATCGCCCTGATGATCCTGGCGGAAACGGTGCTGGGCCTTGTCCTTGGCCTTTGCGTCCATTTCATTTTCGCGGCCGTCCAGACCGGAGGGGAAATCATGGGTTTCCAGATGGGTTTCACCATGGTCACCCTGGCGGACCCTTCGTCCGGCGCTCAGGTGAGCATATCCTCCCACCTTTTGTACATGGTCGCGCTCCTCATTTTTCTTGCCATGGACGGGCATCTGCACCTGCTGCGGGCGCTTGCGGATTCCTTTGCCCTCGTCCCGCCCGGCGGGCTCACCGTAAACGGCCGCCTGACCGCGGATATGCTGGATTTTTCCGGCACAATGTTCTCCCTGGCCATCAGGATAGCGGCCCCGGTCACGGCCGCCCTGCTCACCGTGGAATTGGCGCTGGCCCTGATGGGCAGGGCCGCCCCGCAAATGAACCTGCTCACCCTCGGATTTCCGATAAAAATCGCCGTGGGCTTTTTTTTCATGAGCATCTTGTTCGGCATCATCTCAATGCGCATGGAAGACCTGATCTTTGAACTCGGCCCGATCTTCAGGCGCGTGATGGGCTCGGTCCGCGCGTCTTTTTAGAGCACTTTAACTTTGAGATTATACACGATTTATCTTCAGGCCGCGCCCGCTTCGGCGCTTAATCGCGCAAATAAATTGCGCTTGCGCCTTCGCGGCGGGCGTCCGCTCGCGCGGCCGCCAGAGCAATTTCAAAGTGAAATTGCTCTGGCGCGAAATGCCCGCAGGCGGGCTTTGCCCGCTGTAAGGCAAGAATTTCAAGCGTAAATACTCTGGAACGGAAAGACACATGGCACGCGATCCGTCAAAAACGGAAAAAGCCACATCCAAGCGCATCAGCAAGGCGCGTAGCGAAGGCAACGTCCCCAAATCCCAAGAAGTGGTAAAGGCGGTGTCCATCCTGGCGGGTCTTATCGGCCTGACCCTCTGCCTTGAATATATGAGCTCGGAACTTTTGGACATTTTCCGCCATTTTCTGGGCTACGCCCCTGCCTACCGGGATTTGAACGATGCGGGGATCTACGAACTCGGTCTTCGGATTTCCCTTTCCCTGGCGAAAATCATCCTGCCCTCGATCCTGCTGATCGGTCTTCTGGTTTTTATATCCCTGCGCCTGCAGGTCGGAAAACTCTGGACCACCAAGGTCTTCGGGTTCAAGTTCTCGCGTTTCAACCCCATAAACGGCTTAAAACGCATGTTCGTCTCCGTCGACACCCTGCTGCGCCTGGGGAAAAGCCTTCTGCAGGCCCTGTTCATCGGCCTTGCCCCCTTGCTGGTCTTCAAGGCGGAAATGCGGAACTTCCCCGATCTCTACTACATGGATGCGATCGGCATAGCCCGCTATATTCTGGAGATAGGCAGCCGCATGGTCATCTACGCCCTGATCCCCATGGTGGTTATCGCGGTGGCGGACTTTTTCTATACACGCTGGGATTATGCGCAAAACCTCAAAATGAGCAAGGATGAGGTAAAGGACGAACGCAAGCAGATGGAAGGCGATGAGGCGATCAAGGCCCACATCCGCCGGAAGATGATGCAGATGTCCATGCGCCGCATGCTCAAGGATGTGGCCAAGGCGGACGTGGTCATAACCAACCCCACGCATATCGCCGTGGCCCTGCGCTACAACCCCATGGAAGCCCCGGCGCCTGTCGTCGTGGCCAGAGGCGCGGACAGGATGGCGGAAAAGATAAAGGAAACGGCCAGGCAACACGGAGTCCCCATCCGGGAAAACAAAGCTCTGGCACGAGCTTTGTATAAGCAGACGGACATAGGCGATTTGATCCCTCAGGAACTCTTCCGGGCAGTGGCCTTGATCCTGGCGCAAATCTGGAAGACGAAAAATCCGGGGAAAAATCCGGGAATGTAAAACAGGGTCCGGGACAAGGCGCGCAAGGGTATAAAGCCCGGGCCGGCAAAAAACGGAACGGCGCAAGCCGGGCGTTTTACCCGGAAAAAACCGATGGAAACAGCCGTCGTCGCTTTGACGGCGGATTACGCGAGGCGTCAGTAATATGGCAGGCAAAACGGCACCGAAAATAAACTATCAGAGGTTCGCCTCCCAGGGAGATTTGCTGCTTGCGGGCGGGGTCGTGGTGATCCTGATGGTAATGCTCGTCCCCATGCCCACCTTGGTGCTGGATTTCATGCTCTGCGTTTCCATATCCCTGTCCCTGCTCATACTGATTACCTCCATGTTCATGCTTACGCCCATGGAATTCTCCATTTTCCCCTCCCTTCTGCTGGTCACGACCCTTTTGCGTCTCGCCCTCAACGTGGCCTCCACGCGCCTCATCCTTTTAAACGGCGACAAGGGCGTGGACGCGGCCGGGACGGTCATCCAGGCTTTCGGCGAATTCGTCGTGGGCGGAAGTTACATCATCGGCGCGGTCATCTTCCTGATCCTCTTCATACTGAACAAGATAGTCATCACCAGCGGCACCACGCGCATCGCCGAGGTTGCGGCGCGCTTCACCCTGGACGCCATGCCCGGCAAGCAGATGGCCATTGAGGCCGACCTGAACGCCGGCCTGATCAATGAAGAAGAGGCCGTGGACATGCGCAAGAATATCCGCAAGGAGGCGGACTTTTACGGGGCCATGGACGGCGCGGGCAAATTCGTGCAGGGAGACGTAAACGCCGGACTGTTCATCACCTTTGTCAACATCGTCGGCGGCGTTCTTCTTGGCGCGCTGCAGAAGGACATGTCCTGGCAGCAGGCTTTGCAGACATACAGCCTGCTTACCATCGGCGACGGGCTGGTTTCCACCATCCCCTCGATCATCACCTCGACCGCGGCGGGCATAATAGTCTCCCGCGCCGCGGCCGAAGCCAAGATGGGCGAAGAATTCATCGGCCAGCTCACCTATAATTACCGGGCCATGAACCTGGTGGCCGGGGTGCTCCTGCTTTTCGCCCTGACCCCGGGACTGCCCGCCCTGCCCTTCCTCGGCATCTCTCTGACCCTTTTCCTGATAGCCAGGGTTTCCGCCCGGTTCAGAGACGAGGAGGCCGCTGCCGGGGCGGGCGCCGGCAAGGGAACGGCCCCGACGAAAGGCAAGACGCAGGCCGGTTCCGGAGGCGGAAGCGGCGCGCCTTCCGCGGACACCCCGGAGGAGGTGCAGGCCCTCCTGCCCCTGGACACCCTGGAGCTTGAGGTGGGCTACGGACTGGTCCCCCTGGTGGATGAGAGCCAGAACGGCAATCTCCTGTCGCGCGTGCGCTCCATCCGCAGACAGTTCGCCCTGGATATGGGGGTGATCCTGCCCTCCATGCATCTGCGCGACAATCTGCAACTGAAACCCGGACAGTACAGCCTGCTCATCAAGGGCAACGAGGTGGCTTCGGCTGAAATACTTGTGGATCACCTGCTGGCCATGGACCCCGGCAACGCCCGCCACAACATAAAAGGCATAGAAACGCGCGAGCCGGCCTTTAACCTGCCCGCCCTGTGGATACCGGAATCCCGCAAGGACGAGGCCATGCTGGCCGGATACACGGTGGTGGATCCATCCACGGTAATCGCCACCCATCTTACGGAAGTCTTCAGACGCCATCTTGCGGACTTCATCGGGCGCCAGGAAACCCAGGCCCTGCTGGACAACCTGGCAAAGACCGCCCCCAAGGCGGTGGAGGAATTGAGCCCCGGCATCCTGCCCCTGGGGGTCGTGCAGAAGGTTCTGCAGAATCTGGTGCGCGAAAACGTCTCCGTGCGCGACCTGCTGAGCATCGTGGAAACCCTGTCAGACCACGGGCATGCGACGAAAAATTCGGAAGTGCTTACGGAATACGTGCGCGAACGCCTCTCCCGGACCATAGTCAAGCCCTATCTGGACAACAGGGGTTCGTTGCCGATCATCACCCTGGACGCCAAAACCGAGCAGCTTTTGCAGGAATCCCTGCGCCAGACGGAAAACGGCGCCTATCTCGCCCTCTCTCCGGGAGTCGCGCAAAAGCTCATACAAAACATAAACAAGACTGTGGAAACGGCGGTGAACACGGACGGTCAACCCGTGGCGCTGGTTTCGCCCCTCACCCGTCCCCATCTCGCCCAGCTTGTCATGCGTTTCCTGCCCTCTGTCCCGGTCATTTCCCAGGCCGAGATACCCAACGACATCCGCTTGACTTCCATAGGCGTCGCGGGAGTTGACTGATGCAGGTCAAAAGTTTCAGCGCGAAAAGCACCAAGGAGGTGCTGGCCCTGATCAAGGAGGAACTCGGCCCGGACGCGGTGATTTTAGACACCCAGGAAGAAGACGGACTGATCACCATGACCGCCGCCCTGGAACGGGAGGCGACGCGCCGGAACCCGCCCGCCCCGGCGCATGAGGCGGCTTGCGGGCAGGCTCAGGCTTCGGAAGATCTGCAAGCGCCGCGAAACGGGGCCGGCGGTCCGGCGGAAGAAAAACCCCGCCGCTTCGCCGTCTACCCGCAAAATTCCGCCCATCCGGCCTGGGAACAAGAGGCTCTGCCGGCCGGCTGGCAACGCTGGCACGAGGAATGGAGCAGCATCAAAAGCCATCTTCTGGCCCTGATGAAACCGGCCATGCGCCTGGACAACCTGCCCCCGCGACAGCGTCTGGCCATAGAATTTCTGCAGCGCGAGGGGGTGGAGGACACGGCGGTGATGCATCTGTGCGGCATGCTTCAACGCGACCCCTCCGTCTCCATCCTGTCCCCCTTGTCCCGGCTGGTGCCCATGTCCGCCTGGGGCAAGGAAAACTGGCGCCAGTCCATCCAGGTGATCGCCGGGCCCTTCGGGGCGGGAAAAACCTCGGTGGCCATCCGTCTGGCCCTGGCCTTGCGCAAAATGACCCCCGACATGCGCATCTGCCTTTTGAACGCAGACCCCACGCGCGGCAACGGACGCCTGCTTTTGCGCCACTACTGCGAACTTTCGGAACTGGCGTACAAGGAAGCCGCAACCACCCTGGACTTGGTCGGCGCTTTAAATCAGGGACTGAAAGAAGGCTTTGACCGGGTGATCGTGGATATGCCGGGGCTTGCGCGCGGACGCTATCTGAATTCCCTGCTCGCGGATTCCGGGCTGGCTACGCTTGACGGGGCCGGGCCGGAAGGCATGGCCGTTCACCTGGTCCTGCCCCCGCATTACGGCAGCCTGCAACTCAAGGGGATACTCGAGCGCTACCGCACGAATCACGCCGGGAGCATCATCTGGACCAAACTCGACGAAGCCGAGCATTACGGACAGGTGGTCAACGTGGCCGTGGACAGCGGCCTGCCCGTCTCCGCCCTCTCCTTTGGTGCGGGACTGGGCAATTCCCTGGCGCCGGTCAAGGAAAACATGCTCTGGAGGCTGATCTTCAAAAGAGAGCTGCCTCTCGGCCGGTGAGGGCCGGCCTTTGCCCGCCGTCAGGCGGGCATCTCAAGCGTTAACCGCTCTAAAACAGGATGGAATATGGCGGAAAAACAAAAAAGCGGCGCAAGCCCCGGAAACGGACCGGCCTACGCTGAAGAGCCGGAAAACGGCTTGTCCCGGCACTGGGAAAACGGTTATGATCACTCAAATGCATATCGGCTCCGGAGCAAGCCATGAACACTGAACTGCCCCTGGTCATATCCGTCACCTCTGGCAAAGGCGGAGTAGGCAAGACCAACATTTCGGTCAATCTTGCCAGCCGCCTCGCCGCGGACGGCAAAAGGGTAGTCCTGCTCGACGCCGACCTCGGCCTTGCCAACGTGGACGTGCTGCTCGGCCTGACGCCGGCGCACAACCTCTTTCATCTTTTCCACGAGGGGGTCGGTCTCTCCGACGTTCTCATGGACACTCCCTACGGCTTCAGGATACTTCCCGCCTCCTCGGGGGTGAGCGAGATGCTCTCGCTGTCGGCCGGGCAGAAAATTACCCTGCTTGAGGCCATGGACGAGCTTGAGGACGCGGTGGACTACCTGATAGTGGACACTGGCGCGGGCATCAACGAGAACGTCATGTATTTCAATCTTGCGGCCCAGGAGCGACTGGTGATATTGACTCCGGAGCCGACCTCGCTGACCGACGCCTATGCCCTGATCAAGGTCATGCAGCAGAATCACGACGTCAACGACTTCCGGATACTGGTGAACATGGCCGGCGACGACAAGTCCGCTCTGGACATTTTCCGCCGCCTGTACCGGGCCTGCGATCATTTTCTTTCCGGGGTCGGCCTGGACTATGTAGGCATGGTTCCGAGGGACGCCGGGGTACGCAAGGCGGTAATCAACCAGAAGCCGTTTTGCGCGCTGGACAGGGACGGCCCCGCCTGCCGCGCGGTGACCGGCATAGCCAAAACCATACAAAGCTGGGATGTTCCACATGCCCTTGACGGCAACATCAAATTCTTCTGGAAACGCCTCCTCTTCCGGCAATAAGGCCGCAGAGGTCTGGAAACTCTTCGACGAAGGCGCCCTTGTCTGGTCGGAGTGCGACAGCGCGCAGCAGGAGAAAATAGTCCGGCACTTCGCCCCCAAGGTCAAGTATCTGGCCTTGCGTCTCAAGGCCCGTCTGCCGCGCAACGTGGAACTTTCCGATCTGATCGGCTCCGGCACCTTGGGGCTTATGGAATCTTTCACCAAATTCCGGCCGGGGATGGGCGTAAAATTCGACACCTACGCGGAAAACCGCATCCGCGGCGCCATGCTTGACGAATTGCGGCACATGGACTGGTTCCCCCGTTCCCTGCGCAAGGTGGTACGTACACTGGACGAAGCCGTCCACAAGCTGGAACGCGAAACCGGACAGATCCCGGGCGAGGAGGCCCTGGCCGACGAGACGGGCCTGAGCATCGACGAGGTGCGCGAAGGCCTGGAAGCCCTGCACAACCAGTTCACGGTCTCTCTGGAACTTATCCAGGAATCGCTGATCTCGGCTGAAAGCTCCATGGGCGACGAACCTTTTGTCTCCACGTCATTCAGAGAGATCATCAGCAGGATCGCGGAGCTTGTCGGGCAATTGACAGCACGGGAAAAGCTGGTATTGTCGCTCTACTATGCGGATGAGCTGAATATGCGCGAAACCGCGGAAGTTATGGGCATCACCGAAGGCAGGGTATCCCAGTTGCATGCGCAGGCGCTGACCCGTCTGCGCCGCGAGTTTAATACGCGTTATTCCGATTCCCGATAAAAATCGCTTCAATTTTTATCGGGAATCGCGCCTGTCCCGGCAGGCGCCAAACCCGCAGGCCTTGCATGGAGCAGGCGGGCTTCGCCCGCCCGCGGTTCTCCAAATAACACGTTCCGTTTATTGGGAATCCGCGTTACGAGAAAACGGTTAAGCGGTAACCGGCAAAGGAGAACGACAACATGCCATTCAATCCCAACATGCGGGTTCTGATTGTTGATGATTTTTCAACTATGCGCCGCATCATAAAAAATATTCTGCGCCAGCTCGGGTTCACCAACGTGGTCGAGGCGGACGACGGAACCACCGCTTGGGACGTGTTGAACAAAGACAGGATAGAATTCATCATTTCCGACTGGAACATGCCGCAGATGACGGGCATCGATCTGTTGCGCAAGGTGCGCGCCAGCGAAGAATTCGCCGATTTGCCCTTCCTTATGGTCACAGCGGAGGCGCAACAGGAAAACATCATCGAAGCCGTGCAGGCCAAAGTGTCGAACTACATAGTCAAACCGTTCACCGCCGAAGTCCTGAAACAAAAAATAGACAAGATTTTCCCGTAACGGCGCGCGCATCGCAAACTCTCCCCTTCCCCGCGCCGCCCTGAAAACATCGCTCCTGCCCCGGAGCGGGACGGTGCCCGCCTATGGCCACTGACGAAACAACCTCCCTCCCCCCCGTCGATGAAGACCGGGATCCGGCTGCGCCCGCCCCGGAACAGGGAGATAAGACGTCGTCCTATAAAGTGGAACTGGATATGGACGACGCCCCTTTCCTCAAGGAAAAGGAAGAAGAAAAAGCCGCTCTCGAAGAGCCTCCCGCACCGCCTTCCACGCCCGAACAGCCTCCGGAAAAGCCGAAGTTTTCCGCAAAGTTCAAAAATATTTTCCACGGCCTCGTCGCGGCTTTGAAACACCGTCTCAACACCAGGCGGCGGCGCGTAATCGCCGCCGCGATCCTGCTTGTCCCGGCTATGGCGGGCGGCGGCCTGTATTTTTTTCTGTGGGGCGGGTCCGAGTCGCAAAAACCCGTGGAGTCGCCGGTCACCACCACGGTGGTTGTGTCCTCGGCCACGCAGCGCGACGAGGGTCCCGCCGCCGCCAAGTTTCTGTACATCCTGGACCTGTTCTTCCTGGAACTGCGCGGCGCCGAAGGGGAAATACGCTTTCTGCGCTGCGGCTTTTCCATTCCCACGGACAACGAAACCCTCATGACCGAACTGGCGGTAAAAAACATTGCCGTGCGCGACTCCATATATTACTATCTGACCAACAAGCCGCTGACCTTTCTCGCGGACGCCAAATCGGCCGAAACGCTCAAAGAGGACATAGTCAGCGTAGTCAATGAAAACATCGCCACAGAGAAAATTCAGGCTGTGTATATAGAAGAATATATCGTGAGTCCGGATTAGCGCGGTTTGACATCGGAAACGTGTAAACCGCTCTGTCGCGGGATTGCCGTCAGGCGAACCCGCTTCGCCGTCAAACGGCAAGCTCAAAAGTTAAATGCTGCTCTAAGGAAGGTATCGCAGACCCTGCACCCCGGGGGACAAAATGAGCATCATCAATACCCTGCCCGCGCCCGTCATCCAGATGGGCCATGTGGAAAAAATCGTGGAGTTGCAGCAAAATCAGCCTTATGTACAGCAGCTGGTCGCCAGGGAAACGGCCGTCCAGTCCCTGAAAACCGAACGGGAAAAAGTCGCGGCCACCCCGCAATCCGTAGCGTCGAGCCGGGTGCGCGAACGCGACGGCGGCAAAGGCGACCGCCGCCCCCGCCAGGAAAACAAGGCGCGCGATGAGGATTTCCTCGACGTGGAAGCGCGGATTGTTCCCGAGGATGAAGCCGAAGCGCGCAGTCTCCCCGCCGGTTCGCTGATTGACATAAAAATCTGAGCATGCAGTCCTGGGTCCTCATAATCATAAGTATAGCGGAGCTGGCGCTCTTTTTCCTGCTTTTGCGCTTTTTCATCCGGCTGCGCAAGTCCGAGGATCTGCTTCTTACGCTCTCCAACGGACAGCAGGGACTGATGGAAAAGCTGCGCGTCAATTCCGAGCTGGAGCGGGAGCTGGTACAGAGTTTCGCCGTGCGCCAGGCGGAACTGCAAAAACTGGGCGAGGACATTGACGCCCGCGCCGCGCAGTTGCGCGCCTTGCTCGACCGTACGGAAAAACTTGGCCGTTCTCCCCAGCTTTTGCGCGAAGTCATCGTCTCCGGGAAGAAAAAAGGCCTGAGCGTCGCCCAACTTGCCAAGTCGGCCGGCATCTCCGTGGACGAGGTGGAGCTTGTTCTGGCCCAGACCAATGTTAGAGCGAGTTAAGGAAGAAATGCCAATCCGTGAAAAAGCCATGGACGACACACGCCTTACCCTGTCTGAAGCAAAAAGAAAAAAGAAGGTTCCCCGCATTCTGTTCATCGCCCTGGTCCTGCTCCTGGCCCTGAGCGTGGGCGCGGCCTTCCGGCATTTCATCCAGAAGCGCGGGCGCATCGAACCCGCGCAAAACCTCATACCCCACGTCCCTGGGGAGGGGCCGGTGCCGGGCCTGCGGGTGAAGTCCGGGGACGAGGCGGAGCAGGGAAAGGGGCCGTTGCGCCCGGATAACGCTCACACCCGCTCCGCCCTGTCCGGGGAGAGGAGCGGACCGGAAAGCCCGGCTGCGCCCGTGCAAACCCACTTTGACGAGGAAGACGCAGCCCTCGCCCTGCGCGAGGAGCAACTGCGCCTGCTTGAAGACGAGGCGCGGCGGCGCGTGCAGGAGGCCTCGGAACGCGAGGCCCGGGCGGGCGTCGAGTACACCGGGGCGCTGGCGCGTCAAAACCGGGAAAAAAACCAGACGGAAAAACGTTCCCTGCTGGAAAAAAACTTGCTGGAGGCGCGTCGGGACCTGGCTCAGGCAAGGCGGGAATTTGAAACCATGAGCCGTAAACGGGCGGAACTGAGCACGGAGATCCGCAACAGGGGCAAACAGCGGCAAAACGGAAACGCACTCCTGCCGGCGTCAGGCGCTCTCCCGCGCGCGCCGGAGGGAGAAATCTCCGGCTCTGGAAGCCGCCCCTGAAAAGAAACAACTCAGCGTTTCCACAAGATTGCTTCAGGGGAAAGCCATGAGCGAAACGCCTTTTTACATCGCCTTCGGCGACGTGCACAACGATATCGGCGGGCTTGCGGTCCTGGAGGAAATCCCCGCGGCTGCGGGCGTCATAGTCAGCGGCGACATCACCCTTGCCGGCGGGGTGGAAGACGCCTTGCGCGTTCTTTTGCCTCTTGCCGGGATAAACCCGAATCTCCTGGCCCAGATCGGGAATATGGACAAGGGCGTGATAACGCGGATGCTTGAGGAAAAAGGCTGGAACCTGCACCGTTCGGCCAGGAGGCTTTTCCCCGGCGTCTACGCCGTGGGGCTCGGCGCGTCCACGCCCACCCCCTTTCGCACGCCCAGCGAATATCCGGAAGACGTCATGGCCGGTTGGCTGGAAGAGGCCTACGGGCGGGCGCTGGAACTTTTCGCGGCGGAGCGGGCCGATCTCCGCGCCGATCCGGCTTGCGTCGGGCGGGCAGTGGACCGGCCTGCGCCGGTGGCGGCGGACGAACCCGTTTTGGTGCTTGTTTCCCATTGCCCGCCCTACGGGACGGCCTGCGACCGCCTGGGCGACGGACATCCGGCCGGAAGCAGGGCGGTGCGCGGCTTCATTGAGGAGCGTCAGCCGGATCTTTGCGTCTGCGGGCACATTCATGAAGCACAGGCCGAGGATTTTCTGGGCCGTACGCGCATTGTCAACCCCGGCCCGCTTTCCGGCGGCGGCCGTGTGCTGATTTACTCCGACAAGGACGAGAAGGGCCGCCTGCGGGCGGAAATGAAATGCGCCCGGGCAGCAGGATAGACGCCGGATAGGGCATTTACGCTTGGTATGCCTGTCTTGCGGCGGGTGACATCGTTCCCTTAACCCGTTCTATTTTTTCGCGGTCAGAGTTTTCTGCAGTTTTTCCGCCTCCCGGCGCAGGGGGAAGCTCTTGTCTGCAGCCAGGGGTTTGAGCAGGTCCAGGGCCTCGTCCTTTTTGTCTTTGTCCTGGGTGGCCGCGAGCACGGCCGCCAGGTGGTAGCGGGCAAAGGCGTTTTTTTCCTGTCGCGCCAGGGATTTTCTCAGGTTGGCTTCGGCCGCCTCGGCGTTGCCGCGCAGGTGCTGCACCCAGCCCAGGGTATCCAGAGGCTGGGGGGCTTCGCCGGCCGCGGCTTTTCCGGCCAGGGTTTCGGCCTCGGCCAGACGCTCCGGCGTGGCTTTGTGTCTCGTCAGGAGAAACGCCAGATTGTTTGCGGCCGCCAGGTAATCAGGTTTTTCGGCGATGATTTTTCTGTACTGCGCCTCGGCCTGATCGAATTTTCCGGTCTGTTCCAGAAGCATGGCCAGGTACATTTCCGCATTGACGTTGTCCGGGTTTTTGGCCGCGACGTCCCTGCACAGTTTGATCGCCTTGTCCACCTGTTTGGTGGCCGAGTAGATCCGGATCAGAAAGAGAAGAGGCTGTTCCCAGTTCGGGGCCAGTTCCAGCGCCCGTTTGTAGGCCTGTTCCGCCTTTTGCGCGTCTCTGTTGGCCAGCGCGCATTCCCCGACCATGAAGGCCGCTGCCGGGTCGGTCGGCCTTTCTTTCATGCGTTTCTCGGCGAAGGCCATGGCCGCCTTTTCCTGTTTGGAGGTCAGCTGGAAGCGGATGCGGCCTTCGGCCACCATTGTGGAAGAGGGGTTTTTCTTCAGGGCGCGGTCGTATGTGGCCAGGGCCTTGGCGGAGTTTTTCTGCGCTCCGTAGATGGCGGCCAGACGCAGGAGCGCGGTTTCGGATACGCGCGGATCGGTCTTTTCGGCCAGGGGTTCCAGAATCTTGGCCGCTTCGCCGTAGCGTTTGTTGTTTGCCAGCAGGGAAGATGCGAAGAGTGGGATGTTGATGTCGTCCGGGGCCGAGCTCTGGCCTATGTTAAGGGTGAGCAGGGCCGCGTCCTGCATCCCGCGCGCGAGATAGAGGTTTGCCAGGGCGATATAGGCCGGGCCGAACTGCGGGGCCCGGCTCAGGATGCGCGCGATCACGTCTTCGGCCGCTTTGGCGTTGCCGGCCGCGTTGTAAGCGTCGGCAAGCGCCAGGCCCACCTCGTGGTCTTGCGGGAGAGCTTCGGCCACGACGGTGAAATCTTCGATCGCCCCCGCGAAATCGCGGGCGTTCATACGGATGCGCCCGCGCAGGGCGAAGTTTTCCATCCGCTCCGGATAGGCGGCGACAAGCGCGTCGGCCTGGTTCTCCGCTTCCTTGGGCAGCCCCATCCGCATATAGAGTTCGGCAAGCCCCGTCCTGGCTTCCTGGACCTGCTCCCTGTCTCTCGGGTCGTCCACGATGCCTTTGAGGGCGCTTATGGCATCGTCCAGCCGCCCGGCGCGCATGAGCGTCCCCGCGCGCGCGAGTTTTACCTCTCCGCTTTGGCGTTGGGCCTGATCCAGAAGTTCAAGGGCCGTGTCGTACTGCCCCTGGCCGCTCATCATCCCGGCCAGGCGCAGGCGCGCCGTCGGCGCTTCCGGATTTTTTTCCAGAAAGGAACGCAGAACCCGGACTGCCTTTTCCACGTCGCCCGCCGCAAGATAAAGCTCGCTCAGCAAAACCGCCGGAAGTTCGTTTGCCGGTTCCCGTTCCATGAGTTTGCCCAGGATTTTCTCCCCGCCCTCAAGGTTTCCGGTCTGGCTGGCAAGGGAGAGAAAGAGATCGAGGGCCGGGCCGGGAGAGGGTTTTTTGTCCAGAAAGGACCCGAGCAGTTCCCTTGCCTTGTCCGGTTCCCGGATGCCCGCGTAGGCCGAAGCCAGACCGGTGAGGGCGTCTTCGTTGTCCGGCTCGGCCTGGAGGACCTTTTCGAGCAGGGGGATGGCCGCGGCGAAGTCCTTGTTCCGGGTCAGAATGGCGGAGCGCAGCATGAGCAGGGAAGCGGAAGGATCGCCAAGCTCCTCCGCCTGCCGGGCGTACTTTTCCGCCGTTGCGGCGTCGTTTCTGGAAAACGCGAGGCGGGCCAGGCGCTCCAGGGCCTCGATGCGATCCTTGGGTTCCAGGGTCGTGCCGCTGTTCAGAAAGCGTCCGTAGTATTCCTCCGCATTGCGGCGCTGTTCTTTTTTGTCATAGCAACGGGCGATGGACAGAAACGCGGCGGAGAGGTCCTGCCCCTCAATCCCGGATTTGGCCAGCGCGCCTTCGGCTTCCGCGCATTTGCCTTCTCCTGCCGAGTTCAGAACCAGGGAACGGTTATCTATGCTTTTCGCTTCCTTTTCATCGCAGGCGACTGAAAAAAGAAGCGTTATGACTATCAGGGAAAAGGATGAAAGGCGTTTCACAAGGACTCCTTTGGTTTTTGGGCTGGCGGAAATATAGAACAGGCCCGCCCCGGGCACAAGAGCTTTTCGGCGAAGCGCGGGTGTATAGGTCTACGATTTTTCGGACAGATTTTTATCAATCATGCAGCATCCGCCAGACAGCCCATTTGTTGGGGGGCCTTGACATGAGCAGAGGTTTTGCAGCCATGACGGCCTATTTTTCAATGATTGTTGTATGCTTCCTGAAATTCCAGTAAGGCGAGGTGTAATTTTTTACTGTCTCAACATGGCGGACCCAAAGGAGATTTGCCGGCACGCTTCACTGCTTGCAAGCCATTCTCTCGCATGAGGCGCATAATGCTGGCCGGTGAAGTCCTCAAGCCTTTCAAGCGCAGAGAGGCATGTACTTTGCACGCGCAAGGCGTGCGACATTCCCGTCCGTCGAATGCCGGTGCCAGGAATAGTTTCAATCCACGCACGCGCAAGGCGTGCGACTCTATTCCGAAAGTTTCCAACGCGGCAACAGCAAGTTTCAATCCACGCACGCGCAAGGCGTGCGACCTGACCAGGGGTTTTCTCAGGCCCGACCTGTACATGTTTCAATCCACGCACGCGCAAGGCGTGCGACGCCATTGTCGGTCATTGGGCGTTTCCAGGAACGCGTTTCAATCCACGCACGCGCAAGGCGTGCGACTATCACCACTATCGTTCATGCGTAGGCCAAGAAAAGTTTCAATCCACGCACGCGCAAGGCGTGCGACCTTCTATCGCCGCGATGGAGCGGCGGGCGAAAATGTTTCAACCCCCGCACGCGCAAGGCGTGCGACGGCCGCTTTCCCGCAACGGGGACGTGTTGCGTCTGGTTTCAATCCACGCACGCGCAAGGCGTGCGACGAACGGGTACTACAACCGTTTCGATCCGGCCAAGTTTCAATCCACGCACGCGCAAGGCGTGCGACCGCGTACCTTGCGCGGCGCGGTACGGGCGGCAAGGGTTTCAATCCACGCACGCGCAAGGCGTGCGACGCCCGAGGTTCCGGCCGCTCGCACAATCATGCCGGGTTTCAATCCACGCACGCGCAAGGCGTGCGACCTGGCACAGCTCAAGCAGTCGCCGGAGCCTCTGGAGTTTCAATCCACGCACGCGCAAAGCGTGCGACCCGGGTGCGGGTATGGATTCGTCGATAAAAATATGTTTCAATCCACGCACGCGCAAGGCGTGCGACTTAGCCGTGGCGCCGGCGGGCAAGGGGCGGGGCGTGTTTCAATCCACGCACGCGCAAGGCGTGCGACGCCGGGGACGCCCTTCTACACACGGCACTGGACGTTTCAATCCACGCACGCGCAAGGCGTGCGACGCGGCCGCTGATCTTCCAGGAGCGGACACGACCTGTTTCAATCCACGCACGCGCAAGGCGTGCGACTCGCCCAATCGGAGCCATGATCCTAGACAGCCAGTTTCAATCCACGCACGCGCAAGGCGTGCGACGAGGATCAGGGGACTTTTCTCCTGGCCTACTACAAGGTTTCAATCCACGCACGCGCAAGGCGTGCGACGTCGCTACATCTATGATGCCGGTTATCTCCGGCTTGTTTCAATCCACGCACGCGCAAGGCGTGCGACATGCACGCCGTATCGTGCGGCAAAGGCTTTTCGTGTTTCAATCCACGCACGCGCAAGGCGTGCGACTGATCGGCCATTTGCGGGCCGTTTCGACTTGATCGTTTCAATCCACGCACGCGCAAGGCGTGCGACGTTCCGCCTTTGTTGTCTATCGTGTTCGGCGACCGGTTTCAATCCACGCACGCGCAAGGCGTGCGACCAGACATGATACCGTCATACCCGCGCGTCTGCGCGTTTCAATCCACGCACGCGCAAGGCGTGCGACCTCGACGCACTCCAGGGTGACATGGCGCAATCGCTGTTTCAATCCACGCACGCGCAAGGCGTGCGACTGCCGCGCAAATCCCCGGCTTTCATCTCTCGTGTGGTTTCAATCCACGCACGCGCAAGGCGTGCGACGAGACAACGGAAGCATTCGCGGAAAATAGGCGGGTTTCAAACCACGCACGCGCAAGGCGTGCGACCCTTTCCTAAACGATCAAACTGGTTAACGCCCAGGTTTCAATCCACGCACGCGCAAGGCGTGCGACCGCAATCCTTCGCCATCGTGCTGGCCGGTAAAGTTT